>DASSOC010000068.1:0-106150 GCA_035700965.1 Solirubrobacterales bacterium
AGTGGCCGATCCGCGCCTTTGCCATTACCGGGATCGTCACCGCCTCCTGGATGCCTTTGATCATCGCCGGGTCCGACATACGCGCGACGCCGCCATCGCGGCGAATGTCCGCGGGGACACGTTCCAAGGCCATTACGGCGCAAGCGCCCGCCTCCTCGGCTATCCGCGCCTGCTCGGGCGTGACCACGTCCATGATCACCCCGCCCTTCAACATCTCGGCGAGGCCGGTCTTGACGCGAAACGTTGCCCTCTCGGCCATGAAGCCGAATATTACGGGGGCGATCGCCTACTTCAGTTTGTAAGCACGGATACGGTCTTTGTGCGCCGCTTCGTCACGGGCGTAGAGGCCGTGGGCCAAGCCCTGCACGAGCGCCATCAGCGCCGTGTTCGAGCGAGCAAACGAAGGGCTGTTAGAGGAGAAGTAAAGGGTCTGTTCGGCGTGCTCGCCGACCTCTGACATCGAGGCGTCGGAGATCGCCAGGGTGCGCGCGCGGCGGTGCAGAGCCAACTTCATAGCCCGCAACAGCAGCGGGTGGGCACGGCCGCAGGAAAGGATGATCACGAGCGTCTCCTCGTCGATCCGGCCCAGCCGTTGCAGCGACTCACCACCGGTGCTGGCGACTATTTCCGCTCGGATGTCGAGCAGGCTGAGGATGTGACGCAAGTAGCTGGCGAAGAAGGCCATCTGGTCGACGCCGACGACCACCACGCGCTGGGCTTCGGCCAGCGCCGCGACGGAGGCGTCCACCTGCTCGGAGGTCAGCTTGCGCGCCGTTTCCTCCAGATTCGAGTAGTCGGCGCTGAGCGAGCCCTCCATCTCGGAGTGGTCGAAGGAGAAGAGCGCCCCGGCGCCGGCGCCGTTGCCGGCGATCGTCGTCCGGTACTCCTCGATCGCCGACTGCTGCAGCTCGGGGTAGCCCTCGAAGCCGAGGGCCTGGGAGAAGCGCACCACCGTCGAGGACGAGGTGCTCGCTCTCCGGGCCAGCTCCTCGGCGGTGAGGAAAGCCGCCTCGTCGAGGTGGTCGACGATGTAGCGGGCGACATCCTTCTGCGAGCGCGAGAATTCGTCGAAACGCTCCTGGATGTAATCGGAAAGGCTCTTCAGCTGGGGGGACTTCGTCGCGGTCTTGGTCACGGCGGTCCATTTCGCCGAACCCGCAGCTTTCCCTTCCGGCTTCTGGTTGGATTGTCGTGGCGGATGACCTTGGAACGAGCCCTGCGGCTGACCAATCGCAACATGATCGCCTTCGACCTGATGCTCGGGAGCGCGGCGATCACCGCCCCGGCCGCGACGCTGAAGGCGCTCGGGCACGACGAGCCTTCGCCGGACGCCAAGCACCTGTTCCGGCGCTGCGGCCCGGTCTGGCTCAGCTTCGCCGCCGCCCACCTCGTCGTCGAGCGCCGCGGCGCGCCGGCCGACTGGCAGGCCCTCGCCTGGCTGCGGGGCACCGAGATCGCAACCGACGCGCTCTGGTCGGCTTCGCCGGCGGTGAGCCGCCCGGGGGCGAAGCTCGGACTGCAGCTCGCCGGGGTCGCCAACCTGGCGATGGCGCTCGGCTTCGCCTGGATGTCGAGGCGCTGATGGGGCAGTTCGACGGCCAGCCGAGCATCCGCTGGAGCCTCTATGGGATCGACGAAGAGGGCGACGAGGTCTGGCTGATCCGCGGCATCTCCCGCAAGCTCTACCGCTGCCCCGGCTGCCACGGCGAGATTCCGGTCGGCGAGGAGCACACCGTCGTTCAGTACGTGCGACGGCTCGGCGGCACGGACCACCACCACTGGCATCGGCGCTGCGCCGAGGAGCTGCTGATCCCGGAGCTCGGCGGGCTGAAGCGGGTGCCGGCCTCCGAGTCGAGCCAGGACAGGCTCGAGGCGCGCGGGCGGCGACCAGCCGGCCGGCGCGGGCGACGCGGGCGGCGACGGTGAGCTTCGGCCGGCGGCTCGGCGCGACCTACGCCGGAATCTGGCGCACCTACTGGAACTGGATGCCCTCGCTGCTGGCGTTGGGGCTGGTGGTATTCGTCCCCCTCGCCCTCCTCGACGCGCTCAGCTTCAAGGTCGACGTCGATGCGCTCGACCTCACCAGCGGGATCAAAGTGGCGGCGCTGCTGCTGGCGGTCGGCGCGGTGACGATGACCGGCCTGCTCGGCGAGATCTTCTTCAGCGGCGCGATCGCGATCTCGCTCACCCATCCGAGCGGCCAACGCCCGCCGCGACCGCGGGAGATCGCCCGCCGGATCAAGTACGGGCGGCTGGTCGCCCTCGACCTCGCCTTCGTCGCCATCGTCGCGGCCGGGCTGGTCCTCGGTTTCATCCCCGGCATTCTCGCCTTCGTCTTCCTCGGCCTCTCGGGGCCGATCGTCGAGATCGAGGAGCACACGGCCGCCGCCGCCCTGCGACGAAGCTTCCATCTGGTCCGCGGCAACTTCTGGCTCGTCTTCTGGGTGCTGGCTCCGATCGAGGTACTCGGCGACGCGATCGGCAGCGGCATCGCCGGCTTCCTGCACCACCAGCTCGGCGACACCTTCCTCGCCGCCTGGCTGGCCGAGGCGGTCTCCAACACCGTGCTCTCACCGTTCTTCGCGGTTGCCGCGGTCCTGCTCACCGTGGACCTGATCGGCCGCAAGGAGGGCGAGGCGCCGCCCCTACACTCCGCCCCGGTGCCGGCATGACCACCGCCTCGATCTTCGTCGACTTCTGGAACCGGCTGGAAGAACACGACGAGCAGGGCCTCTTCCTCGTCCTCGTCGGCTTCATCGGCTCCTTCGCCTTCATCCGCATGAGCACGCGGCTGCAAAGGAGCCCACGGGTCTCGTGGTGGCCGGGCAGCGTCGTCACCGAGGGCGGTGTGCACCTGCACCACCTCGTCTTCGGGATCGTGACGATGATGGTCGCCGGCGCCGCCGGCTTCCTCGCCTTCGGCAATTCCCCCTGGACCGAGATCTGCGCCTTCGCCTTCGGCATCGGCGCCGGCCTGACGATCGACGAGTTCGCCCTCTGGGTCTACCTCGACGACGTCTACTGGGCCGAGGAGGGGCGCAAGTCGATCGACGCCACCGTGATCGCGGCCGCCGGGATGATGCTGGTGCTGGTCGGCTTCACGCCGCTGACGATCGAAGACGGCTCGGTCGAGGCGGTCCTCGGCACCTTCCTCAGCGCCCTCGTCGTCTTCGCCCTGGTCGCGATCTGCTTCCTCAAGGGCCGGATCCTGCACGGCTACGTCGGCTTCTTCGTCTTCCCGCTGGCCCTCTACGGCGCCTGCCGTCTCGGCAAGCCCGACTCCGCCTGGGCCCGCCGCCGCTACGGCGAGCGGCGACCGAAGAAGCAGGCGCGCTGCGAGGCCCGCTTCCCGCCCGACCGCCGCACCGACCGCTTCAAGAACGCCTTCCGCGACATCGTCGGCGGCAAGCCCAGCGCGGGCCTGGAAGCGGCGCGCCAGGAGGCGATCGCCGCGACCCGGGAGGCGAGCGAAGAAGTGCGGCAGCGCGTCACCCACCTGGGCGAATCCGATCGCGACTCCGAGCGGTAGGCGCAATCCCCACCGCGATGCCTTAGCCATCGCTAAACACCCAGGCGCCGCGACCAGCGCCTACCCTGCAGTTATGAGAGGTCGGCTGCCGATCGCCGCGTCGCTTGTCGCCCTGGTGCTCGCCGGCGTCGCCGTCTCGCAGGCGCAAACGCTCCAGCAGGGAGACGTCCGGGTCAAATTCGACGCCGACTTCGCCCCCCGCGCGCTGCCGCGGCACAACCTGGCTCCGGTCCGGATCGAGATCGAAGGCGGGATCGCCACGACCAACGGCAGCCATCCTCCGCCGCTGCAGTGGCTGGAAGTCGAACTCAACCGCAAGGGGCAGCTCTCGATGGTCGGCCTGCCAGTCTGCTCGGCGCCGCTGCTGCAGTCGACGACGACCGAACAGGCCCTGAGGCGATGCGGCTCGGCGATGGTCGGCAAGGGCAGCTTCCACGCCGAGGTTGCGCTGAGCGGCGACGTCCCCGCCTCCGGCCGGATCGTCGCCTTCAACAGCCGCCTCCACGGCAGGCCGGCGCTGCTCCTCCACTTCTTCGCCCAGGTCCCGGTGCGCTTCACGCTGGTCGTGCCGCTGACCATCACCCGCAAGAGCAGCGGCGAGTTCGGCACCCTGCTGCGGACCCGGGTCCCACGGATCGCCGGCGGGCTCGGCTCGATCACCCAGATCGACCTCACCATCGGACGCCGCTACTCGTTCGCCGGCAGGCGCCGCAGCTATGTCTCGGCTGCCTGCACCGCCCTGCCGGGGACCAACCTGGCCCTGTTCGCCTTCGCCCGCGCCAGGTTCCGCTTCGAGTCCAATCCCGAGTTCGACGCGAAGCTGCTGAAGGTGTGCCGGGTCCGCAACCGCGGGTAGGCTGCGACAGGATCACCCAGCAAATCGATCGGGGAGCACGAACATGACCAAGAGCCCGCGGGCCCTCGGCACCGTCATCGCCGTGGTTGCGATCGGCGCCGGCGGCGTCGCCTGGTCCGGTTGCGGCGGCAGCAACACGGAAAGCATCACCAACCAGGCCAAGGAGGAAGTCAAGGAAGGCTCCAAGAAGGCCGAAGAAGCGGTCCGGGAAGGCGTCGAAAAGACGAAGAAGAGCCTGAAGGAAAATCAGGAGGAAGTCGAAGAGAACCTCAAGGGCAAGGCCAGGAAGAAGGTCGAACAAGCCAAGCAGGAAGCCGAAAAGGGCATCGAAGAAGGCAAGGCGCAGGCGGAAAAGGGCATCGAAGAAGCCAAGGAACGGGCGGAAAAGTACCTCGAATAGAGCCCTTAACGGCGGTGGTCCGCGGTCGCCTCGATGCTTTCGAGGAGGATCTCCACCGCCCGCCCCATCTCCTCGTCGGAGATCGTGAACGGCGGGGCCAGGCAGAGGATGTCGTTGAGCAGGCTGCGGGTGAGGAGGCCTCGGCGCCGCGCCTCGGTCGCCGCCCTGCGACCGCGCTCCGCCTCCACCGGCCAGCGCTCCCGGGTCGCCCTGTCGGCCACCAGCTCGACCCCGACCATCAGCCCCGCCTGACGCACCTCCCCCACCTCGGGATGGTCGCGCAAGGGGGCGATCTGCCGCGAGAGGACCTCGCTCCTCTCCCTCACGTCCGCCAGCACGTTTTCGCGCTCGATCGCCGCGATGGCGGCGAGCGCGACCGCGCAGGCGACCGGGTGGCCGGAGTGGGTGAAGCCGTGCATGAGGACGCCGGGTCGCCCCCGGGGGGCGCGCAGCTCCTCCCATAGGGCATCGCTGAGGATCACCCCACCGAGCGGCAGGTAGCCGCTGGTCACTCCCTTGGCGAAGGTGATCAGGTCCGGCGCCACCTCCTCGTGCTCGCAGGCAAACCAGGTACCGGTGCGGCCGAAGCCGGTGATCACCTCGTCGGCGATCAGCAGCAGTTCGTGCCGGTCGCAGATCTCGCGCAGCCGGGTCAGGTAGCCCGGCGGCGGCACGATCACTCCGCCCGACCCGAACACGGGCTCGACGATCACCGCCGCCACCCGCTCGGGCCCCAGCTCTTCGATCCGGCCCTCCAGCACCGCCCCGGTGCAGACCGGGCAGGTCCGGGGATCGCAGGGGACTCCCGCTGAGCAGCGGTAGACGTACGGCGCCGGCACCTCGGCGATGTCCGCGGCCCCAACCCCGAAATCGCCGTGATAGGGACCGAGCCGGGTGGCGGTGGCGACCACCCCGGTGAGGCCGTGGTAGCCGCGGTCGTGGGCGAGGATGATCGACTTCTCGGGCCGACCGCGACGAACCCAGTGGCGCCGGGCAAATTTGATCGCGGTCTCGTTTGCCTCGCTGCCGCCCGAGACGAAGAAGACCGCGCCGAGGCCCGGCGGCGCGAGCGCGGCGATCTTCTCGGCGAGCTCGACGGCCGGCGGCGAGGAAACGCCGCCGAACGTTGCCGCGTAGGGCAGCCGGCGCATCTGCCTCACCGCCGCCTCGACCAGGTCCTCGCGCCCGTGGCCGAGGTTCACCGTCCAGAGACCGGCCATCCCATCGATCAATCGCTGCCCGTCGGCGGCAACCAGCTCACACCCTTCGCCCTCTGCAATGACCAGCGGCCCCGCTTCGGCCAGTCGCGAGTGATCGGTCAGGGGGTGGACGAGATAGGCCAGGTCACGCGAGGCATAGTTTGGTGGAGCGCTCACTTCCGCTCAGATTAGCGACAGTGGACAGCCTGTCTATGCCTGCGCGGGCGACCTTCTCCCAAGTGGGCTCTCGGGCGCCTCCTTCGGCGGTACCGAGCAGATCGAGTACCAGTGCAGGAGCGCCAGCTGCCGGGCCACCCGGTCGATCTCCTCTTCATCGGAGGAGACGTCGAAGTTCGAGAGGATCGCCTCGATCATCGCGTAGGTGGCGCGGACCCCGAATTCCAGCTCGACGTCTTCCCGGATCAGCCCAGCCGACTCGTCGGCGGCGTGAACGGCCATGATCCAGCCCAGCATCGCGTCATCGGCTGCTTTGTTCGCCTCCTCCCAACCCGAGCCGCGCAGGTTGCGGGCCACGCCGACGATCGGGCGCAGGTCGGCGTTGTGCACCCGCCAGCGCAGCGCCTCCCTCACCATCTCCTGCACCAGGTCGAAGGAGGTCTGGCCGGAGCGGGCGCTTTCCCGCAGTTTCTGCGGGATCTGCGCGTAGCCGACCATGTACTCGCTGATGATCACCGCGAGGATGTCCTGCTTGTCGTCGAAGTTGTTGTAGACGGTGGCCCGTGCCACCTGGGCGGCGCGGGCGATATCGGCCATCGAAGTCTCCGAGAAACCGCGGCGCGCAAACAGCCTCCGGCTCGCCTCCAAAATCTTCGTCCGGGCCCGCGGCTCCCCCCGCCGCGGCCTCGTCACTTTTGCCCTTTCTCGACACGATTGGTCAACCCCTTCACATAAGCGAGGGTATCCAAAGCAACTGACAGCACTCCCCTCAACGAACCTCCTCGGGAAGCTCGTACCAACGCTTGCGGTCGCCGATCCGCGCGCGCAGCTTCCAGCCTCGGGACTTGGGGACTCTGTCCAGTGCCTCGCGCAGGTGCCGCAGGCGTTCCGCCACCACCGCTCCCGGCCCGAATCCATCCAGGTCGAGGGCAAAGCGGCCAGCGCGCTCGGCGACCATTCCCAGCGTCCGCCACAGCCCCCAGTCCGAAGCGGCGAGCCCGGCGATGTAGGTGACGTCGACGCCGCTGTCGTCCTCGCCCAGCCCGTGGTCGGCGAAGATCGCGCAGATGTCGAGGTAATCCTTTTCGTTCGTCTCCACCACCTGCAGCTTCAGCACGGTGAGGTCGGCGAGGGGAAGCGTGAGCGGGACGACCCCGATCCGCTCCTTCAGCGGGACCCGGTGGCAGAGGTCCGCCTCGTCGAGGAAGACGTCGACCTGGCGCTGGTTGCGCTGGTCCCAGAAGAAGAGGCGGCGGTGCCCGTGCAGGGCATTGAACTCCCTGTCGCCCTCGTAGCCCAGCCCTTCCAGCAGGGCCGCCAGCTCACCGCGGTGAGAGCGGACGGATGCGAGGTCGACGTCCGCGTACTCGCGGGCCAGGGGAGGCCGCCGTGCGCTCGGACAGAGCACGGCGATCGCGACGCCGCCCAGGAGCCGCAGGGGAACCCCTTCCCGGGTGGCGGCTTCGACGATCCGCCTCCCCTCGAGGACGGGATCGGCAATCGGCTCTGCGCCCGCCCCCTCCACTACTCGGGCGGGATCTCCGCTGCGAGCTTGTCGACGTCGACGCCCTGCCGAGCCCGCGCCGAGCGAGCGACGAAGAAGGTCAGCAGGGCGGCGGCGAGCACGATCGCGGCATCGCGGAAAAAGCGACCCTTGTCGATTCCCAGGCCTTCGTAGTGCATGTAGACGAAGAAGACACCGGCAAGCAGGATCGCCAGCAGGCCGCCCGCGCAAGCGACCACGGGTACCCCGAGCAGGCGCTGCGTGGTCGCCGAAGAGCGCCACGCCTCGGGCCTGCGGTAGGGCAGGAGCACGGCGGAGATCGCGATCAGGATCATCGCGATCAACTGCACCAACACCGCCTCGAACAGCACGCTGTAGAAGCCTTCGTTGTTGAGGACGGCCCAGCCCAGCACGCCGATGCTGAGGATCACCGTGAGGCCGATTGCGTAGTTGGGGGCGTGCGTCCGCGAGGAGACCTGCGCGATCCGGGACGGCAGCAGGCCGTCGAGGGCCCAGGCGAAGAAGGTGCGCACGGCGATCGTGATGTTGGGGATCATCAGCAGCGGGTAGGCCGCCGCGAAGGTGATCAGCAGCCACCAGGCGAGCAGCGTGCTGCCCCCTGCGATCGAGGTCAAGAACGTGTAGAACGGTTCGACTGCGAAGGGGTAGCTTTCGGTTCCGTTGAGGCCGTTGATCGCGACGAAGAAGTCGTGGCCGAACCTGGCGAAGAAGACGGCCGCCAGGACCGCGGCGATCGCGACGTGGACGCTGCTGGCCAGGCCCATCACCTTCATCTGCGTCGTGTCGCGCGCCCGTCTCACCTCGCCGGAGATGTAGATCGAGAGCCAGGCAAACAGGGTGAGGCTGCAGATCAGGGCCCAGGTCGGCCAGGTGTTGTGCATGCTGAACGGCGGATCGGTGTCGACGCCTTCTTTGTGCGCGTTGGCGATGATCGCGTGATAGCTGTCCTTTTCCCCGGTGATCGAGCCGGCGAACTGGTTGAAGCTGTGGACGAAGCCGGACTGACTCTTGAAGATCAGGACGAGGAAGACAGTCCCCAAGCCCAGCATCATCGCCAGCCAGAAGCCGTTCATGATCCGCGTCGTCCAGCGCCATCCCCCGGCCAGCAGGGCCGAGGAACCGAGGATCAGCGCGGTGCCGATCCCGAACTGCCAGCCCTCGCTGGTTGCCAGTTCGTTACCGGCGTCGACGAGCGAGTGGTGGCCGCTGACGAGACCCGCTGCCGTCAGCGAGGGACCGAGGCCTACGGTGACGAAGGCGAGGGCGATGAAGGCGATCGAGAGGATCACCCCTGAGGTCCAGAAGAACGAGGAGATCAGGCCGACGACCGGGTGGGTCACGCGCCCGACCAGGACGTAGTCGCCGCCGCTGCGCGGGATCGCCGAGGTGAAGAGGCCGTAACAGACGGCGATCACCAGGGCCACGCCGAGAGCCATCGCGAAGCCGAGCCAGATCGAGCCGCCCGGGAAGGCGGCGAGGGCAAGGAAGACCGAGGTGGCGAGCAGCACCGCGGTCGGCTGGCCCGCCATGTTGAAGACGAAGGTCGAGAAGGGCGACACTTCCCGCACCAGCCCGGTGGCTTTTCTGGCGTAGACCGTCAACCCGCCACCAGGTAGTGGTTGAGGACCCGTTCGGGAGCAAGATGGACCAGGCAGCCGTCGAGGCGTCCGCTGCCGTAGTCGGAGCCCGGGTTGGCCGCCACCGTCCGGCCGATCCGCGTCACGCCCCTGCTCTCGTGGATGTGGCCGTGAAGGCTCAGCAGCGGCTGCTTCTCTTCGATCAGCTGCCGCACCGCTTTGCTGCCGGTCGGGACCTCGTGCGGCCGCCCGCCCCTGGTCACGTAGCGCAGGTCCTCGTCAACCTCGAAGGCGGTGTCGAGGCTGCTCTCCCAGGGCGGCACGTGGATGTTGAAGATCGCCCTCTCGGGTGCCTCGAGCTGGTCGGCCAACCGCTTCAGCCGGACGTAGATCTCCTCCTCGTCGAGCTCTCGAGGCGTCTGCCACGGCGTACGGTTCGAGTAGCCGAAGGAGAGAAGCTCGTGCGGGCCGACCCGTTCGACCCGCTCGTCGCAGGCGATCACCCTTTCGCCGCCGGCCAGGACCTCGTCGATCGACCACGGGTCGTCGTTGCCGGGGATCACGTAGGCGCGCGCCTCGCCGCCGGCCAGCCTTTCCTCGGCGAGCTCGACCCAGAGCCGCAGCTCGTCCAGCAGCGCCTTCTCGAAGACCGCCTCGCGGTGACGCGGGTCTTCCCCGAGCAACCGCGCCTCCTCGCGGTCGACGATCAGCGGGTACATCCCGTTGGTCGAGATCGCCTGCTGCATCTGGTCGAGCTCCTCCGCGGTCCGGGCCAGCCGCCGCTCACCGATCACGCGAGCGCTGTAGGAGCCGCCCCCCTCGCGGACGATCGGCACCAGCGCCTTTCCGGTCAGGTCGCCGCCCATCACCAGAACCTCCGCCGGGTAGTGGGCGGCGGCGTTGACGAACTTCTTCCAGCAGAGGCGCGAACCGTGCACGTCGCCTGCGTAGAAGAGCCGCGTAGCAGTCTCGTTTCGGCGTTTCCTGAACATCGTTCCCTGGTTCCCCCGCGGAGATCATCCGTCATTTGCAGGACGCTCTCCAGAGCGGTCAAACGGTCTCGGTGGTCACCCTGTCTCTTCGCGGTCGGTGAGCAGCTCGCCTCGGAGGAGTCGCAGCGCCAGATCCGGTGCCTCGGAGGCCAGCAGGCCGGCGGCGGCGAGGATGTAGTTGCCGTCGATGGAGACGGCGGGATCGCGCGGGGCGAGGGAGTGCGGCGCCCGGCGCCCGAGAGCTGTCCGCAGGGCGTCACGCCCGTCTTCGCGATGGACGAAGACACCTCCCGTACCGATAACCCGCTCCACCTCCCGCAGATCGGCTCCGTTGCGAACGAGCCTCGGCGGACCTCCCTCGCTGCGACTCAGCAGCATCGTGCCGCAGTGCCGGCGAACCGCATGGGTGGCGCAGCCGACCGCCAGCAGGCGATCGAGCTCGGCCTCGGCCGGATCGTCGGGGATCCATTTCGGGTCCTCGCCACGGAGAGCGACAGCCTGTCCAATCGCGGTCTCCTCCAGCTGGCTCTGTTCCGCCAGCCAGCGTCGATCAGCCAGGAACGCCCCTGCCGCCCCGGCCCGCAGGCCGAGGTCCCCCTCCACGGTTCGCAGGGTCGGCGGCGGAGGCAGGAGCGGGTCCTCGACCCCCGGCGTTGCCGCCTCGACGACCCGGCTCGAGTGCACGTCGGTCGTCGCCCCGCCGACGTCGACGACCACCAGGTCGCCGACCCCCCGCAGGGCCCCGGTGCCGCGCGAGAACAGCCGCACCGCTTCGAGCACGGCCTCCGGGGTCGGCATCTTCACCATCCGCTCGAAATCCGGGCTGGCGCTCAGGCCCTTGCCGCCGATCACGTGCTCGAGAAAGGCGCGGAGGATCGCCCTCCGGGCCGGTTCGATCTCCAGCCCCCCCAGCCTCGGCATCACGTTCGCGGCGACGAGCGCCGGGGATCCGCCATCGCGCAGGAGGCCCGCCGCCTCCTCGGCCACCCCGGCGTTGCAGGCGACGACGAAGTGCGCGTCGATCCCGGCGGCGCCGAGCCGGGCAGCGTTCTCCAGCACCAGGTCGGACTGGCCGCCGTCGGTGCCGCCGGCGAAGAGGACGATCTCGGGCCGGGCCCCGCGCAGCTCTTGCAGCTGCCCCGCCTCGAGCCTCCCGGCCAGCACCGTCACCACCCGCGCCCCGGCGTTCAGCGCCGCCTGGCGCGCGGCCGCGGCGGTGAGGTCGGCGACCAGCCCCACCGCCGCGACCCGCAGGCCACCGCCGGCGCTGGAGGCGGCGAGCCGGTGCTCGATCTCGACCGGCTCTCCGAGCGCCCCGGTGGCCTTCGCGAGCGCCGCCGCATAGCCGTCCATCAGGTCGGTGCCGGTGCTGGTCGGCGCCTCGGCCCGCGCCAACAGCCGCCCCGCCTCGGGGTCGACGAGGCTGAGCTTGGTGTAGGTGCTGCCGAAGTCGGCGAGCGCGAGGGCGCGCATGTCGACCGGCTAAACGGCGACGCCGCCGGCGCGGCGCTCGATCAGCGCCTCGACCAGGCGGTCGATCGTCCCCGGCGTCCCGATCCCGGTCGCGTTGAGGTCGGCGCTGACGTCGCGCGGCACCTCGGAGCCGTCAACGTCTTCGTTCAGCACGCCCCCCATGAAGACGGGGACCTCCCCCGCCCCGGCGGAGCCGAGCTCGCTCATCAGCAGCTGCCCGAAGCTGCGGGCCACTCCGTTGTGGGTGCTGATCACGACCGCGTCGGCGTCGGTCTCGACCACCGCCTTGACGATGTCCTCGGGGTCGCGGTTGATGCCGAAGTCGATCACCTCGGCCCCCACCGCGGCAAGCGTCGAGGTCAGCAGGAAAGGCGCGAACTCGTGCACGTCGGTCGAGGTGACGAGCACCTTCATCCCCCGGATCGCCTCCTCTTCGTGGCGCCCCTGCAGCTCGGCCAGCAGGCGCCGGCGCTCTTCCATCGTGCTCTTCACCAGGTCGGTTTCGAGGACCGGCCGGCGGCCGCGGGGAAACTGTGGATCGGGGTCTCCCGCGCCGAACAGCTCCTCGCAGCGGGTCGAGCCCAGGCGTTTCAGCACCAGCAGCACCTGGGCGGGGTCGCGGACGTCGATCCCGGCGGCGGCGAGGCCGTGGAGCACCGCTTCGTAGAACCTGCGGCCACCCGCGACGAGGCGGTCGCGTGTCGCCTCGATCTTCGCCCAGTCGATCACCGCGTCGACCAGCGGCACGTAGTCCTCGAGCCGGCGGCTGATCGTCTGCACCGTCGCCACCTCGTCCCAGGACGGGATGCGTTCGGTCTCGGTCACCGGGACCGCGATCGGCGCGGTGCCGAGGCTGTAGCGCATGTCGACCATCTTCATGAAGAGGACGTCGGTGTTCAGCACCGCCATGTTCGCGTCGAAATCGGCCGTGTTGCCGATCGTGTCACCCTGCGTGTAGAGGAAGGGAACCCGGTCGTGGTTGACCGCCTCGAGCGCCAGCGTCACCGCCGACTTGACCACCGGGTTTTGCGTCAGGCCGCCCCAGGAGGGGGAGTAGGCGGCACCGATCAGCTCTTCGCTGACGTAGCGCTCGACCATCGCCCAGCCGATGTAGTTGGCGTAGTCGTGGAAGACGCCGGGGTAGCCGTCCTCGAGGTAGGAGTCGAAGACGACCCCCTCGCCTTTGAAGGCGGCGAGCAGCCCGGCTCCCTGCAGCGTGACCATCGTCTGGCCGACTTCGTCGTCCCAGTAGGGCCAGCGCCAGGAGTACTGGGAGAGGACGCCGATCGAGGTGATCCCGGCCCGCAGGGCGTCGCGGGCGTTTTCGACCGAGGCGGGGCTGCCGACGTTGTTGTCGGCGGCCTCCGGCTGGATCGGCACCGTGTGCGCCAGCTCCCACCAGTCCTGCTCGCCCATCATCGCCGGACCGGTTTCCTGAGGGGCCTCGGCGCGCTTGTCCTTCGGCAGCCCCTGGCGGCGCTCGGCGATCAGGTTGAACCGGTCGGGCGGCCGCACCCCGCGCGAGAGCGCGTCTTCGTAGATCAGACCCAGCGCCTCGCGGGTGTCGGCCCAGGTCGCAAGCCCGATATTCATGCAGGTGCAGGCGATGCCCTCCGACCGCGCCCTTTCCCGCCACTCGCGCTCGGAACCGACCCCCTTCTCCTCGCAGAACAGCGAGCGGCCGCGCTCGAGGCCGGCAGCCATCGCCCTGCCCTCCTCGACGGCTTCGCGGCCATCGGGCAGGTCCGCCGGCAACAACGCGCTCAGATCGACGTCAATGTCCGCCACCGCTCCTCCCTCGCTCCCCATTCCCTCGGCTCGCCGGGTCGACTGCACCTCAGCACTTCAGCCGTTCCTGATTAGGGACAAATCTACAGAGTTTTATCCCGGCGAGCGGCGAGCAGCGCTCGGACCTCGCGTACCAGCGAAGCGGGGCGACCGGCCGCGGGCAGGGGATCCGCAGCCGGCCGCTGAGCACGCGCCCCGGCGGGAGAAGTGCTTGTCCGTGCGGCTCGCCGACGCCGAAAGGGGCGAGGCGTCGGGTCTTCACCTCGATCAAGCACGCAAGGGACGATAGACCGGAGACGCCCCTCCATTAGAGTGGCTGGACCCGCCCTAGGAGGGGTTCTGCGTGGAGCATCCTCCCATCGACATCCAGAAGATCCTTGACGCCCTGCCGGCGATGGTCGGCTACTGGGACCGCGACCTGCGCAACCGAATGGCCAACGAGGCCTACGTCGACTTCTTCGGGGTCTCGCCGCGGGAGATCGCCGGCATCCACATCCGCGAGGTGCTCGGGGTGGACCTCTACGAGAAGAACCTGCCGCACATCGAAGGGGCGCTGCGGGGCGAGCCGCAGCTCTTCGATCGTGAGATCCGCACCCCCTCCGGCAGCCTCCGCTACACCCAGGCCTCCTACATCCCCGATCTCGGCGAGGAGGGTGAGGTCCGGGGCTTCTTCGTCCTCGTCACCGACATCACCGAACGGCGGCGGATCGAAGAGGAGGTCGACCGCAGCCGCGAGCGCCTCGCCGAGGCGGAGCACCTGGCCCGCCTGGGCAGCTGGGAGTGGGACCTGCGAAGCGGCCTGATGTCCTGCTCCGACGGCCTCTTTGCGATCTACGGGATCTCCGGCTCGGAGTTCGACAGCAGCTATGAGCCGGGCGGCTCCAAGTACGTCCACCCCGACGACCGGGCCGCCGTCGAGCAGGAGATGCGCCAAGCGATCGCGACCGGCGCCCCCGTCGACTTCGAGTACCGGATCATCCGCCCCGACGGGCGCGTCCGTCGCCTTCACAGCCGCGCCGAGCTGATCGCCGACGCCGAGGGGCACCCGCTGCGCCTGACCGGCACCGCCCAGGACGTGACCGAGCTTCGCGCCGCCGCCGAGGTGCTCGAGACCGCCACCGACCTCGGCCGCCGCGCCGCCGAGCTCCACAACGCCCCGGGCCGCCGCCGGGGCGGCGAGGACCTCTCGCGGCTCCTCACCGTCCGCCAGATCGAGATCCTCGACCTCGTCGCCGAGGGCCTCAGCAACGGCGAGATCGCCTCCCGCCTCTACCTCGGTGAGAGCACCGTCAAATGGCACGTCCGCAAGATCCTCCGGGCGCTCGGGGTGGCGAACCGGGCGCAGGCGGTGGCGCGGTACTTGGCGGTCAGGGCACCGTGACCCTGCTGCAGCCATGGGGCGGGAAGGACTCGAACCTTCGACCGACGGATTATGAGTCCGCTGCTCTGACCAACTGAGCTACCGCCCCGTGAGAACGCGGTTATTCCCGCTATGCGGGAAGAAGTGCGTTCTCAGCGAGCCTAACGCCGATCTATCGGGTCAGGCGCTGAAGAGCTGGGCCAGGGAGCGGCCGACGTCCGGCGGCTCCTCCTCGCCCTTGGCCGCAGCGGCGGCGCCGTCGGCGAGGGCTTTGGCCGCGTCGGCGATCTGGTGGTCGCGGCCACCGCGGATCGTGCCGGTCTTCTTCGCTTCGGCGAGGTCGGACTCCATCAGGCCCGCGAGCTCGGCGAGGCGGCGGAGGCCGACGACGGCGGCGGTGCCCTTGAGGGCGTGGGCTTCGGCCCGCATCGTCTCGAAGTCGGTGGTCGCGGTGGCGAGGCCGGCGGCGATCACGTCGCAGCGGCGCTTCGCCTCCTCGGCGAAGGACTGCAGGAGCTCCTCCTCGGTAGCGGCTTTGTCGTTCATCGTCCGATCGCCTTCTCGACGGCTTCGTGCATCAGCTTGAGGCCGAAAGCCCCCTCGACGGCGTCCCTGACGACGCCTTCGCGGTCGATCGTAAACAGCCACGGCTCGGTCGGCAGGTGGAACCTCCGCACCTGCGGGCGGACGCCCTTGCCTGGATCGTTGTCGTTGTAGATCTCCATGTGGATGAAGGCCGCCTTGTCTCCGTATTCGTGCTTTGCCTGCTCCGCCACGCCGACGACGGGCCCGCAGACCCGACTCTGGCAGAACTGGGGGGTTGCAAACAAGAGGACTATCGGTTCTCTGCCCAGGGCGTCCGCGTAATCCACCTTGTTCTGGCTGTCGGGGGGGATGCGAGTGGTGATCTTCGACAGGTCCCCCTGCGCGTCCTGCGCCGTCGGCGTGTGGATCAGCGGGGCTTTCTCGCCGCGCCTCGGGACTTTTTTGAATTCGCCGACCCGGACGCTGGAGAGCAGGGTGCCCTTGAGTTCACCGCCTTCCCTCAGGATCGCCGCCAGGCGCCACTCGCCTTCGCTGGGGAAGGTGAGCTCGGTCGCGTAGACGACGGCTGCGGCTTCGCGGCCACCGCTTGGCGCCCTGGCGCGGAAGGCGGGCTTGGTCGCGAGGCTTTCGATCGCGGCCGGGAAGGGACCGGCGGCGGGCTCGTCGAGGGCTTGCTTTTCGGCTTTTGCCGCCTGACCCCGATTCCCCGACTTCGATTTCGCACCCGGCTTCGGCTCCGGCACCTTGGCGTAGTAGAGGGCGACTTCGGCATCGCTGACCGGCGCTTTGCTCTGGCGTTCGTGGACGCCGAAGGGGTAGCGGTTGCGCCCCGGATAGAAGACTTCGGCGGCCGGTGCCACGACGAGTTCTTCGGCGTGGCCGTCAGCGGCCTTCAGCAGCTGGCGCAGCGTCCTTCCTTCCGGCGCCGGGAAATCGGCCTTCGGCGGCGCCGGGCGGCTTTCAGCCGGTGCCGCCGCACCGGGGCTTGAGCCGGTCGAGCCCGAGCCACAGCCGGCCGCAGCGACCGCGAGCACGAGCAGGCTGAGCACCGCTGGGGCGAGGCGGGGAGCGCGCATCGGCGGCATGTTATGGAGAGATAGGGTGCCCGGGGTTCTCGACGAGAGGAGATGGAGATGGCGGATCGAGCGGCACTGGTGACCGGAGCATCGAGCGGAATCGGGCTCGCGATCGCAAAGGTGCTCGGCGAAGAAGGTCATGCGCTGACCGTCGCCGCCCGCCGCCCCGAGAAGCTCGAGGAGGCCGCCGAAGGGCTGCGCGGCGAAGGCTTCGAGGTCGAGGCGATCCCCGCCAACATGGCCGAGGAGGACCACGTCGTCGCCATCTTCGCCGCCCACCGCCAGAAGTACGGCCGCCTCGACGTGCTCGTCAACAACGCCGGGGTCGGGATCGGGGCGCCGATGGAGCAGATCCAGACCAAGCACCTGGACATGCAGCTTGCGGTCAACCTGCGGGCGCTGATCCTCGGCACCCGCGAAGGGCTGCCGATGCTGCGGGAAGCCGGCGCCGAGCACGGCAAGGCGCTGATCGTCAACACCGCCTCGATCGCCGGCAAGGGCGGCCAGGCCTGGCTCTCGATCTACGCCGCGACCAAGGCCGCGGTGATCAACTTCACCCACTCGACCCATCGCGAGGCGGGCAACGGCGGCATCCAGTGCACGGCGCTGGCGCCAGGCTTCGTCGAGACGCCGATGACCGAGTTCGTCCAGGGCCAGATCCCGCCGGAGGAGATGATCCGCCCGAGCGACCTCGGCGAGGCGGTCCGCTTCCTGCTGCGGACCTCCCGCACCTGCCACATCCCCGAGATCGTCTTCACGAGGCCAGGCGAGAGTCTCGATACCCCCTAGCCCAGGATCTGGCGTGCCCGCGCCTCGGCGCATCCTCGTCGCCGCCTTCGGCGACGCCGGGCATGTCTTTCCGGCGATAGCGCTCGGCAAGGCGCTGGCAGCTCGCGGCCACGAGGTCGTGATCGAGACCTGGGAGGAGCGGCGGGCGGCGGTCGAGGGAGAGGGGCTGGGCTTCGCCGCGGCCGAGGAATACCGGATGTTCCCGCCCCCGGATCCCGACTCCGAGGACGGGCAGCACGCCGCCGAGGCGGCAAAGGCACTGCTGCCGCTGCTCGAGGACTTCCGCCCCCATGTCGTCGTCAGCGACATCCTCACCCTCGCCCCGACCCTGGCCGCGGAGCGGGCGGGGATTCCGCTGGCGACGCTGATCCCGCACATCTATCCGGTCGTCGAGCCCGGCTACCCCTTCTTCGCGATCGGCCTGCGAGCGCCGCGGACGCGGCTCGGCCGGCGCGCCTGGCGCTACGGCCACGACCGGGCGCTGCGGATCGGCCTCGAACAGGGGCGCCGCGACCTCAACCTCCAGCGCGAGCGGCTGGGGCTGGCGCCGATCGACCGCTTCCACGGCGGCATCAGCCCCGAGCTGGCGCTGGTGGCGACCTACCCCCACCTCGAGTACCCGCGGCGCTGGCCGAGCCGAGTCGAGATCACCGGACCGATGACCTTCGAGCTTCCCCACCCCGAGCTCGAGCTTCCGCCCGGGCGCGACCCGCTCGTCCTCGTCGCCCCCAGCACCGCCCACGACTCCGACAACCACCTCGTCCGCACCGCTCTCGAGGCCCTGGCGGACGAGAAGGTGCGGGTGGTGGCGACGACGAACCGGGTGGCGCCGCAGCACCCGATCGAGGTTCCGCCCAACGCCCTCCTGGTGGAATGGCTCAGCTACAGCCAGCTGATGCCGGCGGCCTCCCTGGTCATCTCCCACGGCGGCCACGGCACCGTCGCCCGCGCCCTCGGCGCCGGCACCCCGGTCCTCGTCAGCCCGATCATCGGCGACATGAGCGAGACCGCGATGCGCGTAGCCTGGGCCGGCGCCGGGCTCTCACTGCCATGGCGGTTGTGCCAGCCGGCGCCGCTGCGGTGGGCGGCGCGGCGGCTGCTCGACGAGCCGACTTTCACCGCGAAGGCGGGGGAGATCTCCGCCTGGGGTCGAGAGAACGACGGCGCCGCGCGGGGCGCCGAACTGGTGGAGCGGCTGGCGCTGAAGAGGCCGCCACCACCTAAGGAACTCCGGGGGTGGGACTCGAACCCACAACCTCTCGATTAACAGTCGAGCGCATCTGCCAAATTGAGCTACCCCGGATCAACTTGCGCTACCCCGGAATGGGGCGTGCAGTTAAGAACTGTAGCGATCAATGGCCGACGCGCTCTTGACCCCTACCTCGACTTCCGCATGACAGTTAGCGCACAAGAGGACGCACTTCTCCATCTCCGCACGGCTCTGCGCAATTCCACGACTGAGCCCTCCTTCCGACAGGTGGAAAGACTTGCTCGATGGATCCAGGTGATGGAACTGCAGGGCCGCCGGATGGCCATCGAACCCGCACAGCGCGCACCGTCCCCCAGCCTCGTCCACAAGCGTCCTCTTCAGCGAGCGCCGCCGCTTTGAGACCGCTTCAGAACTGCAGCGCCCGCACCGAAATCCACCTTCGGGACGTGCATAGAAAGCAGTGTGGCCGTGCTTACGGCACCTGAAGTAGGCTCGTCCTACGCCCTCCTCACAGGCGGCACGCGTTTCTCGCAGGCGAGCTGACCGCTCAGTCTCGAGGCCCAGCTTGCCGAGCCAGTACCTGATGGTTGACCGCCCCGCGCCGAACTCATCGCCCATCTCCTGGATAGAAGCCCCTTGCTCGACGAGCGCCGCCAAGCGCTGTGGATCTACTTTTGCGTTGGGAGCATGTACCTCGCTTCCTGTCGCCTCCAGCCCATGCTTCTTCAGCCAGTAGCTGACCGTCGATTCGTGCTTGCCGACGCGGTTGCCGATCGCTTCTAGCGACATCCCTTCGGCGAGGCAGTCTTCGAGGAACGCTTTGTCCACGACTTCATCCTCTCAAACGCCGCAGACAGAAAACTGCGCAGACAGGAGGCCTAGATGCTGCTCGCCGGGCGCTCGGCGTGGGCGATGCGTTCTACCAGCGCCGCCCGTTCGCGGCTGAGGCTGGCGCGGCGCTCGTAGTCGCCGCGCTCGCCGGCGGCGGCGATCTCGTCCTCGAGGCGGCGCTGGTCGAGCAGCAGGTAGTTGAGCTCCATCGCTTCCCGGGAGGCGGGCTCTTCGCGCGACATGATCACCAGTTCGGTGATCAGGCCGGCGAGCTCGCCGTCCTCGCGCGGCAGATCGGATGCCGGGTCCTCCGGGTGTTCGCGCAGCCAGGCGGCGGCGCGCAGGCCGGTCGGTGAGAGGTGCGCCTCGGTCAGCCGCGTCAGGTACTCGCGCCCCTCGCCCGGCATCGCGATGCACATCGCCAGCAGCGCCCGCTCGCGGCGCTCGCGGGAGGTGAGCTCGGCCGGACGCCGCGCCGGCGCCTGCTGCGGCGCGGCTCGCCGGTCCGGCGCCCGCTCTTCCCCGCCCCCGCTCGCCGGCGTCGCGGCGACCACCCTGCCCATCACCATCGCCGGCTCCAAGTCGAGCCGCTCGGCGACGCGCCGCACCAGCTCGTCGCGGCTCACCGTCTCCCCCATTCCCGCCAGCACCGGCGCCACCTCGGTCAGCGCCCGGTCCCGCTCCACCGGCGAGAAGACGTCGGTGCGGCCAAGGACCAACCCGACCTGAAAGGCGGTCAGCTCCTCGGCGCCCCCGAGGAGCTCGCGGAAGCGCTCCGCTCCCCCCTCCGCGGTCATCATCTCGGCCGGATCCTCGCCGGCCGGCATCGCCGCCACCAGCAGACGCATCCGCCGCCCGGCGGCGACCCGCTGCGCCCGCAGCATCGCCTCCTGGCCCGCCGAGTCGGCGTCGAGCGCCAGAACCACCTCGTCGACCATCCCGGAGAGCGCCGCCACCTGGTCGGGGGTGATCGCGGTTCCCATCACCCCGACCGCCTCCTCGATGCCCGCCTGGTGGAGGGCGATGACATCGGTGTAGCCCTCGACGACGACGGCGCGACCGGCCTTGGCAATCGCCGCTTTGGCCCGGTCGACGCCGTAGAGGATCTGGCTCTTGTGGAAGAAGTCGGTCTCGGCGGTGTTGACGTACTTCGCGCCCTGGTCGGAGCGCATCGCCCGACCGCCGAAGCCGAGCACGCGACCGCGACGGTCACGGATCGGGAACATGATCCGCTCGCGGAAGCGGTCGTAATCGCCGCCGCTGCGGCCGCGCTGAACGAGGCCGACGCCGCGCAGCTCCTCGACGCCGAAGCCCGCCTGCTGACCGCGGACGAGGATCTTGTCCCAGGCGCTGGGGGCATAACCGACGCCGAAGGCCCGCAGCACCTCCTCCCGCAGGCCCCGCCCCGCGAGATAGTCGCGCGCCTTCCTCGCCTCCTCCGACTCCCAAAGGTAGTTGCCGTAATAGGCGGCGGAGCGGTCGAGCAGCTGCTCGAGGCGGCGGCGGCGCTCGCGGCGGCGTTCGGCCTCCGGGTCCTCCTGCTCGCGCTCGAGCTCGACCCCGTAGCGATCGGCCAGAACCTCCACCGCCTCGGTGAAGCCGAGCCCCTCCTTTTCCTCGACGAACTTGATCACGTCACCGCCGACCCCGCAGCCGAAGCAGTGGTAGAGCTTCTCGACCGGCTCGACCGAGAACGAGGGCGTGCGCTCGTCGTGGAACGGGCAGAGGCCGACGTAGCGAACACCCTGGCGGCGCAGGTCGGTATGGGGGGAGACGACCTCGACGATGTCGGCCGCCTGCTTCACCCGTTCCAGGCTCTCGCCGGAGATCAGCGCCATTTGTCACATCCTCTCGGGAACCGTCAGCTCGGTGAACTTGGCGATGCAGAAGCGGTCGGTCATGCCGGCGATGTAGTCGGTGACGCGCTGGGCGTCGCTTGCCGCCGGATCCCAGCTCGGCACCTCAGCGGGGTGGGCGAGGTAATGGCCGAAGAGGCCGTGCAGCGTCCGCTGGACGCGGTCGTGCTCGCTGCGCGCCGCCGGGCCCAGGTAGACGCGGTCGAACATGAACTTGCGCAGCCGCAGCATCGCCTGCCCGACCTCGCGCCCCTGCCCGATCTCCTCCTGCCCCTCGGAGTGCTCGACGATGTCGCGGACGAGGGTGTCGATCCGCTGCGAGCCGGTCGGCCCCAGCAGCTCGATCTCCCCGGTGGGCAAATCGTCGGGCCGCAGGATGCCGGCCCGCAGGGCGTCGTCGATGTCGTGGTTGATGTAGGCGACTCGGTCGACGAGGCGGACGATCTGCCCCTCCATCGTCATCGGCTTGCGCGAGCCGGTGTGATTGAGGATGCCGTCGCGGACCTCCTCGGTCAGGTTCAACCCCTGGCCATCGCGCTCGAGCACGTCGACCACCCGCAGCGAATGCTCGTTGTGGCGGAAGCCGGCGCCGCAGCGCTCGCGCAGAGCGGCGTCGAGCGCCTCCTCGCCGGCGTGGCCGAAGGGCGGGTGGCCGAGGTCGTGGCCGAGCCCGATCGCCTCGGTCAGGTCCTCGTTCAGGCGCAGGGCGCGGGCGACGGTGCGGGCGATCCCGCAGGCCTCGAGCGTGTGGGTGAGCCGGGTCCGGTAGTGGTCCCCCTCGGGGGCGACGAAGACCTGGGTCTTGTGCTTCAGCCGGCGGAAGGACTTGGAGTGGACGATCCGGTCCCGATCGCGCTGGAACGGCGTCCGCAGCGGGCTGTCGGGCTCCTCCCGCCGCCGGTGGGCGGGGTAGGAGCGGGTCGCCCGCGACGAGAGGAACTCATCCTCCAGAGCCGAAATGCGCTCCTCGAAGGTCATGGTGGCAGGCACCGGTCGATCATACGGCGGCGTTGGGGGCGACGGGGAGGCCTCCCCGGACAACAGCGGGGAGGGTCCGGGAAGACCCTCCCCGTCGCCTAGGCCGCAGCGCGAAGCTGCACGTGCGCGTGGTGCTCCAGGGTCTCCCCCACGGCGCGCTCGACCTGACGGAGCGCCCTGGATTCAGCTTCGGGAGCCTCGCTGAGAGGTTTTGCCAGGCCCTCGACCATGAACCGGTGGGCCTCCTCGTCCAGGGGGAACGACCCTGCTTCGCAGCTGCCGCAGACGACACCGCCCGCCGCTCCCGAGAAGCCGACCAGGTGCTCCGCCTCGCCGCAGCGGGCGCAGGAGGCGAGCTCAGGCGAGAAGCCGGCGACGAGCGCCAGCTTCAGCCGGAAGGAGAGCGCGGTCTCGAGCCCGGCCGCGCGCGGCTCGGCGGGGTCGTCGAGCAGGGAGAGGTAGCGGCAGAGCAGGTTGTAGGCGGGCGGGTTGGGCTCGGCCGCATCGAGCAGGCGCAGCACCGCGTCGCAGCCGCGGGCGCCGGCGGTGAGAGCGGGCCCGGAAGACCGCAGCCGCGGGTAGCCGTCGACCGTGGTGGCGCTGGTCACCGTGAGGAGGTCGCCGCGGCCTTCGTGGAGGACGAGGTCGAGCCGGAAGAACGGCTCCAAGCGACCGCCGAACCGGGACCGGGGCTTGCGCGCCCCCTTGGCGATCGCCCCGACCCGGCCGCGGCCCTTGGAATAGAGATGGAGGATGCGATCGGCCTCGCCGTAGCGAATGCTGCGCAACACAACCGCCTCCGTCTTGACCGTGGTTCCGGCCACGAAACCAAAGATGGGCGATGGATCGGACGGAACCAGGGTCACTCAGCGGCCTGATGGCCGCTGAGTCAGCGAGGTCGCGCTTTGCGACGTTTCGGCCGGCGACGCAACCGCACCTGGCAGCTCGGGCAGAAGTAGGTCGAGCGGCCGCCGACGACGATCCGCACGATCGTGCCGCCGCAACGCAGGCATTCCTCGCCCTCGCGCGTGTGGACGAGGAACTCGTCCTGCATCGTCCCCCTCCCGCCCCGGGCGTCGCGGTAGTCGTCGATCGAGGAGCCGCCGGCGTCGATTCCGGCCTCCAGCGCCGCGACCACGGCGTCGCGCAGAGCCTCGAGGTGTTCGGGCTTCATCGAGCCCGCCGGCGAGAGCGGGTGCAGTTCGGCCCGGAAGAGGGCCTCGTCGGCGTAGATGTTGCCGACTCCGGCGAGGCCGGACTGGTCGAGCAGGAAGGACTTGAGCGGCGCCGTCCGTCCCGCCGCCATCTCCCCCAGCGCCTGCGGCGTGAACTCGGGCGAGAGCGGCTCGACCCCCAGCTTCGCGAACCGCTCCTCGAGCCGGGAGTCCTCGATCAGGAAGGCCTCGCCGAAACGCCGCGGGTCGGTGAACCAGAGCTCGCGTCCGTCGTCGAGTACGAAGCGGGCGCGCAGGTGCCGCTCCTCGGTCGACCGCTCGCTCTCGTACAGGCGCCGGCCCGCGGAGGGATCGAGCATCTCCTCCCCCTCGCGCAGAATCAGGTTGCCGGTCATCCGCAGGTGCATGACCAGCGTCCGCCCGCCGTCGAGGTGCATGAGGATGTACTTGCCGCGGCGGCCGAGCCGCCCGATCTGCGCCTCCGCGACCGCAGCCGCAATCCGCCCGGGCGGCACCGGCCGCGACCAGCGCGGGTCGAGCACATCCAGCCGCTCGATCCGGCGTCCTTCGACCTCCGGCTCCAGCTGCCTGACGACGGTCTCCACCTCGGGCAGCTCGGGCACGCCTGAGTTCTACTTGATGCCGGCGTTCGTCCTTTTCCCGACGTATGCCCGGAAAAGGACGAACGCCGGGCTTGAATTCAGTCGCTCGCCCGCGGATGCGCCGAGAAGTAGACCTCCTTCAACCGCTCGCCGGAGAGGTGCGTGTACATCTGCGTGGTCGAAATATCGGCGTGGCCGAGCATCTCCTGGACGGCGCGGAGGTCGCAGCCGCCGGCGAGCAGGTGGGTGGCGAAGCTGTGGCGCAGCGTGTGCGGGCTCATCCTGCCCGCGAGGCCGGCGTCGCGGGCGTGGCGCTGGACGATCTTGTAGAGGCCCTGGCGGGTCAGCGGGCCCCCGCGGAAGTTGACGAAAAGACGGGCCTCGTGACGATCGCCGACGAGCTTCGGCCGGCCACCGCGCAGGTAGCCGTTGATCGCCGCGATCGCCTGACGGCCGAGCGGGACCAGGCGCTCCTTCGAGCCCTTGCCGCGGGTACGCAGCACCCCCTCGCGCAGATCGACGTCGCCGAGCTCCAGCCCGATCGTCTCCGAGGCTCGCAGCCCGCAGGCGTACATCACCTCGAGCAGGGCGCGGTCGCGCAGCGCCGTCGGCTCGCTCCCCTTCGGCGAGGCCAGCAGCTTCTGCACCTCGGAGTAGTTGAGGACGTGCGGCAGCTTCTTCGAGCGGCGCGGCGCCGAGAGCGCGGCAGTAGGGTCATCGCCGATCAGCTCGTCGCGGCGCAGGTGCTTGTAGAAGGATCGCAGGCAGGCGGCCTTGCGGTGGATCGTCGCCGCCGAGCAGGCCGGCCGCCCCTCGCCCGTCGCCAGCACGGCGAGGAAGTCGGCGACGTCGGCGCCGGTCGCCTCCAGCGCATCGCGATCGTGGGCGGAGAGGTATTCGCCGTACTGTAGGAGGTCGGTGCGGTAGGCGTTCAGGGTATTGCGGGAGAGGCCGCGCTCCAGCTCCAGGTAGGAGAGGAAGTCGAGGACAAGGGACTCGAAGCGCTTGTCGGCGCCGGGTTTGGCCGCAGCGGTCGGGGTCTGCGGCTTGATCGCGATGGCCATGGGGAGTGATTCGAGTCGCCGAAAGGCAGTCCTTGAAGCGCAAGCGACCGTGCGCGGCGAGGACCATGCCCTCGGCGGGCGGGTCCTGTCACGGCAGGGAACCCACCCCCTCCTGAACTGCCAGGAGGGGGTCCCCCCTACCGCGCCACCCGCCCGAGATGCGCCCCTGCCGCGAGCGGCGCCGCGAAAAAGTGTGGGTCGTCCTCGATTGACCGGCCCATCGTGACCGTCGGAAGGCCGGCGGCGGCATAGCCGCCAAGGTCAGCAGGTGCCTGCTCCACGTCGTGTTCGGAGGCTTCCAGTGCTGCCGTCACCTCGGGCTCGCCAGCTGGGACGGGCACGGTGACCTCGGCCAGGAGGAGTTGGAGGACGGTGCGGGTGTGGTGGCTGAGGCCGCGATGGCGCTCCCGAGGATCACTTGATGACAGGCGGGGGGAGATCAGGGTCGGGAGGCGGAGGCTGAGAGCGGCGTGGGCGCTGTCGAGGGCGGCCATGCCGCCGTGGCCGTAGGCGGTGTCGGAGCCGATGATGCCGGGGCCGGGGCCGACGAGGACCGCCTCCCAGCCCAGCTCGCTGGCGGCTGCATCCAGGGCGCCGACGGTACTGAGCGCCTCGTGTTCGCCGCCGTGCGCGGGAGCGGCGGTGATGTGACCGGCGAGGAGGCCCCGCTGGCGCAGCTGTCGCACGTCCCGGGAGAGCGATCCGGGCAGGGCGCCGCCGCCGGTCTGCACGTAGCCGACCCGCAGCCCGGGCGCCGCCTGCGCCGCCGCCCAGGCGGCGGGAGCCAAGTGGCCGTGCAGCGGCAAAACCAGAACCGGTGCGACTTTTGGCTCCATATCAGCCATTACTCGCACCGCATCTCGCTCCACAGGCCGAACCGGGTGCTGCAGCGAGGTGTAGTTGAGCTTGATCACGTGGGCGTCCCCCTCTCCCCCGCCTTCGAGGCCGCGGGTGAGGTTGATGTGGACGACGTCGAAGCCGCCGGAGCCGAGGCCGAGGTCGCGGGCGGCGACGTTGACCACGACATCGTCGCCCTCGCGCATCTCGCCGAGCAGGACCTCGTCGGCCCAGGCCGGGCGCCGCTCGCCGTCGACCTCGACCTCCAGCGGATCGGCGGAGACGACCGTCCCCCGCCGCAGCTTCAGGCGACCCGTCACTACGCCGCCGCCGCGGTGACGATCCGCTCGCAGACCTCGAGCATCTTGTCGAGCGCGGACGCCGGCACCCGCTCCTCGGCAGTGTGGACGTCGGAGGTGCCGTTGGAGAGGAGGACGCAGTCGAGGCCGTCGCGGCGAAAGACGTTGGCGTCGCTGCCGCCGCCGATCGCCACTCGCTGCGGCTCGAGGCCGGCATCGCGGAGGCCTGCTTCGGCAAGCCCGAGCGCCGCCGAATCGTTCGGCACCTTGTAGCCGCGGAACAGCTCTTCGATCCTCACGTCGACGTCGCAGCCGTGCTCGCTCGCACCCCAGGCGCAGGCGTCGGCGATCGTGCCGGCGACCTCGGCCGCCCGCTCGGTGTCGAGGCTGCGGGCCTCGGCGTGGATCGCGCAATAGCCGGGGACGACATTCCCCGACGTCCCGCCCTCGATCAGCCCCACGTTCGCCGTCGTCCCCGCGTCGAGCCGCCCCAGCTCCATCCGCGCGATCGCGGCTGCCGCGGCCGCGATCGCGCTGCTGCCGTCCTCGGGCCGGATCCCGGCGTGGGCCTCGACGCCGATGAAATCGGCGAGGATCTTCTGCTGCGTCGGGGTCGAGACGATCACCTCGCCGACAGCCCCGGCGTGGTCGAGAACGAAACCAGCCCGGGAGCGCAGCTGCGAAGCGTCCAGGGCCTTTGCCCCGCGCAGCCCCTGCTCCTCGGCGACCGTCAGCACCAGCTCGATCCCGACCGGCGCCGGCCGTTCGACGTGGCGCGCGATCAGCTCCATGAAGACCGCGACAGCTGCCTTGTTGTCGGCGCCGAGGATCGTCTCGCCGCGACTGCGGAAGACGCCTTGGTCGTCGACCACCTCCACCTGCCCCCTGTGGGGGACGGTGTCGACATGGGCGCAGAACATCAGCCAGCCCCCGCCGGTACCGGCCGAGCGGGCGATCAGGTTGCCGGCTCCGGCCTGCGCGGCTTCGGCAGCACCGTCTTCACTCACCTCCAACCCCATCGCACGCAGCTCGGCGGCGAGTGTGTCGGCGATCTCCCGCTCCTCTCCCGTCGGGCTGCGCACCTCGCAATAGCGGATGAACCGCTCGCGCAATCGCGACCCCTCCATGACCAGAAGGCTAACCGGGAACGCTCAGGCGGAGCGGCGAACGCCGACGTCGTCGCTCTCGACGCTCGGCTCGGAGCCGATCTCCGCGACGGCCTCGATCTCACCGCCGTCGGCCGGGCGTTCTCCCGCCTGCCGTGCCGCCGCGCCGACGAACTCGCGGAACAGCGGCTCGGGCCGGTTCGGCCGCGAGTTGAACTCGGGGTGGTACTGAGAGGCGACGAAGAACGGGTGGTCAGGCAGCTCGACCATCTCGACCAGGCGCTCGTCGGGCGAGGTGCCGCCGCAGACCAGCCCCTCGTCTTCGAGCCGGCGCCGCAGCTGGTTGTTGACCTCGTAGCGGTGGCGGTGGCGCTTGTAGATCACGGCCTCGCCGAAGATCTCGCGTGCCTTCGTCCCCTCGTGCAGTTTCACCGGGTCGGCCCCGAGGCGCATGGTCCCGCCCATGTCGGAGACCTCCTTCTGCTCGGGCAGCAGATCGATGACGGGGAACGGCGTCTCGGGATCGAACTCGGCCGAGTTGGCGCCGTCCATGCCGGCGACGTGGCGGGCGAAGTCGACGACGGCGATCTGCATCCCGAGGCAGATCCCCAGGTAGGGGATCGATTTCTCGCGAGCGATCCGCGCCGCCTCGATCTTGCCCTCGATCCCGCGCTCGCCGAAGCCGCCGGGGATCAGGATCCCGTCGCAGCCCCGCAGGTTGCCGGGGTCGAAGTTCTCGGAGTCGACCAGCTCGACCTTGACGTCGACGCCGTGGTGGAAGCCACCGTGCTCCAGCGCCTCGATCACCGACTTGTAAGCGTCGGCGAGTTGGACGTACTTGCCGACCACCGCGATCTTCACCTCGCGCCCGGCGCTGTCGGCCCGCCGCACCATCTCCTCCCACTCGGCCAGGTCGGGTGAGGGGGCCTCCATCCCGAAGTGGTCGAGGACGAGGTCGTCGACGCCCTCGGCGCGAAAGACGAGCGGCACCTTGTAGATGTTGTCGACGTCGTGGGCGGAGATCACCGCGTCGACCGGAAGGCTGGCGAAGAGGGCGATCTTGCTGCGGATCTCCCGGTCCAGTCGCCCTTCGGAGCGGCAGACCAGCGCGTGCGGCTGGATCCCGATCCGCCGCAGCTCGTTGACCGAGTGCTGAGTCGGCTTCGTCTTCAGTTCGCCGGCGTGGCCGACGTAGGGCACCAGCGTCAGGTGCACGAACATCGCCCGCTTCGGGCCGAGGTCGGTGTAGAGCTGGCGGATCGACTCGAGGAACGGCAGCGACTCGATGTCGCCGACGGTGCCGCCGATCTCCGTGATCACGAAATCGACCGACTGCGACTCGGCGACGATGAGGATTTTCTGCTTGATCTCGTTGGTGATGTGCGGGATCACCTGCACCGTGGCGCCGAGATAGTCGCCGCGGCGCTCGCGCCGGATCACCGAGTTGTAAACCGCGCCGGCGGTCACGTTCGAGGCGCGCGAGGTGTTCTCGTCGGTGAAGCGCTCGTAGTGGCCGAGGTCGAGGTCGGTCTCCGCCCCGTCCTCGGTGACGAACACCTCGCCGTGCTGGAACGGGCTCATCGTCCCGGGATCGACGTTGATGTAGGGGTCGAACTTCTGCAGCTGGACCCGGAAGCCCCGGGAGACCAGAAGCCGCCCGATCGCCGCCGCCGTGATCCCCTTGCCGAGGGCCGAGACGACGCCGCCGGTGACGAAGATGAACCGCGTGTCGCCTTTGTTCCCCGGACTCATGCTCTGCCGAGCGAGTCTAGCCAGCGCAGGGGCGGAACCGAATCGATCGTCCGCGAGATCGACCGCAACTCCCCGTAAATGGTCAAAATAGTGACGATCGTCAAAGCAACCAGCCGCCCATCGCTCCCGAGCGTCGTCAGCAGCCAAACCCCGGCGACGGCGCCGATCAGGTTGGACCCGGTGTCCCCCAGCATCGCCCGCTCGCCCAGCGTCAGCCAGGCACCGACCAGGACCGGCCCGGCGAAGATCCCCAGCAGCTCCAGCGGCGCGAAGGTCCAGGCACCGAGGCAGAGCCCGAGCGCCAGCAGCGCCAGCGCCTTCTCCGCCCGCCCCGGCCGCAGGTCGATGAGGTTGAAGAGGTTGGTGGTGAGGATCAGCAGGGCCACGTCGGCGAGGTAGCGCCACGATTCCAGGCCACGGCCGGAGACGACGTAGGCCGCCAGCGCCAGCGCCCCCATCGCCTTGATCGCCCCGGTCGAGAGCGACCCGCTCCGCAGCGCCCCCCAGTGCCCGCGCCAACCCCGCGGCGGCGCCACCGCCTCGCCGCGGCCGAGCGAGTCGTCGAGGAAGCCGAGGAAGGCGATCCCGAGCAGGTACGGCAGCCACTGGCGCAGCGCCGGCTCGAGCAGGTCGAGGTCGGCGCGATCGTTGAGGAAGGCGAGCGGCGCCAGCGTCACCAGCGCCGCCGTGGCCAGCACCGCCCCGAGCGGGAAGGCCAGCAGCGCTCCCCGGTAGTTCTTGCGCACCAAGCCGGCGTCGCGCAGCCCTCGAGTGCCGGCCGGGACGAGGAACAGCGAGATCGCCAGCGCCAGGGGGAAGCCGACCCAGTGCACGGGAGCTAGGGGCCTTCCGCCAGCAGATCGGGCAGCAGCCGGTCGGCGCTCCCCTTGACGCCGAAGCTGCCCTCGGCACCGAGCATCGTGAAGACCATCGCCAGCCGGCCGGCGGTGAGGTCGAGGTCGTCGACGCTGGCCAGGTCGTTCGCCTGGAAGAAGGAGACCGAGGAGGGTTCGCTCGTCGTCGCCTCGATCCCCACCGCCGGCGTCCGCGTGGCGGTGATCCCGCTCAGCAGCGCCGACTCCAGCTGGTTGGCTCTCGAGCGCTGCAGCGGACCCATGTCTTCGGGCTGGTCGCGGACGACGATCACCGCGTCGAGCCTGCCGAAGGTGCCGCTGGCCCGGGAGAAGAGCTGGCCGCGCACGACCTCCGGCAGGGTGCCGCCGAGCACCAGCTGGCGCCCGAGCCCGGTCCCGAGCTCGCTCAAGGCGTCCGGGTTCGTCCGCAGGTTCGCGAACCGCGTTTTCGCCAGGTCGCCGGCGAGCCCGTTGAGGTCGACCGGCTCGCGCGCCACCCCGACGCCGACGAGCCGCGCACCGGTCGGTCCCAGCGCCTCCTCGACGTCGGCGGTGAGGTCGCTCGGCAGGCCGCCGAGGGCGACGATCCCGACCCGCCTTCCCTTCAGCTTTTCGCGGGTCAGCACCGGGTAGACGCGTTCGCCGAATTCGTCGGAGCGGTTGAGCTGCCCACTCAGTTCGTCGGCACGCGAGCGCGCGTCCTGGAGGTTGCCGACCAGGCTGTGCTCGAGGTCGCGGCGGGTGTTCTTGAGCGCGTCGCCGCCGAACTCGGCGCCGATCAGGATTCCGGCGGCGAGGGCGAGGAAGACCGCGATCAGCGAAGCGGCGTGGTAGCGGGCGGAGTACCCCATAGGCAGCGGAAGGCTAGTCGGCCGGGATCAAATCCCGAGCCAGATCCGGATCTTCAGCCAGACCAGTTCCCAGACGTCGTTGAGAGCGGGCGAGGTGATGACGAGGATCGTCAGCAGGATCAGGAAGGCGATGGCGAACAACGCCAGCGGCGCGAGGGCGCTGTTCGGTTTGTAGAGCCGGCTGACGCCCTTGGCGTCGACCAGCCGCTCGCCGATCCGCAACCGGGTCAGGAAGGTCGAGGACATGCCGCCGCGCTTGCGGTCGAGGAACTCGACCAGGTTGAAGTGGGCGCCGACGCTGACGATCAGCGCCGCCCCCTTCTCGTAGGCCATCAGCATCGCCACGTCCTCGCTGGTGCCGGCGGCGGGTACGACCTGATGGGGAAGGCCCGCCGCGAGCAGGCGGTCACGGCCGGGAGCACGCCCGTCGGGGTAGGCGTGGACGATCAGCTCGGCGCCGCAGCGCAGCGCCTCGTCGCCCGCCGAGTCCATGTCGCCGAGGATCACGTCGGGCTTGAGGCCGGCCTCCAGCGCCCCGTCGGCTCCACCGTCGACGGCAACCACCAGGGGGCGGACGTCGCGGATGTAGGCACGCAGGGCCTTGAGATCGCGGCGGTGGCGCTCGCCGCGGACGACGATGAGGACGTGGCGGTCGCGGAAGCCGGCCGCGATCGGTGGAAAGGCGATGTTGCCGGTCAGCAGATCGGTCTCTTCGCGAACGTGGGCGACGGTGTTCTCGGCGAATTCACCGAGCGCCTCGTCGATCCGCTCGCGGTGCTCCTGCATCTCGCGCTCGAGCTCGGCGACGCGAAGAACGCGGCCGCGGCCGATCTCCTCCGCGCCGACGCAAATCGCCTCGCCCTCGATCCGCACCCGGTCGCCGTCCTTGAGCCGCCCGAAGAGATCGGCCTCGGGGGCGTCGAGGAGGCGGATTCCCGAGCGGGCGAGCAGCAGCGGACCCGCGTTCGGGTAGCGGCCCGAGGAGGACGGCGACGCGTTCAGCACCGCCACCACCCCGACTTCGATCAGCTCCTCGGCGGCGATCCGGTCGATGTCCGCGTGGTCGACGACCGCGACGTCGCCCGGCCGCAGCCGCTTGACCAGGTGCTTGGTCCGCTCACCCAGACGGGCGGTCCCTTCGACCGGCGTCTCGGCCCCGGCGCCGTTCCTGCGCCCGAGCAGAGCAGGCAGACGACGGCGGGAAGCGGTGGCCATCGAAGGAGGTTAGGCCAAGCCCTATGCCGCCAGCAACTCTCGCGCGTGGCGCGTCGCGGTCTCATCGGAGCCGGCGCCGCCGAGCATCCGGCGGATCTCGGCGACGACCCCCTCGCCCTCGAGCCGCTCCACCCTCGCCACCGCCCGCTCTCCTTCCAAGTCCTTCTCGAGCCGGAAGTGGGTCGCGGCGAGGGAGGCGACCTGCGGCAGGTGGGTGATGCAGATGACCTGGCGCTCGCGCCCGAGCGCGCGCAGCCGCTCGCCGACCACCCGCGCCGTCTCGCCGCCGACGCCGGCGTCGATCTCGTCGAAGACCGTCGTCCCGGCGCTCCCGGCCCGGCCGAGAGCGCTCAGCGCCAGCATCACCCGCGAGAGCTCACCGCCGGAGGCGGCGTCCCGCAGCGGCGCCGGCTCGATCCCCGGGTTGGGAGCCACCCGCAGCTCCACCGTCTCCCGGCCGGAGGCGCCGAAGCCGTCGGGGTGCGGCTCGAGCACGACCTCCAGGGTGGCGCCGGACATCGAGAGCTGCTCGAGCTCGGCGGCGACGCGCTCCTGCAGCGGCTCGGCGGCCGCCTCGCGGCCGGCGCTCAATCGCTCGCCCAGCTCGGCTCGACCCGCTTCGGCCTCGGCCAGCGCCGCCTCGGCCTCGGCCGTGCGCCCCTCGGCTCCCTCCAGACGGGCGATCTCCCCCCGGCAGTGCTCGGCGTGCGCCAGCACCGACTCGACCGAGCCACCGTGCTTGCGCTCGAGCCGGTCGATCGCCTCCAAGCGCTCCTCGATAGCCAGCAAGGCGGCCGGGTCCGCCTCGACCCCCTCGGCGTACTCCCGCAGCGAGGAGGAGACGTCGCCGAGCTCGAGCGCGAGCGCCGCCACCCGCGCGGCGATGGCATCGAGGCCAGGGTCGAGTCCGGTGGCACCCTGCAGCGAAGCTTCGGCCTGAGCCAGCGCTGCGGCAGCGCCACCCCCGTCCTCGTCGGCTCCGGCGAGGCCGGCATGGGCGGCGGCGGCGGCTTCCCGCAGCCCCTGGGCGTGGCGCAGCCGGTTGCGCTCACCGTTCATCTGCTCCCGCTCCTCCGGCACCGGCGCCACCGCCTCGATCTCGGAGAGCTCATAGCGGCAGAGGTCGAGATCCCGCTCACGCGACCCCTCGCGCTCGCGCAACTCCGCCAGCTCCCCGGCAAGGCGTCCCACCTCCCGGTGCCTCTCCTGGTAGCGGCGCCGCAACTCGAGGTGCTCGGCACCGGCAAAGCCGTCGAGAATCTCCAGCTGGGCCGAAGAGATCGTCAGCCGGCGGTGCTCATGCTGGCCGAAGAAGGCGAGCAGGCGCCCGCCGAGCAGCTTCAGATCGGCCGCCGTCGCCGCCCTTCCGGCGACGAAGGCGCTGGTGCGTCCGCTTGCCGCGACCCGGCGACCGAGGACGACCTCCTCCGGCGCCTCCGGCAACCGCTCCGCCAGCTCGGTGAACTCCGGCTCGTCCAGCAGCCCCGGCGGCAGGTCGAAGACCCCCTCGACCCAGGCCTCCGCCGCTCCCGGCCGGACGATCTGCGCTTTCGCCTTGCCGCCCATCAGCAGGTCGAGGGAGTGGGCCAGCACCGTCTTTCCGGCTCCCGTCTCGCCGGTGATCGCGTTCAGCCCCTCGCCCAGCCGCAGCTCCGCCCGCTCGATCAACAGCAGGTTCTCGATCCGCAACTCGCGCAGCATGCGGTCTGTGTAGCAGCGAAGGCGGACGATCGCCCTGGTCTTCTCGCTGCTTGCGGCTAACCGAGAGCCATCGCGGCAATCACAGCGCCGACGATGCTCGCGAAAAGCGTGACGAAGCCCGCAGTCATCGTGCGATGCATCGCGTCGAAGCCTTCTTTCATGCCAACCCGTAATTCGCGAATGTCGGCTTCGACCCGATCGAATCGCTTGTCGACCTGGTCAAAGCGCCTGTCGACTTCGTCAAAGCGCCTGTCGACTTCGTCGAAGCGCTGGTTGACGTTCTCCTTGAGATCGTCGAGCCGCGCATCGGTCCATGCTTCCCTTGCCATCACCGCCATGGAGGAAAACATAGGCGGCGTGTTGTCAACAGTGGCGCGCAGAACGTAAATCTTCAGCGCCGAGTTATGCGCGAAAGCGTGACTAACCGCCCGCAGGCTCGCTCGGACCGCCGGTCGGCTGGACGAAGTCCTCGGACCTGACCAGCAGGAAGCCGCAGAGCGCCCCGACGAACGAGACGATCGCAGCGATGACGAGGATCGAGTTCATGCCGCTGACAAAGGCCACGTCGGCCGCATGCTGGATGTGGTTCGGCAACCCCATTTCGCTGATCGCCCGCGAGCCGCCGGAGGCGACGGCTTCGCCGAGACCAGCCGGTAGGTGGGGCAGTTCTTCGCTCAGCTTCGAGTCGACCTGCCCCTGGAAGACCGCCCCGAGGCCGGCAACACCCGTGGCGATCCCGACCTGGCGGAAGGTCGTGTTGATCCCCGAGCCCATCCCCGACTTCTCCACCGGCACCACCGCGATCGCCGCCTGCCCGATGCCCGGATTGGTGGTGCCGATCCCGATGCCGGCAATCACGAATCCGGCCAGCAACGCGGTCCAAGCCGAGCCGGGGCCGAGGCCGTGCATCAGCAGCAGGCCGATCCCCACCAGGGTCATCCCCGCCCCCAGCAGGATCCGGATCGGCACCCGGTGCGAGAGCGAGCCGGAGATCGGCGCGACGACGAAGCCGAGCACGGTCAGCGGCAGGAAACGCAGGCCCGCCTCCAGTGGCGAGAAGTCGAGCACCCCCTGGATGTAGATGGTGAGGTAGAGGAACATCGCGAACATCCCGGCCGAGAGCGTGAAGGCAACCGCCGAGACCCCGTTGAAGGCGTGTTTGCGGAACAGCGTCAGGTCGAGCATCGGGTGGTTGCTCCGTCGCTCGATCGCGATGAAGGCGAGCAGGAGGACCGCGGCGGCAACCAGGCAGGCGACGATGACCGTGCTGTCCCAGCCTTCCGGGTTGCCCCGGATCAAACCGAAGATCAGCAGGAAGAGGGCCAGCGAGAAGGCGACCAGCCCGGGCAGGTCGACCGGTTCGGGGTCCTGGGCAGCGACGTTGACGATCTTGCGCTCGGTCAGCGCCATCGCCGCGATCCCGATCGGGACGTTGACGAAGAAGATCCACTCCCAGCCGAAGTTCTCGGTGATCACGCCGCCGATCAGCGGCCCGACCGCGACCGCCCCTCCTACAACCGCCCCCCAGACCCCGAAGGCGGTGGCCCGGTCCTTGCCGTGGAACTCCTGGCCGATCAACGCCAGCGAGGTGGCGAACATGCCGGCGCCACCGACCCCCTGCAGCCCGCGCGCCAGGTTGAGCAGGGTGGGGTCGCCGGAGATCCCGCAGAGGAACGAGGCGAAGGTGAAGGTGCCGAACCCGATCGTGAAGACGCGCCGGCGACCGAGCCGGTCGCCCAGCGATCCAGCGGTGAGGAGAAACGCGGCGAGCGTCAGGGAGTAGGCGTCGACCACCCACTGCAGGCTCGAGAGGCTCGCGTTCAGTCCGCGCTGGATGTCGGGCAGGGCGACGTTGACGATGGTCACGTCGAGCAGCAACATGAAGGTCGCCACCGAGACCAGGACGAGGGTCCACCATTTCCGCTCCATCGGGCGGGACCCTATCGGGGTCCCCCGTCGGCCTTCGGGGGGCCGCTAGACGGCCAGATGGCCGAACTTCTCCCTTATGCGCTGGTAGAAGCTCGTCCCCGGCAACTGCGCCAGCGTGCTCACCGCTTCGAGGAAGCGGATCTCGAGCTCACCGCCCGGTGAGAGCGCGGCGACCTTGCCGCCGTCGACGGCGACCTCCACCGCCTCGCGGTCGGGGGCGTTGCCGACGTGGAGGACGTCTTCGGGGGCGACGACGAGCGCCCGCGCGGTCAGCGAGTGCGGCGAGATGTAGCTGACGACGTATCCCTTCACGCCCCAGGCGAGGATCGGCCCCTGGTTGGCGAGGTTGTAGCCGGTCGAGCCGACGGGGGTCGCGGCGACGAGGCCGTCGCAGCGCACGTGACCCACCTCTTTGCCGGCGATCCGGTAACTCAGCTCGGCGACCCGGTCGGGGGGACGGCGGGCGAGGGTGATGTCGTTCAGCCCCAACTCCTCGATGTCGCCGCACCTGACCTCCAGCCCCGGCAGCGAGATCGTCTCGATGTCGCCTTCGAGCGCGCGCCGGATCCCCTCCCGGGCCTCGTCCCGCTCGACCGCGGCGAGGAAGCCGACGGTGCCGAAGTTGACGCCGAAGACGGGGATCTCGGTGCGGGCGTAGCGGCGCAGCGCGTGCAGGATCGAGCCGTCGCCGCCGAGGACGAGGCAGATGTCGGGCAGCGTGTGTTCAGCGGTGACGTCGATACCCGCGGCGGCGCTGCCGTGCTTTGCCAGCTCGTCCTCGCTGGCGGCCAGGCGCCAGCCCATCTCCCGCGCGACTTCGGCGGCGACCTGGACCGCTTCGGAGGCCGATGGCGGGTGCGAATGCGTGATCAGGGCTGCCGTCTTCACTCGTCCCCCTCGACGGCTGCCGCCACCGCGGCCGGCAGGTTCTCCACCTCCGGACCGACTCCACCGCACCAGACGAAGGTCTCGCGGTTGCCCTTCGGCCCCGGCAACCCGGAGGAGGCGATACCGCGGACGCTCAGACCGAGCCCTCGGGCGGCCTCGGCTACCGTGAGGATCGCCTCGATGCGGTCGCCGGCGTCGCGGACGACGCCGCGCCCGACCCGGTGCCTGCCGAGCTCGAACTGCGGCTTCACCATCGCCAGGAGCTCGCCTTCGGCCGCCAGGCAGCGGACGACGGCCGGCAGGACCTTGGTCAGCGAGATGAAGGAGACGTCGATCGTCGCCAGCGAGGGCACGAACGGCAAATCGGCCGGTTCCAGCTCGCGGGCGTTGAGGCGCTCGATCACGTATACGCGCGGGTCCTCGCGCAAACCGGCGTCGAGCTGGCCGTAGGCGACGTCGGCGGCGATCACGCGCGCCGCGCCCGCCTGCAGCAGGCAGTCGCTGAAGCCGCCGGTGGAGGCGCCGACGTCGAGGCAGTCGCGGCCGGCTACGTCGATCGCGAGCGCCTTCAGCGCGTTCTCGAGCTTGATCCCGCCGCGGGAGACGAAGCGGCGGCCGGCGGCCAGGACCAGGGGCGCGTCGGGCTCGACCAGCTGGCTCGGCCGCAGCGCCACCGGGCCGTCGGCCCCGACCCGGACTTCGCCGGCCCGCACCGCGCCGGCCGCGGCCGAGCGCGACGGGAAGAGGCCGCGGTCGGCCAGCACCGCGTCTATCCGCGCCTTCTTCATCGACCGAAAGCTACAGCGGCCCCTCGCAACGTGGACGATTTACCGCCGCCTGAGAAAGCCGTGCAACATTTCCCTCGACGAGCACCCCGCCCGATCCGCGTTTCTAGAGCAAATCGGCCCGGGGAACCCGCAGAATCCGTGAGATGCAGGGGGTCTGTGACCCCACTCACACACAAGTCGCACATACGTTCGTACGCTGTTCAAGGATTCGCAAGAGGAAACCGACAAAGGACCATCTGCAAAGACTTCTTGGCTGAGCCCCGCGTCGACATATCGCCTCGCTGCTTCCCACAGCGACGCTCTCGACAAAAACCGGGCTCACCTACCTCCCACGGATCCACACATATATAGAGATACATATATCTCTCCTCCCTGTAGTAACCCCAGAAGCGCCCCGCCTCCCCAGGCGGGGCGTTTTCTGTTGTGAAGCCAAATCTGAGCTTTCCCCTCAAGCGCGAAAGGTCGGGTCCCCCTTTGCGATCGAGTTGGCTCAGCCGGTCGCCAACTAGGTGTCCACTCGTCCCCCTGGATCATCGTCGCAACTGTCGAGGGGCGCCGCGGCGCTGCTGTCGGCCCCCCTCTAACCGTTCAGCCGTCGGTGCGCAAGGTGATAGACGGTCTCCCCCCGAGAGCCCGCCGGCAGGTGTCGCACGCCGAATGCCAGATGGTCGAGGTAGAGCCGTCCGTCCTTCCCTTTCGCGAGCCTGAAGACGAGGCCGAGAGGTCCACCGGGCGGAGGAAGGTAGACCTTGACGCAGCCGGGAAGGCCGGTTCCATCGCGAGCTTCCTCGTCGCAGGCGAAGAGTGCGTCGATGGCCTGGCCCTCGCGTTCCAAGCGCGAGCGCGTTTCTTCGCCGATTCGCTTCGCGCTGCCCATCGCTTGGCGCAGATCCTCATGCCAGGCCAGCTCGTCGAAAGCGACGCGAGCGAAGCCCCGCTTGATTGGCACGCTTACCCCTCGCCGTCAGGCGGTTTCACGGCCCCGTACTCAGCTTCGAACTCCGCGAGGCTCGCGGGCTCATGTCCCAGCCGCTCCATGATGGCTCGAGCGGACGTATCGGGCGAAATGACGAGCCTCCCGTCGCTGCGAGTCTCCTCGACGACGTAGGGACCCTCGATGTCTCCGCTCAGCTTTATGTGGGGCCTTTCCAAGCCTCCGATGATGCCAGAGAGCCCGGTCAACCCCCGGACGCAATCTGGATTTGCCTCTCCTCCCTGTAGTAACCCCAGAAGCGCCCCGCCTCCCCAGGCGGGGCGTTTTCTGTTGTGCCAGGGGCCGGCTTGGCTCGAGGCTTTAGCTTGACCGCATGCTTCCGGTCTTCGACGGTCACAACGATGCGCTGACGCGGGAGGACCACGAGAACTTGGCTCGCGGGCGCACAGGCGGCCATCTGGACCTGCCGCGGATGCGCAAGGGCGGCATGCGGGGTGGGATCTTCGCCGTCTTCACCCCCTCTCCCGAGGACACGCCTCTGGTTGGTGGCTCGGCCGCTGTTGCGAACCGTGCGCAAAAGCCGGTCGACCGGGCGACGGCAGCCGCCCACGCCACCGCGGTGGCCGGGCGCCTGCTGCGGCTCGAGCGAGAGGGGCAGGTTGCGGTGGCGCGAACGATCGCCGACCTCGACCGCGCCCACGATCGGCCCTCCTCCCCAGCCGCTGCCGTCCTTCACCTCGAGGGGGCGGAGGCGATCGACCCGGCGCTGGAGGCCCTCGACCACTGGTACGCCGGGGGCCTGCGCTCGCTGGGACCGGTCTGGAGCCGAACCAACGCGTTCGCTCACGGGGTGCCCTTCGCCTTTCCCTCCTCCCCGGACCTCGGTCCCGGCCTCAGCGCCGCCGGAAGGTCGCTGGTCGAGCGCTGCTCCGAGATCGGCGTCCTCGTCGACCTCAGCCACATGAACGAGGCGGGCTTCTGGGACGTCGCGCGTCTAGAAGCCGGGCCGCTGGTGGCGAGCCACTCCGGTGCGCATGCCATCTGCCCCGCCTCGCGCAACCTCACCGATTCGCAGCTCGACGCCATCGGCGCCAGCGACGGCCTCGTCGGCATCGTCTTCGCAACCGTCTTCCTGCGCCCGGACTTCGCCGACGACGCCGATACCCCGCTGGCCCTGATCGCCCAGCACGCGCGCCACGTCGCCGACCGGATCGGACCCGAGCACGTCGCGCTCGGGTCCGATTTCGACGGCGCCACCGTGCCAGCCGAGCTCGGGGACGTCGCCGGCCTGCCAAAGCTCTTGGAGGTGCTTCGCGGCGCGGGCTTCGGGACCGAGGAGCTGGAAGCCCTCTGCTGGGGGAACTGGCGCCGGGTGCTCGACGCCTGGTGGCGCTGAGACGCCGGTCATTGCTTTGGGAACACAGCGGTTCTATGGTCTCTCTTGGTGTTGGTTGGCGGGGGGCACCGCAGAAGGGAATGATCAACAGGCCCCCGGGCCACTGGGAAAGGAGCCTCGATGGAGGCAGCAGCACCAGACAGACAGGACTACCCGCGACGCGTGGAAGAAAGGCAACCGACCGGCTGGACGGTCTTCGCCGGCACGATCATGCTGATCCTGGGGTCGCTTGACGCCCTTTACGGCCTGGCAGCGATCCTCAACAACGAAGTCGTGATCGTCGGTGGACAAGGGGTGATCATCGCCGACATCACCACCTGGGGCTGGATCCACCTGATCCTCGGCTCCCTCGTCGCCGCGACGGGGCTGGGCCTCTTCGCCGCCGCCGGAGCCGCCCGCTGGGCGGCGGTGTTCTTCGTCTCGGTGAATGCCGTGGCGCAGATCGTCTGGTTCCCGGCTGCCCCGCTGTGGGCATTCCTGATGATCATCCTCAACGTCACCATCATCTACCAGCTCACCGCTCGCTGGGTCGACTGACCATCCGCGACATTCCCAGGAAAAGGCGTCCCGCGTTCGGGGCGCCTTTTTCTTGCTCGGCGACCACCTTGCTCTGGACATTCCGTCTATTTCCCAAAATTAGGGATGCACAAAGTTTTATTCTTTGGTAGAAGCTTTTCTAACCCGGGACGACCGTCGTCCCATTTGCCGTGGCGGGGGAAGCGACCACGGCAATCACTACAGGAAGAAAGGAACCAGTCCATGAGAAGGTTCATTCTGGCCGGTGTCGTGCTGGCCGCTCTGCTGGTGCCAGCGTCTTCGGCATCGGCTTTCAGCGGTGAATACGCCAAATTCAACCAGTGCCCGATCAGCAATCCTTCGGTGTCGTTCTGCCTTTACGCAGAAACCAACGCTGGACAGTTCAAGTTGGGCAACAAGTCAGTGCCGCTGGTCAACAAACAGGTTCTGCAGGGCGGGGCTATCGAGTCTCAACCCGGCAATCCCTTCGCGACGCTGACGCTCGTTCCGGCCACGAATGGCGAAACGCTGAGCAAAACCCCGCAGCCCGTGCCCGGGGGGCTCCTGGGGATCACGGCCCCGAGCTGGTGGCCACAGTTCCTCAAGGACCTGTTCAACGAAACGATCAACAACGGCTTCACCGGGGTCACCGCGACCACCGAAATCGCCGGCCCTGTCTCCGGTGTCAAGCTGAACCTGCTCAGCACCATCACCGGCAACGGAACGGCTCTTCAGCTCCCGGTCAAGGTAAAGCTGAGCAACCCGTTCCTGGGGAGCAGTTGCTACATCGGGTCGAATTCAAACCCGATCAGGGTCAACCTGATCACCGGGACGACCTCGCCGCCGCCCCCGAACACGCCGATCTCCGGTTCTCCGGGCCAAATCGGCGCCAACGAAGCCGAATCGATCATTTTCAACAAACACAACAAACTCGTCGACAACTCGTTCTCGGCGCCGGGCGCCAATGGCTGCGGAGGGATCCTCTTCTCCTGGGCCGTTGACCCCCTCGTCGAATCGATGATCGGCGTGCCGTCTGCCGCCGGTAACAACACGGCGATCCTCGAAGGCGACACCTACGTGGGAGAAGCTGAATACCTGCGCACGCACCCCTAGTGACACGAATTCCCGTAGTTGGCGCCCGTCCTCGGACGGGCGCCTTTTTTTGTGTCCAGCATCGATTTCGCGGTCGCAGACACCGCAGCGCCTCAGTCCGCAGACGCGCCTCGCGCCCCGGCCCTGATCAGGCCGGGCGCGAGAGATCCGATTCCCCAAACGGATCCACACATTTGGATGCGCGTCTCCCCTCCCCTTTGGTGATGGTTTCCCCCAGAAGCGCTGGCTGGTGCCTTGCTTCTCGTCACCGGAGAGACCGGCGCAGGCTATTCGATTGCGCCGGTTGAATCAATCGTCAAAAGTGATTAGGTCAGGGCCGGCTGCGTGCTGGAGATCGAGCTCAGCACGCGATCCGCGACCGACTCCCCCGTCAGGCCCACCTCGGCCCGCAGCAACCCCGGCTTGCCATGGGTGACGTAGCGGTCGGGGAGGCCGACCCGCAGGACCCGCGCCCGCTCGCCGGGGTGATCGGAGAAGGCATCCTCGACGTGCTCGAGCACTGCCGATCCAAAGCCGCCGGGCAGGACGTTCTCCTCGATCGTCACCACCAGCTCGTGGTCTCGGACCAGCCGCTCGGCCAGCTCGGCGTCGATCGGCTTGGCAAAGCGAGCGTCGGCGACCGTCGCCCTGAGCCCGTGCCTGGCGAGGATCTCGGCCGCCTCTTTGGCCACCGTGACCCCGTGGCCGTAGCCCAGCAGCGCGACTCGCTCCCCCTCCGCCAGCACCTCGCCCTTGCCGATCGGGAGCAGTTCCGGCGCGGCCGGCAGCTCGGCCCCCTCAGCCGCTCCCCGCGGATAGCGCAGCGCCGCGGGCCCCTCGTGGTCGATTGCCGTGTGGAGCATGTGGACCAGCATCGCCTCGTCGCGCGGAGCCATCACGACCACGTTCGGGATCGGGCGGAAGTAGGAGACGTCAAAGGCGCCGTGGTGGGTGGGGCCGTCGTCGCCAACCAGGCCGGCCCGGTCCATCGCGAAGGTGACGTCGAGGTCCTGCAGGCAGACGTCGTGGACGATCTGGTCGAAGGCCCGCTGCAGGAAGGTGGAGTAGATCGCGCAGACCGGCTTCGCCCCCTGCAGCGCCAGGCCGCTCGCCAGCAGGACCGCGTTCTGCTCGGCGATGCCGACGTCGTAGTACTGCTCGGGCAGCTCGTCGCAGAGCTGCTGCAGGCCGGTCCCCCCCGCCATCGCCGCGGTGATCCCGATCACGCGCTCGTCGGCCCTGGCCTCGTCGACTATCGCCTGGGAGAAGACCTTGGTGTACTGCGGCGGCGAGCTCGCCGCGGGCGGCTTCTCCAGCAGCTCGATGCCCTCCGGCGAGTCGGTTTCGGTCACCGGGACCGGCTTCGCCTCCTTGACCTCGCCGGCGGGGCGGCCTTCGACGATCGAGTTCGGCTTCGCCGCGTGCCACTCCTCCATCGACTCCAGCCCGCCTTCTTCGGCCGGGGTGAAGCCCTTGCCCTTGACCGTGTGGATGTGGACGATCACCGGGCGATCGGCGGCGAACGCCTCGGCCAGCGCCTCGCGCAGGGCGTGGACGTCGTGGCCGTCGATCACGCCCAGGTAGGCGAGGTCGAGCTCCTCGAAGAAGAGCCCCGGCGCCCAGTAGGCCTTGATCGCCGCCTTGATCTCCGGCCCGAGGCGCTCGATCCGTTTGCCGAGGCCGAGCGGCAGCTTCGTCAGGCGGTCCTCGACCCCCTCGCGGGCGTGCCAGAGGCGGGGGTTGAGGCGAATTCGGTTGAAGTAGCGCGAGAGCGCGCCGACGTTGGGCGAGATCGACATGCCGTTGTCGTTGAGGACGATCACGACCGGCGTCTGCAGACCGCCGGCGGCGTGCAGGGCCTCGTAAGCGACGCCACCCGTGAGGGCGCCGTCGCCGATCACCGCCGCGACCCTGCCGTCGGGGCCGATGCCCTTGCGCATCGCCTCCTTCAGCCCGACCGCGTAGCCGATCGAGGTCGAGGCGTGGCCGGCGCCCATGATGTCGTGCTCGGACTCGGCGATCGCGCAGAACGGCGCCAGGCCGTCGTACTGGCGGATCGTCGGCAGTCGGTCGCGGCGGCCGGTGAGGATCTTGTGCGGGTAAGCCTGGTGGCCGACGTCCCAGAGGATCTTGTCGCGGGGTGATTCGAGCAGGCTGTGGAGGGCGACGGAGAGCTCGCAGGTGCCGAGGTTGGCGCCGAAGTGGCCGCCGATCTCGCCGATCGTGTCGATGATGTATGTGCGCATCTCCTGCGCAACCTGCTGCAGCTGCTCGTCGCCGAGGCCGTGCAGGTCCTGCGGACCGTCGATCCCCGGCAGCAGCGGCTCGGTTATCTCGTCTCTCTCGTCTCCGCTGCCCTGGGTGGGGGGCTTTTCGCTCATTCGTTCCTCGTGAAGATGTAGTCGGCGACGCGCCTCAGGTCTTCCGTCTCGCCGGTTGCCTCGGCCAGCGCCGCGGTCGCCTTCGCGTGCGATTCGGCGGCCAGCTCGCGCGCCCGCTCCAAGCCGAAAAGGCTGACGTAGGTGAGTTTGCCATGTCTCTCGTCGCTTCCATGGGGCTTCCCGAGCTGCTCGTCTGACTCGGTCACGTCGAGAATGTCGTCGACGATCTGGAACAGCACGCCCAGCTCGTCGGCAAAACGGCGATAGGGCATTCTCTCACGTTCGGCCACGCCCTCGAGCTCGAGCACGACGCCGACGCTGGCGGCGATCAGGCGGCCCGTCTTCAGGGTGTGGAGGGCGCGCAGCCCCTCCGCATCCTCGGTCGCTTCGACGACGTCGACATACTGGCCGCCGACCATCCCGTCGACCCCGGTCGCCGCGGCCAGCTCACCCAGCGCCGCCAGCACCCGCGCCGGGTCCCCCGACTGCTCGCAGAAGAGTCGCATCGCCTCGGCGAAGAGGCCGTCGCCGGCGAGGATCGCGACGTCCTCGCCGAACTTGACGTGCGAGGTCGGCAGGCCGCGGCGCAGCTCATCGTCATCCATCGCCGGCAGGTCGTCGTGGATCAACGAGTAGGTGTGGATTAGCTCGATCGCGCAGGCGACCGGGAGGAAGCGCCCCGGCTCGGCGCCGAGCGCCCTGGCGGTCGCGAGGGCGAGGACGGGACGGACCCGCTTGCCGCCGGCCAGCAGCGAGTAGCGCATCGCCTCCTCGAGCCCGGTGGTCGGGTCGGTGGCGGAGAAGCTCAACTTCTCCAGCGCGTCCTCGACCAGGGCGCGCAGCTCCTCGGGGTAGCTCACTCGGCCGAGGCCTGCTGGCGCGCCTCGCGGTTGGCCTCCTCGACCGCCTCGGCGGCGAGGTCGGCGGCCTCGGAGGCGAGCTGCGCGGCGCGCTCGTCGCCGACCTCCTCGCTCTCCAGCTCGCCGGTGATCTGCCGCAGGCGCTCCGAGATTTCCCGCAGGCGGACGTTCACGCCGCCTCCTTCTCGCGTACCACCGCGCCGAGGACGCCGTTGACGAAGCCGGGCGCCTCGGCGCCGCAATACTCCTTCGCCAGCTCCACGGCCTCGTTGATCGCAACCTCGGCCGGCGTAGCGGCGAATTCCATCTCGTACAGCGCCACCCGCATCACGTTCAGGTCCAACGGGGCGATTCGGTCGACGGTCCAGCCCTTCGCATGGGCGGCGATGATGTCATCGAGCTCTTCGCGATGCTCGTCGACCCCCTCGGCCAGCTCGCGCGTCAGCGGCCGCGCCTCCCCCAGCAGTTCCTCCAGCGGCCGCCCGGTGACATCCCGCTGATAGCTGGCGAAGACGGCGTCGCGCCGCTGGTCGGACCTGCGCATGAGCCCATTCTGTCAGCGGCGGCCACGTGACCGATTCTCGACACAGCGGGGTGTGCCAAGACTCCGATGCGCCTGCTCAAGCGCGGGAGACGTACTCGCCGCTGCGGGTGTCGACCCGCACGGTGTCGCCCTCCTCGATGAAGAGCGGCACCTGGACGACCACTCCGGACTCCAGCGTCGCCGGCTTGTTGCCGCCGCCGGAAGCCGTGTCGCCTTTGAGGCCGGGATCGGTTTGGGTGACCTTCATCTCGATCGCGCTGGGCACCTGGACGTCGCTCGGGCGCTCGTCGACGAAGAGCACGTCGACCTCCGCGTTCGGCAGCACCCACTGCATCGACTCGCCGAGCGTCTCGGTCGGGATTTCCATCTGTTCGTAGGTCTGCGAGTCCATGAAGACCGCCGCCTCACCGGAGTCGTAGAGGTACTGCATCTTTTTCGATTCCGTCCGCACCGGGCGGAACTTCTCCCCCGCCCTGAAGGTTTTGTCGATCACCGAGCCGTCCTCGATCCGCCGCAGCTTGGTCCGCACGAACGCCCCGCCCTTGCCCGGCTTGACGTGCTGGAACTCGATGATCTTCCAGATCTTGCCGTCGATCTCGATATGGGTCCCGTTCTTGAACTGGTTCGTACTAATTTGCATATCGTTATGGAGGTGGGCGACTTGAGGTTGGACGGCTATATACGTGTGAGCCGGGTTGGTGGCCGGGAAGGCGAAGGTTACATCTCGCCGGACGTTCAGCGAGATGCGATCACGGGCTATGCCTCCGAGCTTGGCGGGTCGATAGTCGCCTGGCACGACGACCAGGACTACAGCGGCGGCAATACCCAGCGCCCGGGCTTTCGAGCGATGCTTGATCGTCTAGAAGCTGGCCTAACCGATGGCATCATCGTCATGAGCGTGGATCGCTTCGCACGCTCCACCGGAGACGGCTCAACGATCATCCGCGAAATCGTTGACCGAGGACAGGTCTTCGCCTCCTGCCATGAGCGCATCGACCCCCGCACCGACGAGGGGCGCTACATGCTGCGGAGCTTCCTCAACAATGCCGAGCTTTTCCTAGACCAGGCAAAGACCCGCTGGAATACCGCCAAGGCGCGCGCCGTCGCTCGCGGCGCACACATCGGCCCTACGCCGATTGGGTATCTCAAGGTCGATCCGGTCCCGACCAAACCCACTCATATCTCGCCGGTTGACTCTGCGGCGCTCGGCGGGCCGACCGGGCCCGGTTTACTGGTCCCCTCCCCCACCCACGGCCCAGCGATGGAGAAGCTCTTCAAGCGCGCTGCAACTCGGCAGTACGGCGACTCCGCTCTTGCCCACTGGATGACCGAGGAGGCCCCCCGACACGGCGGCGCACCCTGGAACCCGAGCGAGGTCCGGCGCTGGCTTCGCAACCGCGTCTATCTCGGAGAGGTGCGGCACGCGGGGCTCGTCAACACGGAGGCGCACGCGCCGCTGACGGATGAGCGAACCTGGCAGCGCTGCCAACGTGAGGCGGGCGAACAGAGAAAGGCAGCCGCGCCCTTCCTGCTCAAGGGGCTGATTCGGTGCGCCAGTTGCCGGTACGCAATGGGTGGTCAGGCGCAAGGAGGTCGAAGCGGAGCGCTGCCTGTCTACCGTTGCCCCCGCTCCAACCGCGGCTGCCCCGCGCCGTCAGTCATATCGGCTGGCCCGGTCGAGGGATACGTCGCGTCGCTCGTGGAGGAGCGCCAAAAAGACCTCCTCATCGGACAAACGGCAGTGGACCCCGAAGGCAACGCCGCAATCGAGGCATTCGCCGCTGCAGAGTTGGAGGTTGAAAAGTTTGCCGCTGACGTCGAGGCGCGACGACTTCTCGGGGAGCAGGGCTGGCAAGAGGCGCTGCGGGTGCGAGTTGAGAACCGAGAAGATCGCCGCGCCGCCCGTGATCTTGCGCTCTCCACGCAGGAGGCACGCGAGCTACTAGAGCGCTCAGTCAATGACCTTGATCGCCACGGACTCCGGAACCTCCTGACGGGCATGATCCACCACATCTTCATCCGACGGGCACCCCGAGGAGCGCCGCCTGCCGACCGCGTGCTTGTCGTCTGGAGCGACGACCCCGAGCGAATCGACGTGCCCGGGCCGCATCGAGCGGGTCCATTTGAGCCCATCGGGTGGTGAGACCACCTTCCAATGTCCACCGTGGCGGGCCGCTTCGCAGGCAATCAGGGAGTCGATGCCCTTCTTGATCGCCAAAGGGCCAGGCTGCCGCTGCTTAAGAAACTGAGTCATCGCGGCAACTCCATGGCTAGGACTTCACCCCGATAATCGCGACGGCCCCTTTGGCTTTGGTGCTGGCAATCGCCCGCTGAACCGCCCTACGGGTCTGTCCCCGCTTGCAGGAGTACTGGACGAGGGAAAAGCGCTCGGCCCACACGGCATCGCGCCAGGCGGAGATGATCGTCCGCAGCCGCGCCGGCGACTTCGGGGTCAGCTCCACCTCAACGGGACTCAGCACCGTCTTGCCCTCCTCCTCGGCTTCTGCAAGGAGGTCAGGCCGGTGCATCTTGGGGTGTCCGCGAAAGCGGCCGATCACAACGCTCGCAAACCGCTCTCCCCTGATTGCCTCCTCGAGGACGATCTCGCGCTCGGTGAAGACACGGCAACCCGGAGACAATTGCTCGTGACGGATTGCAAGGAAGGCGCAGCGCAGCGTGTGGGTGATGGTGGCCGGAGAGACCGTCGCCACCGGCAGGCCGAGGCCCGCATAGCTGAGGCCCGAACGAGTGGCGATCAGAATGCCCGAGGAAACGCCGGGGACGGCGTGACGTTCGATCAAGCCCCCTTCCACGCAGCGCGCAACCCGACGGTAAGAAGCGGTACGCCCGCACCTCATCGCCATCATCACGTGCTCGATGCTCATCGCGCCGTGGCGGCCGACCAGCCACACCAACTCGCGGTCGCGGCTGTGCGCCGTCAGAGGCTTCCACATCGCCGGTAACCGCGCCTCTTCCATCACGACGACCACCATCCACAGCCAAGACGAAGCCCGCCCCGACTTCGCTCCCGCTTCGTCTTTCCTACATCACCACCGACCACGTCCTTCCCCACCACCGAAACACCTGCAACCAAGCGTCCGCAGTCACCTGGACCCCCGGCAGGCAAGAGGTCCCAGGTATCCGACCACCCACAATTACGATAGATGCCCCCTTTGCATCGTGATTGTGGGTGGTCGGATACCTGGGACCGGCACACACCGCAGCAGTAAGCCAGGTGACTGCGGATGCTCAGTTCATAGCCGTGTCCACACCTACGTCCACACCCAAGTCCACAGGTGGGGATTCCGGGGGCAGAGTCCGGCCCCGCCGACCTACCTGCAGAAATAGCGCCGCGCAGGCAGGCAGTCAAGGGCGCTTCGCGCCCGACCCCTTTAGGGGTTGACAGCCTGCCTGCGCGGCGCTTGCATTGCGGGTAGGTCGGCGGGGAGAGGTGTGTGTTAGGGCTGGCGGCGCAGTTCTTCGCCTGATGAGGCCCTGCGCCCTGGGGGGTCCTTGCGGTTGCTGCCTTCACTTTGAAACCTCCGTCCGTAGCTGGTTGACGGTGGCGCGAAGGCACCGGGGAAAGGGCGCGTAATCCCCACCTCAGAATGGCGCCCGGCCGGTGCCAAAATCGCGCTGCCGCGACCAGCTACGGACGGGTGAATAAGAGGAGAAAGGCAGCAACCGCAGGTCCCCAACCCCGGCTGCAGGGCTCAGAACTACCTTCCGAATCTAAAGAAGACCTAAAGCGCTAAGCGATTCTCCATCGCCTAGTCGGTCAGCCTCGCGGCGAGGCGCTTGAAGGTGGCTATGTCCTCTTCGAGTTTCTTCTTCGCCTGCTTCTGAAACTCCGGGTCGCCGCTCCGAGTGGCGATGTGCTTGCCGATTGCCTCTCTCACCACTTCGGAGATCGTGGATTCGTCCGCTCTAGCGACGGTGGCGAGATCCTTCCAGAGGTCTTCGTCCAGACGAAGGCTCGTCGCCTTGGTGGGCCCCTTCTTCGCCATCACTCGCCACCCCGCCTAACCTTGCTGGCCGCCGCGCCGACCCTTCGGGGTCTGACTCCAGAGAAGGCCGCATAACTCTTCCGTTCCCATCAAGAAGCCAGACACGAACCTGTCCTCCTGGTCAAAGAGCGTGAAGATCAGGCCGTGACCTTCGGCGTGCTCCGTGTCCTGCGCATGCAGGCGCAATTTGTAAACGTCGGTCACTGCGAGACCCTCCCCGACCGTGGGATGAGGGGCGGTGTCGAAACAAAGGTCGTCCTCGTCGCCTTCTGGCTGAACGGGATACGCCCAAGCCAAACCTTTGTCCGCGGCCACTTTCGCGGCCATGACAAGCAACTCCAGCGGCGTCGGGGGTCGGTCGGGAATTGGAAACGGACTCATGCTCGGGCCTCCAGTCCAAGCGCCGCCCGTCCCCAGGGCACGTCGTCGACGAGGGCCGTCGGCTCATAGAAATGCTCCACTGCGCCGCGCCGCTGCGCTTCGGCGACAAGCTCCACCGCGCCAAGCTCGGCTAGTACTCGGACGTGGTAGCCGACCACCGAGACCGGCTTGTTCACCGGGAGCGTGAGTTCCTTCGGGCTGCGCATCCCCTCCGCTTTGAGATAGAGCCGCAGCAACTGCTTTCGCAGCGGGTGCCCGAGGACCTGATGCAGCTTCGCCTCCGGGTCAGAGGGCTTCTTTCTAGCTGGCATCGGCTCCCCCTCTCAGGCCGGGGGCTTCAATGACAAAGGTGCCCGGTCGCGTGGGGGCGGGCAGCACCCACACGATCCCGTCCACCAGCTCGTCAAGCCGCACTTCGAGGACCGAGGCGACTTTGAGCAGCGTGTCCACGCGGGGCAGGCGCTGGCCGATCTCCATATAGCCGATGTGGGTCCGGTGAACGGAGGCGAGAGCGCCGAGTTCTTCCTGGGAGTAGCCCGCACGGCGGCGGGCTCTCCACAGGTTCTTTCCGAGAAGCCTTGCGGCCTCCCGGTCCACCCTTCGGCCGTCCATCAGACTTCGCTGAGGGAGTGGAAGTTGGCGGCGGCTCGCGTCGGCAGGACGAGATCGCCGACAAGGTGCAGCAGGCCGCCCGCGATCAGGTCGCGGACTGCTCGCTCTATCCGGTCCCGCTCCATGAAGTCGGTGGAGGCGATCGTCAACTCTCGCGTCAACTCGGCGAGCGTGAAGCTCTCGGGGTAGGTCTCCAGGACTTCTCTTAGAACCCGCTCCTGGTCGCGGAAGTCCTGCTCGGCGGTGGTAAGACGCTCGGTGGCGCCGTGACCCCTAGGGTTGTCGTTAGCCATGAGGAGCTTGCTCTCCTTGTGGTCAGGCCCTCGGTTGGCGTTACCGCGCCGCCGGGGGCCGCTTTTGGAGCCGGTAGCTCGCTACCGTTCCCGCTGCGGTCGGACCTTGGCAACTTGGCCGACCGCCACGGGGCCGGTGTTCGCAGCACGCGGCCCCACTTATTTGAGCGCTCAACCTAGCAGAAGCCGTCTAGAAAATCTAGATGGCTACTTGCCTTCAATGATCTGTCCAATTCGGCTCTTGTGAAGACCGGCCGCCTTGGCGATCTCACCGAGCGACAGCCCTTCTTCTTGAACTTTCGCGAAAGCGTCGCGGCGAGCCTGTCGTGCGCCGTCAACGTCAGAGTCGTAGCGCTCCTGGGCTGCGCGCGCGGCCTCGCGAAGCTTCTCCTTGGGGTCAGCGGGCATTGCGGAGAGCTAGCGGTAAACGACGCCGAGGGCGTGTCTACCGCTTGCGATTAGTCGGCCCGACGATCCCCGCATTGGTTGGCATCCCGGGATCTTTTGGCGGCGGGGGCGACTGCGGCGGCGGATTCGCGCCACGCGTATCCCCGATACCTGGGTCTCGCGGCGGCGGGGGCGGGGTTGGCTTTGGTTGGTCGCTCATTTCTCAATGCTGAGTAGCCAGATGAACACTTCCAAGTATGACCGACGCCCCGACGGAAACTGCGGCGGCCTGAAACCAGAGATAAAGGCGGTCAAGGCGCCGTTTGTTCTTCTTGAAATGGCCCTCCATTTTTTCGGCCAGAAAAACGGGCATTGATTCTTCCTGGCGGTCAATCTCTACCCAATCCGCGATTAGCTGCGAGGGGCTGTTCACGAACGTCCATCCTCGATTCTTCGGCCAGAGAACGCGTATGCAGGAGCCGACGCCTAGGCCAAAGGCGACGATGGCGATTACCCCGACGACCCCGAGGCTCGATTGATGCTTGGCGGCAGCCGCGCCTAGAAAAGAGCCAGATAGCGATGCTGCTGCCAGCAACAGCCCCGTCCTTGCCCGAAGCTCATCCAATGCCGCCACCTGTACGCCAATCGCTCGGCGCGCCTCCGTGAGGATCTCCTGTTCGATTCGCTCTTGACCCACGTAGTCACGGTAGTGCGGCCTTAAGTCGGAATGTGCCGGGTCTGACGTATGCCGTCCGACCGGTTTGCTCCAATAAATGATGGGTCAGTGTCGACCCGTCAGGGGAGTCCCCGAAACCCCGGAAAGGAAACGCAGAAGTCGATGGCTGGCAAATCGAAAAGCAACGGGAGTAGCTACCGCTCCGCCAAGACCGGTCGCTACGTCACCGAAAAATATGGCAAAGGCCATAAGAGCACGACCGTGAAAGAGACGAACAAGAGGAAGTAGGCGTCTTGATCACCTTGCCACCCTCGGGGTGCATCCCGAGGGTGGCAATCCTATTCATCAGGTGTAGACGGAAACCTGCAAGAGCCGTCAAGGGCCACCTCTCCACTTCCGCATCGTCGGCACCCTGGTCTGGGTCGTATGGATCGTGGCCTCTGCCTCGGGGAGCATGGTGAAGCCGTGATCCAAAGTGGCGACATGCTCTATCTCGGCCACGAAGAGCGATGCCGCGTGAACGGCGTCGTAGGACCGAAAGCCGTACTTCCCCATGAGGGCTGGGGCAACATCGCTCACCTCTTGCAGCTCGAGTCGCCTCCAAGCCGTCGCATCCAGAAGTTCTCCCCAGCCGGTCAGACCCTCATCTAGGAGCCGACTGGCGCGCTTACGAACGCGTCCGTCATACCGCGCCGTCTTCCAATCCTTTCCGTGCTGCTCGCGTCCTGCGATGTTGAACAGAACCTCGCAAAGCTCGGTTTCAAGCAGCCGGTTAAAGACCAAGGTGCAGTTAGAGCGGGCCACAGCGTCAAAGAAGGCGACGCAGGCCGCGTGGTTTTTCTGAGCAGGCAACAGAGCGTCAACGACAATCGTCGTGTCCAGCAAGATCGCTTCTGGCGGCGCCCAATTCGACGCCTCAAACGATTCGATGCCGCGTGGAAGCGGCGGCCGACCCCGGTGACCCACAGCTACTTGGAGCGGCGCGACCTAGGTAGGTCTACGGTCACGGCGGTTTTCACGCGCGTCGTCGCACGGCCAACCGCAGCGCTCCGTTTTTTGGTGCTCTTGAATCGCGGCGCATTTGACTCCACGTAGCGGCCGGTCTTCGCGGAGCGGTAGCCGCTGCCGTTGGTGTCGGCTTTCGATGATCCATAGGAGCCCGCCTTGTCGCCAGCCCGCTTTGCTTTGAACCCGCCCTTGCTGCTCGCCTTGAATGCCTTTGACGAAGCTGCGCTGGCTTTCTGTTGCCGTGATTTCATCGCCAAACGAGTGTATCGCTATGCCTGGGCGGGACTACGGCAGAGCATCATCCGACACGATGTGTAAAATATATCATTCCTAAACTGATTGGTGCCGATCGTCATCGGCGGCGAATCCTAGAGAGTGACCTCAGCCCGCGGCGGCCAGGCGGCGGATGCCTTCCTCGGGATCGGTGAAGACCTCGCCGCGGTGGAAAGCGCCGTCGTGGAGATCCCATATCCAGGCGACGGGGACGTCGTGGATGCCGAGGGGGCGGCTGCGGGCGTAGACGCGGCCGCGGACCAGGAGCGAGCCGGTGCGGCGTTCGACGACCTTCGGCGTGATCAGCAGCTCGTCCCACACGCGCTCGACGTCGCGCAGGTACTCCTGCAGGCCACCGGGGCCGATGTAGGGGGCGGCGCGGCCGGTCTGCTCCGCCGTCCCGGCGGGGAAGAACTGCATGCGCTCGTCGCAGAGCTCGGTGATCTCGCGCGGATCGCGGCGGTTGAAGGCGAAGTAGAGGCGCTCGACCAGCCCCCGCTCCTCGGGCCCGGCCGGCTCCCCGTCGGCCGAGGCGGGGGCGATCGCGACGATCGCTGCGTCGTCGTCGAGCCGGCCGCCGGTGAACTCGTAGACCGCCCCCTCGATCCGCTGTGCCGCTTGGGCCGGACTCGTGATTCCGGCCAGCTTCTCGCGCAGGCGCTCCTCGCCGAAGCGCTCGCCGCCGCCGATCGCCTCGGTCACCCCGTCGGTGACGACGACCAGCTGCTGGCCCGGCGCGACGGTCGCCGCCTCGATCCGCCAGCTCTCATCCTCGAATGCCCCGAGGATCGGCGCCAGCTCGGCCGCCTCGACCACGGAGTCGCCATCGATCAGAAGGGGCGGCAGGTGGCCGGCGATCGCGAGCCGGACCGGATGGCGCGGATCGTCAGCGAGGGCAATCGCCGCGACGCTGCACAGCGCGGTGCCACGGCGGACGAGCAACTCGCGATTCAGCGTATTCAGGGCCACCACCGGGTCGCCGGTGAGGGCCGCGGCGGTCCGCAGCGTGTAGCGGGCGTGGACGGTGACCGCCGCCGCATGGGCGCCGCGCCCGGTGACGTCGCCGATCACCACCATCCAGCCGCCGGCAATGCGGAAGGCGTCGTAGAAATCGCCGCCGATCTCGTTCTCCGCGCCTGCAGGGCGGTAGGTCGCTGCCACCGACCAGCCGGGTATGTGCGGCAGCGGCGGCGGCAGCAGGCCGCGCTGCAGCGTCGCGGCGATCTCGGCGCGTTCGCGCTCGCTGCGGGTCAGCTCCGAGAAGAGGCCGGCGTTGTCGAGGGCCAACGCCACCCGGCCGGCGAGGACGTTGGCGAAGCTGACGTCGGAGTTGCGGAGGTGGCGACCAGAATGGCTGACGCCGTAGGTCAGGAGCCCGGTCGGCCTGCCACGGGCCCGCAATTCGACCGTCACGCCCGAGCGGATCCGCAGGCTGCGCAGGAACTCGAAGTCCTCCTCGTCCTCGGCTACCTCGCGCAAGGCTGCCTCGTCGACGTATTCGAAGAAGAGTGGCTCCTGGCGTTCGTAGGTCGCCGCGCTCGCCATCCGCTTCTGCAAAGCGGGGGTGCGAGCCGCCAGGCGCGGCTCGATCTCGCCGGCGTGGGGACCGCTGACGCGGGCGGCGGCGCGGCGGACGCGCCCGTCCTCGATCACGTCGATCGTGCAGAAGTCCGCCAGCTCGGGAACGACGACGGCGGCGATCGCGTCGAGCGTCTCGTCCAAAGACTCCTTCCCTTCCGCCACCCGGGCGATCTCGTCGAGCACCTTGAAGCGCCGGTTGACCCGCCGGACCTGGACGGCGGCCAGCGTGGTCACCACCGTGGCGACGACCACCGCTGCGAGGGCGAGCGCCGCGGCCGAGATCATTTTCCGCCGGTGCTGGTGGTCAGGCTCGCCGCGGCGCCGTCGGTGAGGACGCGTCTGGTCAGGGCCGGGAGGAGGATCCGGGCGATCGCCGCCAATGCGTAGGGACGAGGGACATAGCGCTCCGCCCTGCCGCCGGGGCCGCACTCGTAGATCGCCTCGGCGACCTTCCCGGGCTCGGAGACGATCCACCGGGTCAGCGCCTTCTCGCGCAGCTCGGTGGCCGGGAAGCCCTCGGTCCTGATGAAGCCAGGCAAGACGAGGCCGACGTGGACCCCGTTCGGCAGCTCCTCCGCGTAGAGCGAGTCGGACCAGCCGATCAGGGCGGACTTGGAAGCGCTGTAGGCGCCGGTGCGGGCCCGGGAGACGCGTCCCGCGGTGCTGGCCACGTTGACGATCGCGCTCGGCGCGGCGGCGCGGAGCAGCGGCAGCAGCGCCTCGCTCAGTCGCACCACCGCGTCGAAGTTGAGCTCCATGTGGCGGTGGACGTTGGCGTAGCCGCCCGCGGCGAAGTCGGCGCGCCAGGCGGCGCCGGCGTTGTTGACCAGCAGCTGCAGCTCGCCGCCGTGCTCCTCCTCGAGGTGAGCGCGGACCCGCTGCGGAGCGTCCGCGTCGGTGAGGTCGAGGGCGACGAAAGTGGCCGGGCACGGCAGCGACTCGGCCAGCTCCCGCAGCAGCTCCGCCCGCCGCGCGACCAGGACGAGCTCGGTCCCCGGCTCGCGCGAGAGCCGGATAGCAGCCGCCCTCCCGATTCCGGTCGAGGCGCCCGTCACCACCGCCACTCTGCCCGTTCCCGACATCGCGCCCACGCTATGCCATCCACCTGCGAACTGCATCGGGTTTGGGGGGTGCAAGGATGGCTTGCCGTGGAGGGATCGGCCGAACCTCGTCATTCGCGCCTTGGCGAAATCCGCCGCGAAGGCGAGCGGGTGACGCCGCTGGAGCTCTTCTTCGACCTCGTCTTCGTCCTTGCGATCACCCAGTGCACGGGGCTGATGTCGCACGACCAGACCTGGTCGGGGCTGGTTCAGGGGCTGCTGATCCTCGGCGTGCTCTGGTGGGCCTGGGTCGGCTACGCCTGGCTGACCAGCGTCATCGACCCCGAGGCGATCGTGATCCGCGGCGTCATCTTCGTCGCGATGGCGGCGATGCTGATCGTCTCGATCTGCGTCCAGGAGGCGTTCGGCAACCTCGCCCTGACCTTTGCGCTGGCGATCGGGGTCTTCCGCGCCGCCCACATCGCCCTCTTCCTGATCGCCGGCGCCGAGGTCGACGGCAGCGACCTGACCCGCTCGGTCACCGGCCTCGGGATCAGCACTGCGATCGCGGTCGGGATCCTGGTCCTCGCCTCCTTCTTCGACGGGATCGCCCAGGGTGCGCTGTGGGCGCTGGCGATCCTCCTCGACATGGCCGGCCCCTACTTCTTCGGCTCGGAGGGGTGGAAGCTGGTTCCGGGGCATTTCGCCGAGCGCCATGGCCTGATCGTCATCATCGCCCTCGGCGAGAGCATCGTCGCCATCGGCGTCGGCGCTTCCGGTGCGCTCGACCTCGGCATCGGCACCGCCGCCGTGCTCGGCGTCTTCCTCGCCGCCGCACTCTGGTGGACCTACTTCGACGTCGTCGCGCTGATCTCGGCGCGGCGGCTGGGCGAAGCCGAGATCGGGAAGGTCCAGAACGAGCTCGCCCGTGATTCCTACTCCTACGTCCATTTGCTGATGGTCGCCGGGATCGTCCTCGTCGCGTTCGGGCTGAAGGTGACGATCGGCCACACGGCCGACCACCTCGACTACGTGCCCGCCTTCGCCCTGCTCGGCGGCACCTCGCTCTACCTGCTCGGCCTCGTCGCCTTCCGCTACCGCCACGTGCACACCCTCAACCGCCATCGGCTGGGGCTCGCGATCGTCTTCCTGCTCCTGGTCCCCGCGGCGACGGCGGTGCCCGCGCTCGTCTCGCTGGCGACCGTCCTGGTGCTGGCCTGGGCGATGATTGCCTACGAGCATCGCGGGTACGGACCAGGACGGCAGGAGCTTCGCCGCGCAGCAAGCGCCGCCTAGCGCCTCGCCTGCCGACGAACATCTGTGCGAATAGACATACTGCGCCGACCTTTTGACTACTCCAGTCCTCCTCGACAAGCTGCTCCGCACCGGCGCCCCTTCCGGCTACGAGGCGCCGGCCGCCGAGGTCTGGCGCGAGGCGGCGTCCTTCGCCGAGATCAGCGTCGACGGGATCGGCTCGACCATCGCCCGGGTCGGCGAGAAATCCCCGCTGCTGGCGGTGGTCGGGCACATCGACGAGATCGGCCTCCTCGTCACCCACGTCGACGAGAAGGGCTTCCTCTGGTTCGCGCCGATCGGCGGCTGGGACCCCCAGGTCCTCGTCGGCCAGCGGGTCGAGGTGCGCAGCCGGGACGGCCTGGTACCCGGGGTCGTCGGCCGCAAGCCGATCCACCTGCTCGAGCCCGACCAGCGCAAGAAGGTCGTCGAGCTGAAAGGCATGCACATCGACATCGGCGCCGCCGACCGCGAGGAGGCCGAGAGCCTGGTCCGGGTCGGCGACCCGGTCGTGATTCGCACCGAGCCGATGCCGGTCGCCGGCGAGCGCCTCGTCTCCCGCTCGATGGACAACCGCCTCGGGGCCTATGTCGCGCTGGAGAGCCTGCGCCGCTGCCACGAGGGTGACGGCCCGGGCGGCTCGATGGCCGCGGTGGCCGCGGTCCAGGAGGAGATCGGCCTCTTCGGCGCCCGCACCGCCTCCTTCCAGCTGCGCCCCGACATCGCCGTCGCCGTCGACGTCACCCACGCCACCGACGCGCCCGGCGTCGACGAGAAGGAGATCGGCAGCCACGCCTTCGGCTCGGGCCCGGCGATCGGCCGCGGCTCCACCCTCTCGCCCAAGGTCTTCGAGCTGCTCGTCGAGACGGCCGAGGCCGAGGGCATCGACTACACCGTCAGCGCCAGCGGGCGCGGCACCAGCACCGATGCCGACGTGCTGCAGATCTCACGCGCCGGGATCCCGACCGGGGTCGTCTCGATCCCGCTCCGCTACATGCACTCGCCGGTCGAGATGGTCGACCTACGCGACGTGGAGGCGACGGTCGAACTGCTCGCCGCCTTTGGCTCGCGCCTCAGCGGCGACGTCGATCTCAGCCGCTGAGTCGATGGACACCCTGTCGCGGCCCTCCGCCTTGGCTGCGTAAAGAGCCGCGTCGGCCCGCGCCAGCATCTCGTCGGTGTCGACCGGGCCCTGCTCGGCGACGGCGACGCCGATGCTGACCGAGACCGCAACGCCGACCGGTCGGCGCTCCTTCACCTCGGCCCGCAGGCGCTCGGCGATCTGCATCGCGTCGGCGTGTCCGGCCCCGGGCAGCATCACCAGGATCTCCTCGCCACCGACGCGGTAGATCGAGTCGCCCGCGCGCAGGGCCGCCCGCATCGCGTATGCGACGTCCTGGAGGACGGCATCGCCGGCGGCGTGGCCGAAGCGGTCGTTGACCCCCTTGAAGTGATCGAGGTCGCAGAGGAGGAAGGCGTGCGAGAGCCCCTCGCTGGGATTGCAGGGCTGGCCGTCGAGCTCGCCGAGGCGCTGCTCGAGGGCGTTGCGGTTGAAGAGTCCGGTCAGCGGGTCGAGGGTCGAGCGGCGGCGGTGGGCACGGTCGGACTCGACCAGAGCCCCGGAGAGGATGACGACGCTGGGGATCACCGCGGCGATCGTGATCAGCTGCTGTCGCTGCGCCCAGGCGAGCGCGGGGTCGGCGACGACGGCCGCGGCGAGGAACATCGCGAGCACGTAGAGGGTGCCGAGGAGCATGCCGCGTGGCTCGAAGCGGAAGCCGAGGGTCGCGGCCGGCAGCACGAACCAGACCAGGACCGGGCTTTCGGCGGCGCCGGTGAGGAGCGCGGCGGCGGCGATCAGCACCGGCAGCGCCGCCCAGGCGCCGGCAATCCACAGCGCCGGCCGCGCGCTCCGGCGCATGAAATGGTCGGCGACCGAGAACCCCGCGAGCCCAGCGGCCAGGAGTGGGACCCACCAGTAGCCGATCGAGCTGCCGCCGCCGACGGCGAGCGCAAGGGCGAGGATGCCGAAGCAGGCGAGCCGGTAGCGGCGCACCCGGTCCTCCATGTCGAGCAGGCGCTCGCGGCGCGCTTCCTCATGGATCGAGACGAGGGTGGTCGGGCTGGAAGCCATGCGCCGAGCATCGACCGCGCGGACGCTCAACTTGAGTTCGAGCGCTGCCCGCCCGCCCTACGGGACGATCTGCAGCTCTTTCGGCAGGGAGCTGAGATTGCGCAGCCCCTCCTCGGTGACGACGACGAGGTCCTCGATCCGAACGCCGAGCCTGCCGGGGAGATAGACGCCCGGCTCCACCGTGACCACTTCGCCGGGCGCGAGAACGTCGTCGGAGCGCGGGGACAGGCGCGGCCCCTCGTGGACCTCGAGGCCGACGCCATGACCGAGGCCGTGCCCGAAGCGATCGCCGTGGCCGGCCTGCTCGATCACCTCGCGAGCGACCCTGTCGACGTCTTCGCCCTTGACTCCCGCGCGGATCGCCTCCAGCGAGGCCGCCTGCGCCTCACGCACGACTTCGTAGACGGCGATCGCCTCCTCCCCCGGATCGCCCGTCGCATAGGTCCGGGTGCCGTCGGAGCAGTAGCCGTCGAGCTGGGCGCCCATGTCGAAGACGACAAGCTCGCCGCTGCCGATCTCACGCTCGCTCGGCTCGGCGTGCGGGAGCGCCCCGTTGCGCCCGGCGGCGACGATCGCCGGGAACGAGGGGTTGCCGCCGTGCTCGCGGATGCGGGCTTCGGCGGCGCGGGCGACCTCGCGCTCGCTGCGCCCGGCAAGGCCCCGCTCGACGCTCCAGCGCCAGACCTCGTCGGCCAGCTTCGAGGCCTCCTCGATCAGCGCCAGCTCACCCGCGTCCTTGATCCGGCGCAGTTCCTCGACGCGACCACCGGCGGCAACCATCTCGACCCCGGCGGGCAGCTTCTCCTTCAGTTTCTCCAGCAGCCGCACCGAGACGTGATCGTCCTCGAAGCCGACCCGCCCCTGCAGCCGCTCGGCGATCCCGCCGAGCCAGTCGGCGCTGAGCGTCACCGCCTCCCAGCCCTCGACCTCGGCCTCGGCCCGCTCCGTGTAACGGAAATCGGTGAGGAAGAGGCGCACATCGGGGCCGCAGACGCAGACGCCGTTGGTGCCGGTGAAGCCGGTCAGGTAGCGGACGTTGGTGAGGTCGGTGACCAGCATCCGGTCGAGCTCGCGCTCGGCCAGCTGCCGCTCGAGGCGATCGCTGCGTCCGCGCATCAGCTGCCGGCCCCGAGCGCTCCGGCCAGCAGCTCCAGCGCCTCCCGGTAGCCGTCGGGCCCCTTGCCGGTGACCTTGGCGAGGACGAGGCCGTCGAAGACCGAGAGCCGGCGCCAGTCGTCGCGCGCCTCGACGGCGGAGAGGTGCACCTCGACGACGGGCAGCCCGGTCAGCTCCAGCGCGTCGGCGATCGCCCGGCTGTAATGGGTCCAGGCGCCGGCGTTGACGATCGCCGCGTCGGCAAGGTCGGCCGAGCGGTGCAGGTATTCGCAGAACTCACCCTCGGCGTTGGTCTGGAAGAAGATCGGTTCCAGGCCCAGCTCGTGCGCGAAGTCGGAGATCTGCCGCTCCAGCTCGCTCAGGGAGAGGCCGCCGTAGATCGAAGCGTCGCGCCGCTCGAGCACGTCGAAGTTGACTCCGTGCAGGACGGCGACGCGGTTGCTGACGGTCGGCATCAGTAGAGCTCCTCCACGGCCGCACGGACCTTAGCCGGGTCGACCAGCTGGCCGGGACGGGGGCTGCCGGGCTCGGTGAGGAGGACGAAGCCGACGCCGGCGGCGGTGCGCTTCTTGTCCCTCTCCACAACGCCGACGATCGGGTCGATCCCGAGCCTCTGGTCGAGCCGGGTCGGCAGGCTGTGCCGGGCGAGGATCGCCTCGACCTCGTCGCGGAGCTGCGGTGCGTCGGAGAGCCGCAGCGCCGCCAGCAGCCCGAGCCCGATCGCCTCCCCGTGCAGGTAAGAGAAGGCGGAAACCCCCTCGATCGCGTGGCCCACGGTGTGGCCGAGGTTGAGGACGTGACGCAGCCCCGCGTCGCGCTCGTCGGCGGCGACCACAGCGCACTTGTAGCGAGCGCAGGCGAAGACGACGTCGTCCAGGCCGGCGGGGTCGATCGCGTCGATCGCCCGCACCCGCTCCCAAAGCGGGCCGCCGGCGAGCAGGCCGGTCTTGATCGCCTCGACGAATCCGGCCGAGAGGTCTCGCGGCGGCAGGGTCGCCAGGGTCGCGGTGTCGGCGAGCACCGCGGCGGGCTGGTGGTAGGCACCGGCATAGTTCTTCAGCTCGCCGATGTCGACCCCGGTCTTGCCGCCGTAAGCCGAATCGACCTGTGCAACCAGCGTCGTCGGCACCTGGACCACCGGCACGCCGCGCTGATAGACGTGGGCGCAGAAGCCAGCCAGGTCGCCGATCACGCCGCCGCCCAGCGCGACCACGTGGTCTTCGCGGTTCACTCCGAGGCTCGCCATCTCGCGGACGACCGCACCCACGCGATCGAGCGTCTTCGAGGCCTCTCCCGGCTCCAGCTCGATCATCCCGCTCAGCGTTCCCAGCCGGTCTGCGTAGGCGGCGGCGTTGCGGTCGGTTATGCACAGCCGCCTGCCCCCAAGTGGCCACCAGTCGGTTCCAAGCAGATCCCGGCCGACCAGGACCGGGTACTCCCCCGAGGCGCTGGACGCCCACAGCAGCTTCGTCCCCTCCGGCATCGCCGCCAGCGCCTGGATCGCCGGCAGCGCCCGCGCCACCACACCCGCGTCCGCCATCGGCACCACCGCATCGGCCAGCACTTCGTACAACGGCAGGCGCTCGGCCAGCAGCCGCGCGACGTCCTCCTCGCTCGTCGCCAGCGGCCGCTCGGTGCCCTCGATCCGCCGCCATGCCTCGGGGGCGTCGATCTCCAGCCAGACGACGACGTGGCGGTCGAGCGCCTCACGGATCCGCGCCGAGAGGACGCTGCCGCCGCCGAGGGCGATCGCGCCGCCATCGACCTCTTCGAGCAGCCTGCCGACCACCTCGGCCTCGCGGGCGCGGAAGGCCTCCTCCCCGCCCTCCTCGAACGCCCGCCGGATCGGCTTGCCGAGCTCGCGCTCCATCAACTCGTCGATCTCGATCGTCTCCAGGCCCGCCCCGCGCGCGGCGGTGAGGGCGGTCGACTTGCCCGCCCCCATGAAGCCGATGAAGACGATCGCCGGCTTCACCGGCCTACCCCCTGAAGTCGATCCGCTGCTTGTAGGCATCCAGCGCGGCCAGCACGTCGTCGACGTGGTCGCCGCCGAACTTCTCGCGGTAGGCGCGGGCGAGGGCGAGAGCGACCATCGCCTCGCCGACGACCGCGGCGGCGGGGACCACGGTCGAGTCGGTGCGCTCGCGCAGCGCCTGCGCCGGCTGCTTGGTCTCGGTGTCGACCGAGCGCAGCGGCTTGGTCAGGGTCGAGATCGGCTTGATCGCCGCCCGCACCGAGAGCGGCATGCCGTTGGTCATCCCGCCCTCGAGGCCGCCGGCGTGGTTGGTCTCGCGGTAGTAGCCGCGGGCCTCGCTCCAGTGGATCTCGTCGTGGGCCTCCGAGCCCGGGCGCCCGGCGACCTCCCAGGCTTCGCCGATCGAGACGCCCTTGATCGACTGGATCGAGGCGACCGCGCCGGCGAGCCGGCCGTCGAGGCGGTCTTCCCAGGAGACGTGGGAGCCGATCCCGGGGACGAGGCCGAAGACCAGCACCTCGAAGGTGCCGCCGAGGCTCTCGTTCGCCTTGCGCAGGCGGTTGATCTCCTCGACCATCGCCCTGCTCGCCTCCGGGTCGAGGCAGCGGACCGGGTCCTCGTCGACGCCGGCGAAGTCCTCCGGCTTCAGATCGGGGCGCTCGGCCGCCTTGACCGAGGCGATCTGCAGGACGTGGCTGTGGATCCCGACCCCGAGGCGGGCGAGGAAGGCGCGGGCGATCGTGCCGGCGGCGACGCGGGCTGCGGTCTCGCGCGCGCTCGCCCGCTCGAGGACGTTGCGGATGTCCGCGTGGCCGTATTTCTGCGCGCCGACGAGGTCGGCGTGGCCCGGGCGCGGCAGGTGGACCTCGTCGGGGCTGAAGCCCTCGACCGGCCACGGGTTCATCCGCTCCTCCCAGTTGGCGTAGTCGCGGTTGGCGACGAGCAGGGCGATCGGGCTGCCGAGCGTGCGGCCGTGGCGGACGCCGGCGCGGACCTCGACCGTGTCGGTCTCGATCTTCATCCGCCCGCCGCGCCCGTGGCCGAGCTGGCGGCGCGCCATGTCGCGATCGAGCGCCTCGCGGTCGAGCTCGAGGCCCGCCGGCATTCCCTCGACGATCGCCACGAGCCCGGGCCCGTGCGACTCCCCGGCGGTGGTGAAACGGAACGTCGTCATCGCGCCAAGGCTATCGGCGGGACGTGCGCTGAGTTAGCCCGCCCATAGCCGGGTCAACTCAGCGCTCGCGGGCGGCCCGCCGCATCACCGCGAGGTCCGGTTCGCGGCCGGTCCAGATTTCCAGCGAGCGAGCGCCCTGCTGGACGAGGATCTCGAGCCCGTCCACGACCTCCGCCCCGGCCCGCTCGGCGGCCTCGAGCAGGGGGCTGCGGCGCTTGCCGTAGACCATGTCGACGACGGTCTGACTCTGCGCGAAGAGGTTGGGCTCCAGCGGCAGGTGCTCGAAGGGGTCCTCCCCCGTCAGCCCGGCGGCGCTGGTGTTGACGAGGATCTCGTAGGAGTCCTGGCGCGGGTCGGTGACCGCGGAACCGCCCAGCTCGGCACAGATCGCCGCCGCTTTGCCGGCGGTCCGGTTCCAGACCTCGACCTCGGCGCCTTCCCAGAGCAGGGCCCAGACCACCGCCCGCGCCGCCCCGCCGGCGCCCAGCACCAGCGCCCGCCGCCCCCGCGGCGTCACCGGCAGCGAGGCGAGCAGGCCGTCGGCGTCGGTGTTGTGGGCCTCGATCCTGCCTGCGGCGAAGACCAGCGTGTTGGCGGCGCCGATCTGCTGCGAGGCTTCGCTGGCCGTGTCGGCCAGCGCCAGGGCGGCCCGCTTGTGGGGGACGGTGACGTTGGCGCCGGCGAAATCTCCCCGCTTCATCTCCTCCACCCTCACCGCGAAGTCCTCCGGCGCGACGTCGATCGCCCCGTAGTCCCAGTCCCACAGCTCCAGCGCGCCCAGCGCCGCGTTCTGCATCGCCGGCGAGCGGGAGTGCGAGACCGGGTGGCCGAGCACCGCGAGGCGTGGCATCGCCTATTCGCCTGCCGCCTGGGCGCAGGTGGTCGGCGAGTTGCCACCCGCCGCTTCGCGCGCCGAGTTGTACTTGTTCACCGCGGCTTCGAATTCGGCTTCGGTCTTGGCGAAGGTGAGCTTGCCGCAAGCGCCTGGCGTCGTCACGTAGAAGAGGTAGTCGGTCTTCGCCGGGTGCGCCGCCGCCTCGATCGCCTGCATGCCGGGGCTGTTGATCGGCCCCGGCGGCAGGCCGGTGTTGGTGCGGGTGTTGTAGGGCGAGTCGGTCGCCAGTTCGGATTCGGTCAGCGGCTTCGTGTAGTTGCCGGTGGCGAAGCGGATCGTCGAGTCGATCCCCAGCGGCATCCCTTCGTGCAGGCGGTTGTAGATGACCGAGGCGACGAGCTTGCGCTGGCCCGGCGCAGCGACCTCGCGTTCGATCATCGAGGCGATGGTCAGCACGTCGTAGACGGTCAGGTTCTTCGATTTCGCGTACCTCATGTTCACCCTCTTGATCCGCCGCTTGAAGTCCTGCAGCTGCAGCTGGACCAGGTGGGCGGCCGGCTGCTTCGGCTTCAGCTCGAAGGTGTCCGGGAAGAGGAAGCCCTCGAGGCTCTTCGCGCCCTTGCCGCCGTACCTGGCCGGGTTCAGGGACTTCGATCTCACGGTCGCCTTGGTGTAGCTGCCGGGGACGCCGTCTTCTTCGACCAGCTGGGCGGTCTGCGGACGGCTGTAGCCCTCGGGGACCATCACCGTCACCGTGCGCTTGACCGGCGGCGTCGAGAGGGCGTCGATCGCGGCGCCGTAGCTCATGCCGTGGGCGAGGGTGTAGTGCCCGGAATAGAGGCTGGAGCTGTCGCCGGCGAGCCGGACCCGGATCTGGAACAGGGTCGAATCGTCGATCACGCCCTTGCGGTCCAGCAGGTCGCCGATTTCGCCGACCCCGGCACCCTTCGGGACGTTGACCTGGACCCGGCCGCTGCCGTCGCCGTGGAAGGGCTGGAAGAGCTGGTATGCCGACCAGAGGACGAAGAGCGCGACGAGCACGGCGAAGACCCGGAACGGGTGGCGGGCGATCGCGCCGAGCAAGCCCGGGCGGCGCCGGCCCCCGCCGGAACGATGTCCGTTGCGGGCGGCGCCGGCCATCCCCGGGTCGCCCTCGTCGGGGAAGACCGGCTCTGAGATGAGGGGCGGCGGGGGCGGCGGGGGCGCAGCTTCGGGCTCGGGCTCGGGCTCGGGCGGCTCGTCCCAGAACTCCTGCTCGGGAGTGCGCGGGGGCGGCGGGAGCGGCGGGAGCGCAGCTTCGGGCTCGGGCTCTCGCTTCGGCGGCGGCTCGGGCTCGGGCTTCTGCTCGGGCGCGGGCGGCGGAGCCTGCTTCGCCGCCTTGCGCTGCCGCCTGTCTTCGCGTTCGCGGCGACGCTGCTCGCGTTCGCGCGCGGCCGGGTCGTCCGGGTCGGCGAAGGGGTCGCCGCTGAGCCAGTCGTCGCTCACGGCCTGCTCGCCAGGTAGGACTCGAGCAGGTGGGCGGCGGCGAGCGAGTCGCGGGCGGCGCCGGCGCCAGCGCGGCGGCTGGCGTCGGCCATGCGGCTGGTCAGGCGCTCGTCATAGGTCTCCACCGGGACCGAGAGCATCGCTTCCAGTTCGTGGCAGAAGCTGCGGGCGAGGCCGGCCTGGCTCCCCTCCTCCCCGCTCAGGTGCAGCGGCAGCCCGACCACCACCAGTTCGACCCCGTGCTCGTCGACCAGGTCGGCGACGGCGCGCGCCTCCGGCGGCTCGATCACCGGCAGCGGCGTCGCCAGCGTCCCGCTCGGATCGGATAGGGCGCAGCCGATGCGGACCGTCCCGTGGTCGAGGGCGAGCACCCGCATGGTCCGCTTACGCGAGCTCCCGCTCGACCGCGCTCCGCGCGGCGGCGAGCGCCGCTCCGAGCTTGGAGGGGTCCTTGCCCCCGGCCTGAGCCATCTCGTCGCGGCCGCCGCCCCCGCCGCCGATCACGGGCGCGATCTCCCTGATCAGCGCGCCGGCCGAGAACCCGCGACCGACCACGTCCTTGGAGGCGAGCGAGACGAGGCCCGCCTTTTCGCCGAAATCGCCGCCCAGCACCACGATCACCGACTCTGCGCCCAGCTTGGACTGAATCCGGTTGGCCAGATCCAGGAGCTGCTTCGAGTCGCCGGCGCTCTTCGACAGTGCCTGGATCAGGGTCACCGGCCCGTCCGGGTGATCGACCTTCAGATCGACGCCCTGGCCGACCAGCTCGTCAGCCTCCTCGCCGAGCGCCTCGGCCCGCGCCTTCTCCGCGCCGGCGCCGGCGTCCTTCAGCCGCTCGGCCGCGCGGCGCGCAGCCGCCACCGGGTCCTGCGCGTTGCCGAGCGCCTCGCCCGCCTCGCGCAGCTGCGCCTCGCGCTCACGGAAGAAGTCGATGGCGGCGGGACCGGTGATCGCCTCGACCCGGCGCACGTTGGCCGCGCTCGAGCCCTCGGAGACGATCTTGAAGATGCCGACCTCGGCGGTGTTGCCGACGTGGGTGCCGCCGCAGAGCTCGCGCGAGACCGCGTCGACTTCGACCACCCGCACCCACTCCCCGTATTTCTCGCCGAACAGCGCCATCGCACCGAGCTTTTCGGCCTCGTCCCGGTTCATGTTCAGCCAGCGCACCGGCCGGCTCGCCTTGATCCACCCGTTGACGCGGTCCTCGACGTCGCGCAGCTCCTCGGGGCTGAGCGCCTGGCCGTGGGTGAAGTCGAAGCGCAGCTTGTCGGGGCGGACGGCGGAGCCCGCCTGGCGGACGTGGGTGCCGAGGCGCTCGCGCAGCGCCGCGTGCAGGAGGTGCGTGGCGGTGTGGTTGCGCATCGTCGCGTGGCGCGCCTCGTGGTCGACTTCGGCCTCGACGGCGACTCCGGGCTCGATCGCGCCGCCGCTCGGCTCCACCTCCAGCGCCTGGTCTTCCCCCAGCCGGTAGACGTCGACCACCCGCGCCTCGACGCCGTTCCAGCGCAGGACGCCCGAGTCGGCCACCTGCCCCCCGCCCTCGGCGTAGAACGGACTCTCCTCCAGCTTCACCAGCGCCTTGCCGTCGACCGGCTCGACCGCCGCCAGGCCGGTGGTGGCGCGCAGGGTCTCGTAGCCGACGAAGCGGGTCGCCGGCGCCGCTTCGGCGAAGGCGAGCACGCGCTCGTGCGTGTCCTCGGAGCCGTGGGCGGTGGCGCTGGCCATCCGCGCCCGCGTCCGCTGTTCCTCCATCAGCTCCTCGAACCCCTGGTCGTCCACCGCGAGCCCCGCTTCGGCCAGCAGCTCCTTGGTCAGGTCGTAGGGGAAGCCGTAGGTGTCGTGCAATTTGAAGGCCGCGGCGGCGTCCACCCAGGAGCTCTCCGACTCCTTGGCCTCGTCGATCAGCCGCTCCAGCAGCTCGGTCCCGCGCTCCAGGGTGCGGCCGAAGCTCTCCTCCTCGTCGCCGACCCAGCGCTCGATGTTGTTGCCTTCGGCGACCAACTCGGGGTAGGCGCTGCCCATCAGCTCGATCGTCCGCGCGGCGAAGCGTCCCAGCCAGGGTGCCTCCAGGCCCAGCGTCCGCCCCTGCTGGATCGCCCGGCGCATGATCCGGCGCAGGATGTAGCCGCGGTCCTCGTTGGAGGGGACGACGCCGTCGGCGATCAGGAAGGCGGCGCCGCGGCTGTGGTCGGCGACGATGCGCATCGCCCGCGTCGCCGGCCCGCCCTCGTCGTAGCGGCGGCCGGAGAGCTCCTCGGCAAGGTCGATCAGCGGCCGCACGTGGTCGGTCTCGAAGACCGAGGGGACGTCCTGGAGGATCGCCGCCATCCGGTCGAGGCCCATGCCGGTGTCGATGTTCTTCATCGGCAGCTCGGTGAGGCTGCCGTCCTCGGCGAGGTCGTAGCTCATGAAGACGTGGTTCCAGAACTCGAGGAAGCGGTCGGTGTCGTCGCCGGGCCGCTCGCCCTCGGCGCCGAACTCGGGCCCCCGGTCGAGGTAGAGCTCCGAGCACGGGCCGCAGGGCCCGGTCGGCCCGGCCTGCCAGAAGTTGTCCTCCCGGCCGAGGCGGACGATCCGCTCCTCCGGGACGCCGGTCGCGCGCCAGATCTCGATCGCCTCGGTGTCGGGGCCGAGGCCGAGCTCCTCGTCGCCGCCGAAGACGGTCACCCAGATCCGCTCCGGGTCCATCCCGAAGCCGTTGGTCGAGAGCTCCCAGCCCCAGGGGATCGACTCCGCCTTGAAGTAGTCGCCGAAGCTCCAGTTGCCGAGCATCTCGAAGAAGGTCATGTGGCGGGCGGTGTTGCCGACCTCCTCGATGTCGGTGGTGCGGAAGCATTTCTGCACGTCGGCGAGGCGCGGGGCAGGTGGCGTCTCGCGACCCAGGAAGTAGGGCTTGAACGGCTGCATCCCGGCGGTGGTGAGGAGCACCGAGGGATCGTGGAGCGAGGGCACGAGCGAAGCCGAAGGGACGATCTTGTGCTCGCGCGCGGCGAAAAACGACAGGTAGGTGTCGCGGATCTCCTTCGCCTCCATGTTAGGAAGCCTAAATATTTGTTCGATTCGAGGCGGTGAGCGCGAAACAAGCCCCTTACACGCAGGCGGCGGTTGCGTTCTAGAAAGGGCTCAGACCACTAGACCCGTGGAAGGAGAGGCAAAGAATGAAGCTCGCAACGAAGCTGGCCGCCGGCTTGGCGGTGCTCGCCCTGGGAGCAGTGCCAACCGTGGCAGGGGCCACCGGTCCGCAATACGCGCCCGAACACCCCACCCACCCGACTCATCCCGCCCATCCCACCAACCAGCCCAATGGGCACGCCTATGGCTACTACTGCAGGGGCGAGAGCAAGCAGCACGTGGAAGGGACGCCGGGCACTCCTTTCAGCGCCTGCGTCAAAGCGGCCGCCCGCGCCGCACACAACGAACAGCTGACCGCGCGGAAAGCCTGCAAGGCGCTGAGCAAGAAGCACGTGAAGGGGCAGAAGGGCACCCCCTTCAGCGTCTGCGTGAAAGGCGTCGCGCAGATGCGCAAGGAAAAAGCCCAGGAAACTACGACCGGGTCGTAGCCAGTTCCTAGGCGCTGATGGTGCCGTGGCCGACGATGCGATCGCCGGCCATGAGCACCGCCGTCTGCCCCGGGGCGACGCCGGCGAAGGCTTCGCCCAGCCGGATCTCCATCGAGGCGTGCCGCCCCCTCTCCGCCGCTGAGACCGTGGCGGGGAGGGGGCGGGAGCGGTAGCGCAGCTTGACCCGGTCGACCTCGCTGCCGTCGCGGTGCAGGACGGCGTCGCGGACGCGGACGGTCCGCTGCTCTAGCTCGGCCCGAGTGCCGACCGTGACCGTGTTGGTGGCGGCGTCGGTGGCGAGGACGTAGAGCGGCACGTTGGCCGAGACGCCGGTGCCGCGACGCTGGCCGACCGTGAAGTCGTGGTGGCCGCGATGGCGGCCGAGCTGGCGGCCGGCAGAATCGACGATCGCACCGTCGCGCTCGCGCAGGCCACCGTGGTGGCGCAGGAAGCCGCGCTTGCCCTGGCCGGCGAGGAAGCAGAGGTCCTGGCTCTCGGCCTTGCGGGCCACCGGGAGGCCGTGGCGGGCAGCGATCTCGCGGACCTCGGGCTTGGTCAGGTCGGTGAGCGGGAAGCCGAGGCGGCCGAGCAGCTCGGTCGGCAGCGCCGCGAGCATGTAGCTCTGGTCCTTCGCCTGGTCGGCGGCGGTGCCGAGCAGGGGTCCGTCGGCGTCGTCGACGATGCGGGCGTAGTGCCCGGTCAGGAGCCGCTCGGCCCCCACCCGCTCGGCGAGATCGATCATCGCCGCGAGTCGGACCTCGCCGTTGCAGAGGATGCAGGGGTTGGGCGTGCGCCCTCCGGCGTAGCCGTCGACGAACCGGTCGACGACGCGGCGGCGGAAGTCCTCCTCGAGGTCGAGCGTGAAGTGGGGGATGCCGAGCTGGTGCGCGAGCGCCCGGGCGCCGAGCACCGCCTCGGGCGAGCAGCACGCCTTCGCCCCGTCGGTCTCCGGGTCGGACCAGAGCTTGACCGTGATGCCGACGACCTCGGCGCCTTCCTCGCGGGCGAGCAGGGCGGCGACGGCGCTGTCGACGCCGCCGGACATGGCGACGGCGAGGCGGGGACGCCTGGAGGGACGGGAGATGCCCCTCCGTCGCAAATCAGGTGGAGGCTCCTCCGGGACATCTCCCGTCCCCTGAGCGGAGCGTTGGTAGGGAAGGTCTCCTTCCTCTTGTGAGAGTGAAACCGCCAGGTTCAGTGGCGAAGAGGCAACCCCCTGGAGACCGCGGTGGAGGGCGTCGGTGGCGAGCTGGGCCGCATGGCGCTTGGCGGGCGTCAAGCCGCCGACGGCCTCGTCGGCGGTGTCTATGTCGATCAGCGCGGCCTCCAGAACGGACGAGCCGTCGACCATCTCGGCGACGGCGGCAGTTGCCGCCCGAGTGGCGCCGCAGCCCTCTGCGTCGAAGGTGACCGAGCCGATCCGGCCAACCGCGACCGTAAAGGCGATGCGAGCGAGATCGCCGCAGGCAGCGCCGCCCGCGGAGCCCACGAAGGCACCCTCGGCGACCGGCCCAAGCCGGCTCTCGTCACGCAGGTAGTGCTCGAAAAGCTCCCGCTCCATGTCTCAAGGGTAGAGCGCGACGTCCCGTTCTCCCACCTCCCTTCCCGTCTCTCTCCGGGACCGCTTTCTTCCCAACCGTCCCCGGTCAGACCCTCCCCACGCACACCTACCTTGCTGAGTAGGTGTGCGTGGGGAGGGTCTGTTCGAGCGCCGCCTTCAAATCCGCCATGACGTCGTCCCGTTCCTCCCGCAGTTGCCGCCAGGTGATCCGCATCGTCCGGTAGCCCTCGGCGACGAGGATGCGGTCGCGCTGGCGGTCCGACTCGAATCGCCTGACGGTGCCGTGGACGCCGCGGCTGTCGAGCTCGACGGCTACCCGCTGGGTCTCCCACAGCGCATCGATCTCGTAGAAGCGGCCGCGGACCGCGAGATCGGCGTTCATTCGAGGTCTGGGGAGGCCGTGGCGGTCCACTAACGCCACGAACGCCTCCTCGAACTCATTCCGAGTGATCCCAACCGGCCCCCGCGCCTGCAGCAACGTCCGCACCTTCTTTGACCCGCGCCGCCCCGGATAACGCTCCAACAGCATCGGCAGCGAAACCCGATCCGTCATCCGCTGCGCTTCCGCCTCATGAAAGGCCCGCTCCAGATCCCGCATCGCGACGACGCCCGCGAGGTCGAAGATCGTCCGGAACGGCGACGTCACGGGAATCCCGTCCTGGATCAGCCACTCGTCCTGATACAGGACTGCGCGGTGGCAGGTGATCCCAGGCCTGCGCGGCTGCGTCCTCGCGGAGGTGACGACGGCGCTTTCGTGCGCGGGAGGGACCAGTCTCCACAGCCGGGCCGCTGAGTGATGGCTGAGAACCGCTCCCTCTCCGCAAGCCAGTACGGCGCCCATCCACCGTCCCTTCCTCGAGATCCGACGGACGCCGACGACGTAGACGCCGCGATGCAGCTCATGCAGCTGGCCGCGCTGCAGTCGACCTGTGATCGCCCTCCTCCCCATGCCCAGCGCGAGCAGCTGCCTGCGACTGACCACCGCATGCTGCCGCCGCGCCAGACCCTCCACCTTCCGGTCAACCGATTCCGTGTGCAGTTGAGCACCGCTGAGGTGCCGAATTGCACTCTCGTTCTTCATCCCGCCGATGATGAAGCGGCGAGGCGCAAGTTTGGCGCGCAGAATGTGCCGATTCGGTCAACGAAGGCACAAAAAAGGCTCCAACCCGCCGTTGCCGCCTCTGGCTTTGATCCCTTCAATTGAAGGTGGGTGCCTGCCCCGAATCCCAAGGGACCCGGAGACTTGTCAGCTCCCGCGCCGTTTGTGTTGGGTCAAACGGTGAGACGGCTCTCGCACGGGCTCGAGCCTGTCCCCACCGTACCACCGGGGCGGCGCCTCTAAACAGCTAGTCCAGGTTCGAGAGGTGCCACTCCGCCTCGCTCCACTGATCGGGCGGGACGCGAAGGGAGATGTCGCCGTGGCCGAAGCGGTCGAGCGGCCAGTCGGCGGTGAGCGCCGCGTCGAAGCCCGCCTCGATCAGCGACTGGTGCCAGGCACGGGCGGTGCGGACGTCGCCGAAGTCGCGCACGACCTCCCAGCTGTCGTAGCCGGGGTCGTCGACGTGGACCGGCGTCTGCCCGGGGCCGGGAGACGGCCGCCACCTGCGGGGGATCCAGTCCCGCAGCCCCATCTCAGACGATCGGACGGCCGGCCACCTCAGTGCCCGGGCAGTTTCGGTTTGTGGATGGTGACGCCGAGCTCGCGGAGCTGCAGCTGGTCGACCGGGGCCGGGGCGCCGGTGAGGAGGTCGAATCCCGAGGCGGTCTTGGGGAAGGCGATCACGTCGCGGATCGTCTCCGCTCCGTAGAGGCGCTGGACGATCCGGTCGACGCCGTAGGCGATGCCGCCGTGCGGCGGGGCGCCGTAGCGCAGCGCCTCCAGCAGGAAGCCGAAGCGCGCCTCGGCCGTCTGCCTGTCGATGCCGAGCGCCGCGAAGACCTGCTCCTGGACGCCGGCGTCGTGGATCCGGATCGAGCCGCCGCCCAGCTCCTGACCGTTCCAGACAACGTCATAGGCCTGGGCCCGCGCCGCGCCGGGATCGTCGGGGTCGAACTCGCCCGCCGGCGCCGTGAACGGATGGTGCATCGCGTCCCAGCGCTTCTCGTCCTCGTTCCAACCCAGCAGCGGCCAGTCGACGATCCAGACCAGGCGGTGCTCGTCCTCGTCGATCAGCCCGAACTTCTCGCCGAGGTCGAGCCGCATCTGCCCCAGGACCGCGTTCGCAACCGGGCGCTTGTCGGCGACCAGCAGCAGTAGGTCACCCTCCTCGGCGGCGAGGCGCCGGTTGAGCTCGGCGAGCTCGGCGTCGCTGAGGAACTTCGCCGTCGGCGAGCGCCAGCCGTCTCCCTCGCGGAAGGCCCATACGAGTCCCTTCGCCCCCAGCTCCTGGGCACGCGAGATCAGGCCGTCGAGCTCAGAGCGCGGCAGCTCGCGGCGGCCGGCATTGATGCCGCGGATCGCGCCGCCACCCTCGAGGACCGAGCGGAAGACCTTGAACTCGGTCCCGCGCAGGGCATCGCCGAGGTCGACCAGCTCGAGCCCGAAGCGCAGGTCCGGCCGGTCGGTCCCGAACCGGTCCATCGCTTCGTCGAAGCCCATCCGCTGCATCGGGACCTCGACCTGCGGCCCGCCGACCTGCGCGAAGGCGTGGGACAGCAGCCGTTCGTTGACCTCGATCACGTCCTCGACGCTGACGAAGGACATCTCGACGTCGAGCTGGGTGAACTCGGCCTGGCGGTCGGCCCGGGTCGCCTCGTCGCGGAAGCAGCGGGCGATCTGGAAGTAGCGCTCGAGGCCGGAGATCATCAGCAGCTGCTTGAACAGCTGCGGCGACTGCGGCAGCGCGTAGAAGGAGCCCTGCTGCTGGCGGCTGGGGACGAGGAAGTCGCGCGCGCCCTCCGGGGTCGAGCGGGTCAGCACCGGGGTCTCGACGTCGAGGAAGCCCTCGGAGCCGAGGAACTCGCGCATCGCCGTCACGACCCGGTGGCGCAGCACCAGCGCTTTCTGCATCTGCTCGCGGCGCAGGTCGAGGTAGCGGTAGCGCAGGCGCGTGTCCTCCCCCACCTCGCCGCTGAAGCCCTCGACCTGGAACGGCGGCGTCTCGGCGTCGGCGAGGCGCTCGGCATCGGTGACGAGCAGCTCGACGGTGCCGGTCGCGAGCTCCGCGTTGACGGTGTCCTCGGAGCGGCGGACGACGGTGCCGCTGGCGCTCAGCACGTCCTCGGCCCGCAGCTGGTGGGCCAGCTCGAAGGAGGCGCCGGAGCGCTCCGGGTTGAAGACGAGCTGGACGATGCCGGTGCGGTCGCGCAGGTCGATGAAGATCAGGCCGCCGTGGTCGCGGCGCCGGTGGACCCAGCCCGCGACCCGCACCTCGGCCTCGACCCGGTCGGGCAGCACCTCGCCGCACCAGGCGTCGCGGTAGGCGTTGCCGCGCAGCGGTGGGACCGTTGGCTCGCTCAAGACTTCTCTCCCTTCATCTCCTCGACAAGGTTGCCGGGATCGACTGCCCGCTGCTCTCCCGACTCCATGTCGCGCAGCTGGGCGCTGCCGTCGGCCTCGAGGACGAGGACGCGGCGGGCGCCGATCCGGTTGGCGTGCTTGAACTGCCCCTTCAGGGCGCGGCCGGCCAGGTCGAGCTCGACCGAGACCCCGGCATGGCGCAGCTCGGTCGCCAGCGCCATCGCCCGCTGCCGCTGCCCCGGATCGGCGACCGCGACGAAGGCGTCGCGCCCCCCCGCCGGCTCCTCTTCGTCCAAGGCCAGCAGGATCCGCTCGATCCCCGCCGCGAAGCCAACCGCGGGCGTCGGCGCCCCGCCGAGCTGCTCGATCAGGCCGTCGTAGCGGCCGCCGCCGCCGATCTCCGACTGCGCCCCGAGCCGGTCGCAGACGAAGGAGAAGATCGTCCGCGTGTAGTAGTCGAGGCCGCGGACCAGGGTCGGGTCGACGGCATAGTCGATGCCGGCGGCGTCGAGCAGCGCCCGCACCTCCTCGAAGTGCTCGGCGTCCTCGCCCTCGAGCCGCTCGACGATCGTCGGCGCGCTCGCCATCACTCCCCGGGTCCCCTCGTCGTCTGAGTCGAAAGCGCGCAGCGGGTTGAGGTCGATCCGCTCGCGCACGTCTCTGGAGAGATCTCCCTCGTGCGCGTGCAGGTGGGCTTTCAGGTCCTCGAGGTAGGCGCGCCGGGCCGCGAAGGAACCGAGGCTGCCGAGCCGCAGCTCGACTCCGGGCACCCCGATCTCCGCCAGCAGGTCGGCGAGGAGCATGATCGCCTCGGCGTCGGCGAGCGGCGAATCGGTGCCGATGCACTCGACCCCGAGCTGGTGGAACTGGCGGTAGCGGCCGGCCTGCGGGCGCTCGTGGCGGAAGAACGGGCCGAGGTAGAAGAGCTTCACCGGCTGCGCCAGTTTGTGCATCCCGTGCTCGAGGTAGGCGCGGCAGATCGAAGCGGTCCCCTCGGGCCGCAGCGTCAGGCTGCGCCCGCCCTTGTCCTCGAAGGTGAACATCTCCTTGCGGACGATGTCGGTCGATCTGCCGACGCCGCGCTCGAAGAGGTCGGTGTCCTCGAAGGCCGGCGTCGCGATCGGCTCGTAGCCGGCGCGGGCGAAGATCCCGGCGGCGGTGTGCTCGAGGCGGCGGCGGGCCCGTGCCTGCTCAGGCAGGACGTCGAAGGTGCCGCGGGGTGCCTGGAACTTGCTCGCCATCGCTTGCGCGACCTTAGTGACTATCCGGGGAGCGGCGCCGCGCAGCGCTACCGCGCCAGCGAGCCGAGGAAGGGGTTGGTCGTCCGCTCGGCGCCGAGCGTGGTCAGCCCCATGTGGCCGGGATGGACGACGGTCTCGTCCGGGTAGTCGTCGAGCAGCCTGCCGATCGAGGCGAGCAGGGTCGGGCCGTCGCCGCCGGGGAGGTCGACGCGGCCGACCGAGCCCTGGAAGAGGACGTCGCCGGAGAAGATGGCCGGCTCGCCCCGCACCGCATAGGTGACGTGGCCGGGGCTGTGGCCCGGGGTGAAGACAACGTCGATCTCCATCCCCGCCAACTGCAGCGTCTCGCCGCCGCCGAGGACCTCGTCGGCCTCGTAGCTCTCAAACGGACCGAAGCCCTGCCAGAGCACGTAGGCCATGACGTCGGCGAGCACCGGCACCTCGATCTCCGGGCAGTAGACCGGCGCCCCGGTCGCCCGCGCCACCGGCGCCACGGCGCCGATGTGGTCGAAGTGGCAGTGGGTGAGGAGGATCGCCTCGACGCCCCCGCCCATCTCCTCGGCGGCGGCGAGGATCCGCTCGGCCTCCTCGCCGGGGTCGACGATCAGCAGCTTCTCGCCGCCCTGGGGCCGGAACAGGAAGCAGTTCTCGCCGATCGGCCCAACCGTGAGCATCTCGACGTCGAGCGCCATTACTCGTTCCGGGCCCGGATTCTCTGCCGTTCGCGCCGCCGCCACAGCGTCATGTCGATGTAGTAGCCGGCGGGGACGTAGAAGGCGAGCATGAAGGCGCCGAAGACCAGCGCCACGCCGACCGGACGTTTGAACAGCACGATCAGCAGCACAGCGAAGGTGACGGCGGCGAAAAGGCCGCGGAGCGCCGAGTTGCGCCAGGTCGGCGGCAGATCCTCCTTGGGACCGGGCCGGCGTTTGGTGCGGGCCTGCGCTTTTGCCTCCTCGCGGCTGCGGGGACGGCTGCGGCGGGCCTTGGTGTCGATCCGGCCGCCCTGGGTGCCGCGGCGCTTGCGCTGTCGCTTCTTCTTCGTCTGAGCCATAGATCTGAGTTCGAAATCTAGTCGGTCGCCTCGGCGAGGCGCGCCTCGATCGTGTGACGCGCCGGGTCGAAGCCGCGGATCGGCACGTCGGCGGGATAGCCGGCGAGGGCGGCCCCGGGGATCAGGCCGACCAGCTCCGCCTCCAGCGGCCGGGCCCCCAGCGGCGCCGCCAGTGCCCGCACCCGCCCGACGATCTCCCCCAGCGGCACCGCCAGCGGGTCGTGGACGTTGGTCGAGACCTGGGCGCGTCCGCTGGAGAGCAGGAGGCCGATCGCGCGCACGCCCGCCGGGCCGCCACCCGCCTCGCGCAGGCCGGCGGCGACCGCACGGGCGACCTCGACGTCGTCGCTATCGAGCTCGACGTTGAAGGCGGCGAGCGGCGGCCGTGCCGTCACCAGCGTCGCCCCGGCACTGGGGTGCGGCTGCGCCGGCCCGAAGTCCGGCCGCAGCTCCCCCGACTCCATCCGCAGCCAGAGCTCGGCCAAGCCGCCGTTGCGGAAGTAGGCGCGCTCGGCCCGGCCCGGCTCCCGCGCCAGTTCGCCGTAGAGGAAGACCGGCAGGCCGAGGCCGCCGATCTGCTCCGCCACCGCGACCGCCTCGGTGCGGGCGGCGTCACGGTCGCCGGGCTGGAACCAGACGAGCGGGCAGACGTCGAGGGCGCCGATCGCCGGGTGCGCGCCGGTGTAGCGGCGCATGTCGAGCGTCTCGATCGCCTCCTCGGCGCCGACGACCAGCGCCTCGGTCAGCCGCCCCGGCGACCCGGCGAGCGTGAAGACGCTGCGCCCGTGGTCGGGGTCGGTATGGCGGTCGAGGAGCGTCGTGCCGCGGGTGAACGCCTGCCGCAGCCGCTCCAGCCGCTCGGAATCGCTCCCCTCCGAGACGTTCGGCACCGCGAGCAGTGGCGGCACGGTCGCGGTTCCTCAGAGCAGCAGTTCGCCGCCGCCGACGATCGTCTCGCCGTCGATTTCGACGGTCGGCTCGAGCACGACGCAGTCGAGGTGGACGGGCACCTGCACGGTGCCGCCGATCGCCGCCGAGGCGCCGAAGGCGACGTGGCAGGTGCCGAGGATCTTCTCGTCCTCGAGGATGTTGCCGGTCAGGACCGCCTCTTCGTTGGTGCCGATCCCGAGCTCGGCGACGTTGGTTCCGTCATCGCCGTGGACGGTCAGCAGCTCCAGCAGCTGCGAGCCGTCGGGGCCGGTCGCCTCGACCAGATGGCCCTCGCGAACGGTCAGCGCGGTCGGCGTGTCGAGCAGGCCGATGCCGGCGATCGAGCCGTCGACGACCAGCACGCCCTCGGTCGTCCCCTCGACCGGGGCGATGAAGCCCTCGCCGCAGGGCAGGTTGCCGAAAGCGCTGCGGTTGCCGAGTTCGCCGCCGTCGACGATCCCCAGCCGCCCCTCGAGCCCGATCCGCAGGTCGCTGCCGTGGGCGCAGGTGATCCGCACCTCGGAGGCGCGGTTCAGCGCGGTGACGATCGCCCAACCGCGCCGCCGGATCTCCTCCAGGTCGCCGGTCATCAACCGTCCCAGCATCTCCTCGGTGACCCCCGGCAGACTGCCCACCCGCACCCCCGCCTCGCTGGCGAGCTTGCGCGCTTCGGTGTGGGAGATCGACTGGATCGTCGGGGCAAGGACCACGTCGGCGGCGGCCATCGCCGCCGCCACCGCCCGCGGCGGCTCGGCTGCATGCGAGTCGCGCTCGGAGATCACGGCCAGAGTGGCGTCCGCGCCCTCCCCCTGCGCCTCGATCCGCATCAGAGCCCCGATCTCTTCGGTGACCGGGTTGCAGATGACGAGCACGTCCTCGCCCGGCTGGATTCCCATGCACTGCCGGACGACCGTCTTCACTGCCCTGTCCAGCTCGGCGGTCACCGGCCCAGCCTACCCAGGATGACCAGAGGCTGCGTTGCTTTCTCCTGCAAGCGACGCATTCCCGGAAAGAATGCCCAACATTCCTTCAGTAAAGCCTCGAGCAATACCTTCAGTCATCGTCATGCCGGTGCCTGATCGCCCAGGCCTGGAACCAGACGAGGCCGATCAGGACGATGCCGAAGCCGATGAACGGCGGCAGCCACCCCTTCTTCTGCACAACTGCCAGCGTCACCACCGCAAAGGCATCGGCCACGAGCAAGAACGCCACCAGCACCGGCCGTATCGCCGCCCATCCCGTATCCGGGGCTCCCCCAGGCCGCTGCACCATCGCTACCATCCTCCTCCCCGCCGGAGTAGCTCAGCTGGTTAGAGCAGCGGAATCATAATCCGCGTGTCGGGGGTTCGAGTCCCTCCTCCGGCATCGCAGCGCAGAGCGGAATGCGCCGCTCCCCCGCCAGCGATTCGCTCGAAATCCTCTGCCGAAGCGGGTTTCATGCCGCGCTTCTCGTAAAGCTCTGAGATCGGGGTTATCGGCGGCTCAATCGTCAGCCCGCCGGTCTTGTCCGGCACTACCTCGTAGCGCCGCCCCTCGATTTCGACCAACTCGCCGACGTGCAGATCGAGCTTCTTCACCGCGGTTGCCATATGTCCATCGTAGCCGGACACGACAGATGGGTTAGCCCGCCGACCCAGCCACAGCGTTAATGCCCCGTCCCGGCCGTCGACCCCTTCGGGGTCGGACGCTTCGCGTCCTTGACTGCGGGACGGGAATGACCTTCACAACTCTCGAGGTGTAGTCCGCTGGACTGTCGGCCAGCAGCAGGCCAAGCGAAGCGACCTCCATTGCTGCCAAGGCCGGCGTCCAGTCGCCGTCGTTGAGCCATCGGGTGACGGGAGGCCCGGCTGTCTCCGACCGTGCAGATGCGCCGGTAGGGTTCCGCACGTGGTCGGGGGGCTCGACATCGTCGCCGTGATCGACGGCCGTTCGGTGTCGCGCCAGGAGGTGCTGGCCTGGGAGGCGCGGCGGGCGGCGAAGGTCTGCGGGAAGCTCGGAATCTCAGCGACGGGGGACCTGACGACCATGCGGAAGGCGCTGGTTGCGCGCAAGCTCGAACTGGGCCAGGAGGAGCTGGAGCGGCAACTGGGGCGCGAGCTGCGCCTTTCGGCCTGGGGCGGCCGAGTCGTGGCCGGTGTGTCGGGCGGGCGGCGGCGGCTCTGCACGATCGAGCTGCGCGGCAGCGGCGGTTCGGCGGAGGCGATGCCGGCCTATTACAAGCAGGCGATGGAGGCGGGGGACGAGGCGGCGCTGCTGGCCGCCTGCCCAGATCACTACGTGCTGCGGGCGGCGGGCGAGGGCCGCGAGTTGGTAGTCGAGACCATGGGAGGGTCGCCGCTGGCGGCGGGCATTTTCCTGGCGGACGCCGAGAGGAGCGAGATACGGACGCAGGCCGACCCGAGCTTCCCCGTGCAGTGGGTCGCGGTGGGGCGGATCGGCGAGTGCGGGCCCGTGGCCGGGGCGATCCGCCACCAGTTCCGCGACGGTTCGGACGGCTTCAGAGCGCGGCTCACCGGCGAGTTTCCGATCGCGACGCCGCCCTGGCTGATCCGCGAGCACCGCTGGCATCTGGCCTGCGAGTTCTCCAACTGGATCGAGGCGGCGAACGACGCTTCACCCGGGTTCGGCGACTGGTAGCTGGCGCAATTCCACTGCCGTATCAGCGGGTTCAGTCTCCGTGCCCGGCGGGGAGGGCGGCCTGACGATTTAGCGCCTATCACGTCTCGTAGCGCAGGTAGACCGCGCCGCTGCCGAAGCGGCGGTGGTCGATGAGGCGGAGCGGGAGCTTTCGGGTGAGGGGCAGCGCCGGCTTGCCGGCGCCGATGGCGATCGGGGTCAGGAAGAGCTGGATCTCGTCGACGAGGCCGGCTTCGATCGCCCGGGCGGCCAGCTCGGCGCCGCCGACGCTGAGATCGCGGTCGCCTGCCTGCTTCATCCGGCGGACCTCCTCGGGATCGAAGGAGCGCCTCAGCTCCGTGCGCGCGGTGGCGGCTCGGTCGAGGCTGCGGGAGTAGACGATCTTGTCGGCGGCGCGCCAGATGTCGGCGTACTGACGCAGGATGGCGGCGTCGCTCGGGTCCTCGGCTGCGAGGATCTCGTCGTCTTCCCAGACCCTCATCACCTCGTACATGCGGCGGCCGTAGAGGTGGGTGCCGACCTCGCGCTCCCGCTCGTTGACGAAGCGATGGACCTCGGCGTCAGGCGCCGACCAGCCGAACTCGCCGCGCTCGTCGGCCACGTAGCCGTCGAGGGAGGCGATCGCCGCGTAGATGAGCCGGGCCATGCCGACATTCAACCGGGCCGGCGGCCGTGGGGGAAGTCGCGGCGGTTCGCCCAGCCTAGACTAGCCTCGATGGGCGTAGAGGCGCGGGCGAGCCTGGGACTGGGAGCGCCGCTGCTCGCGGTGCTTGCGCTGGTGGGCTGCGCCTCGGGCGGCTCCTCCGCCTCGACCGCTCCCACCCCTTCCGGCTTCTCCAGCTACGCGGAACGCCCCGGCCAGCAGGCGACCGCGCTGCGCCTCGACCGAACCGACTGCCGGCGCCTGGCGGCCACGGTCGGGCGCCGGACCGGGCGCTTGGTCCAGCGGCAGTCCGAGCCGACCCCGCCGAACTCGCGCTGCCAGATCAGCAGCCGCGGGGTCCACGTCTCGATCACCCTCGACTCCTCCTACGACGCCCGCCAGCGCTACGAAAACCGGATGGTCGAGCAGGTCCAGTTCAACGCTCCCGATCCCGCCAGGGTCCCGCACCACCTCCCCGGGGTCGGCGACCCGGCCGCGGGCGAACACCTCGCCAGCTGGATTCCCGCCGACGGCACGCTCTACGCGGTGCGGGGCAACCGCTGGCTCACCGTCGCTTGCTCGCTCGCCGGCGAGACCCGGCCGCAGCGCCTCGCCGCCGCCGCCCGCCTGGCCCGCCAGGCGTTCAGGCTGTCGGCTCGACGACCGGCGGCACCTCGAGCATCAGCGTCACCGGCCCGTCGTTGACCAGGGCCACCCCCATGCAGGCGCCGAAGACGCCCTTCTTCGCCCCCAGCCGCTCGCAGAAGCGATCGTAGAGCGGCTCGGCCGCCTCCGGGCGGACGGCGCCCGTGTAGCTGGGCCGGTTGCCGCGCCGGGCGTCGCCGTAAAGGGTGAACTGGCTGACACAGAGGACCTCGCGCTCGCCCAGCGGCTCGTTCATCCGCCCCGCGGCGTCGTCGAAGATCCGCAGCTTGCGCACCTTCTCGGCCAGCCTGTCGCCCTCCACCTCGGTGTCGCCGACCCCGACTCCCAGCAGTACGACCATCCCCGGCCCGATCTGAGCGACCCGATCGCCCTCGACGTCGACCGCCGCCTGGCTGACCCGCTGGACCAGCGCCTTCATCGGTCCCCCTGCGCCTCCAGCGCCTCGACCAGCGAAGAGGCGTCATAGGCGCCGTAGAAGCGCTCGCCGTTGACGAAGAAGGTGGGCGTGCCGGTGGCTCCGCTCGCCTCGGCCGAGGCGAGGTCGCGCCCGATCCGCTCCCGGTGGGTGCCCGCGTCGATCTCGGACGCGATCCGCTCGGCGTCGAGGCCGAGCCCCCGCCCCACCTCCAGCAGCGTCTCCCGCGAGAGCTTCGGCTGGCTCGCGTAGAGGGCGTCGTGGTACTCCCAGAAGTGACCCTGGGCAGCAGCGGCCTCGCTCGCTTCCGCCGCTTCCATCGCCAGCGGGTGCTTCTCGGGGATCGGCAGGTGGCGAAAACCGAAGAGCAGCTTCTCGCCGAGGCGCTCGCGAACCCGGCGCAGGCTCTTCTGCGCCCCGAGGCAGAAGGGACACTGGAAGTCGCCGAACATCACCAGCCGCAGCGGCGCGCCCGGCTCGCCGCGCACGTGGTCGAGGTCCTCCAGCGGGGGAGTCAGCAGTTCCGCCATCGGAAGCGATGTTATGTGGCGATGAACCACATCGAGTCGGTCTTCGTCCTCATCCTCGCCGCGGCGCTGCTGGTGCGGCTGGCCGACTTCGGCAAGATCCCGGCGCCGATCGTCCTCGTCCTCGGCGGCTTGGCGATCGCCCTCGTGCCGGGACTGCCGAGCGTTGAACTCGACCCCGACACGGTCTTCCTCGTCTTCCTGCCGCCGCTCGTCTACGCCGCCGGCTGGCGCACCTCGCCGCAGGAGCTGCGGGCGGTGATGCGGGCGCTGGCGCTGCTCGCCATCGCCCTCGTCTTCCTCACCGCCGCCGCCGTCGCGGTCGTCGCCCACGCCCTGGTGCCGGAGCTGGGCTGGGCCGAGGCGGCGATCCTCGGCGCGGTCCTCGCCCCCACCGACGCCGTCGCCGCCACCTCGATCTTCCGCCGCCTTGGCGCCCCCGAGCGGGTGCGGCTGCTGGTCGAAGGCGAGTCGATGATCAACGACGGCACCGCCCTCGTCCTCTACCGGATCGCCGTCGGCGTGGCGACCGGCGGCGCCTTCAGCCTCGGCGGCGCCGCGCTCGAATTCGTCGCCGTCGCCGCCGGCGGGATCGCCGTCGGGATCGCCGTCGGGGTCCTCTCCGACCTCGTCGTCCGCCGCCAGACCGACGCCGCCCTCTCGATCGTCCTCACCGTGCTGACCGCCTACGGCGCCTACATCGGCGCCGAGGAGCTGCACGTCTCCGGCATCCTCGCCGCGGTCGTCGCCGGCGTCTACGCCGGTTACCGCTCGCACCGCTCGCTCGACGCCGACATCCGCCTCAGCGCGATCGCCTTCTGGAACGTCCTCACCTACGGGCTGGAGATCACCCTCTTCGTCCTTCTCGGCCTGCAGCTGCCGGACATCGTCGGCACCTTGAACGAAACGTCATCGGGCGTGACCGAGCTGCTCGGCCCGGCGGCCGCGATCGCTGCCGCCTCGACCGCCGTCCGCCTCGGCTTCGTCTTCGCGATGGGCTCAGATGCGGGCGAGACCGCCGGCCAGCGATTCGCCGTCGGCTGGAGCGGGATGCGCGGCGCCGTCTCGCTCGCCGCCGCTCTCGCGGTGCCGCTCGGCGTCGCGGCGAGGCCGCAGATCATCTTCCTCACCTTCGTCCTGATCCTCGTCACCCTGGTCGGCCAGGGGCTCTCGCTGCCGTTCATCGTGCGGGCGCTGGGGCTGGAGGAGCCGCGCCGCTGGTCCGACGAAGAGGCGGTGGCGCGGATGGAGGCGGCGCAGTCGGCGCTCGACCGGCTCGAGGAGATGGAGGACGAGGAGCGCGCCTCGGAAGAGCAGCTGAGACGGCTGCGCGATCTCTACCGGGCGCGCTTCCGGATGTGCCAGGCGGTGCTCGGCGGCGAGGACCCGGAGTCGGCCGCCCGCGAACAGCGGATCGCCGATTACGGCGAGCTGCGGCGTGAGCTGATCGGGGTCGAGCGCGACGAGCTGCTGGGGCTGCGAAGCAAGGGGCGGCTGCGCAGCCAGACGCTGCGGCAGATCGAGCGCGACCTCGATCTAGAGGAGGCTCGGATCAGGAGCTGAGGGGGGTCGAGCGAATCAGCGGGGGGTCGTGGGTGAGGGTCGGCGGACAACAGCGTGGAGTGTCCGCCGACCCTCACCCACGACCCCCAGGCCAAGTGGTGAAGACGCACTTCTCTCCGCATAGCGGGAAGAAGTGCGTTCTCACCCCGAGGTGCGCTCTCAGGCCGCGAAGAACTCGCGGGCGCGTTCGGCGACGAGGTCGGGCATCTCGTCGGCGATGAAGTGGCCGCAGCCGTCGAGCTTCTCGACGGTCATCTGGTCGGCGTGGCGCTCGTAGCCGGCGAGGAGGTTGTGGTTCAGCGCGGTGTCACCGGTGCCGAAGAGCAGCAGCGTCGGCACTTTCAGGCGGGCCTTCGCGTAGCGGCCGCGGGCGATCTCGGGGACCTCGCGCAGGTTGAAGGTCCGGTACATCTGCACTGCCGCCCGTGCCCGGGCGGGCTCCGTGAAGGTGTCGGAGAATGCGTGAAGGGTGGCGTCGTCCCACACCTCCCGCCGCACCGAGGCGCCGACGAGTCCGCGCGGAATGAACTTGCCGCTGCGGTGGAGGCGGTAGCCGATAACGGGACTGAGGATCAGCCACTGGTACCAGAAGCGCCAGAGGTGCGGCGCCATCGCTCGCATGCTGGTCCAGGGCGGCAGGATGTTCAGCGCCAGGTAGCGCCGGAAGCGCTCCGGCTCGCGCAGGCAGAGCAGGAAGCCGATCCAGCCGCCCCAGTCGTGGCCGACCAGGTTCACCTGCTCGATCCCGAGCTCGTCGAGGACCGCGAGCACGTCGTCGGCGAGGTTCTCCTTCTCGTAGCCGTCCGCCGGCGCCTCGGACCAGCCGAAGCCGCGCAGGTCGAGGGCGATCACCCGGTAGCGGTCCGCCAGCGCCGGCATCAGGTGCCGCCACTCGTACCAGTGCTGAGGCCAGCCGTGCAGGCAGAGGACCACGTCGTCACCGGCTCCCGCTTCGGCGTAGTGGAACTCGACCCCGCGGGCGCGGACCTGATGCTGGGTGACCCCGTCGACCTCAGGCAGACCGCTCACGACCAACAGCCTACGGCGATAGCCCCTCTCCTGTTCCTTTTGCTGGAATGGCAGGCATAGAGAACAGGGGAGACAGAGCACTCCCCTGCCACCTGTTCCTTTTGCCTGTCATGCACCGAAAAGGAACAGGAGAAACGGGGGTGCTGGCGATTCGCCAGGTCGCCAGGCCGCTTCAGTGCAGCGCCGCCGCCGCAGCCTGGCGGAAGTCGTTTAGGACCTCCTCCATCGCTCCGACCTCGCAGGGGACGCCTTCCGGCCACGGCTTCTCCGGGTGCTCGTGGATCGTCTTCAGGCCGTTGCCGCTGATCACCGCGACGACGACCTCGTCGGGGCCGAGCCTGCCTTCCTGGGCGAGCCTGGCGGTCGAGGCGATCGTGGTGCCGCCGGCCGGCTCGGTGAGGATGCCCTCGGTCGCGCCGAGCAGGTCGATCGCGCTCCAGATCTCCTCGTCGGAGGCCGCCGCCGCCGAGCCGCCGCGCGAGCGCACCGCCTCGACAACGAGGCCTCCGTCGCCGGGGGCGCCGATCGCCAGCGAGTGCGCCGCCGTCTCCGGCGTCTGCGGCTCGATCTCGCCGCCGCCGCGGATCGCCGTGGCGATCGGCGAGCAGCCGCTCGCCTGGGCGATGTTGATCTTCGACCCCGCGGTCTCGGCCAGGCCGACCTTCTCCAGCTCGACCAGGCCCTTGTGGACCCGCGAGGAGAGCGTGCCGCCGGCGGCCGGGATCACGAAGTGGTCCGGCGGCCGCCAGCCGAGCTCCTCGACGACCTCGAAGGCCATCGTCTTCGCCCCCTCGGCGTAGAACGGGCGCAGGGTGATGTTGGCGAACTCCATCCCGGTTGTCAGCGCCAGCTCGCGGCAGGCGCGGTTGGCCTGGTCGTAGTTGGCGTCGAGCTGGATCACCTGGGCGCCGAGGCCGCGGCAGGCCTTCGCCTTCCCCTTCTCCATGTTGCCCGGGTAGAAGATGTAGGGACGGGCACCGGCCTGGGCCGCCAGGGCGGCAACGGCGGTGCCGACGTTGCCGGTGGAGACGCAGCCGACCTCGTCCTTGCCGAGCTCGAGCAGGCGGGCGATCGCCATCCCGACCACCCGGTCCTTATATGAGAGGGAGGGCCGGTTGGTCGAGTCGTCCTTCAGGTAGAGGTTGCTGAGCCCGAGCTCGGCGCCGAGGCGCTCGGCGTGGATCAGCGGCGTTTTGCCGGCGAACTGAGCGACCCGCTCCTGAGCCCGACGGTTGAGGATCGGCAGCAGCTCCTCGAAACGCCAGACGTTCCAGGGACGCTCGGCGACCGAACGCTCGGCGACCCGCCGCTTCGCCAGGTCGTAGTCGTAGTCGACGTCGAGACCTTCGCCGCAGGCCGGGCACTTGAAGGCTTTGTCCAGAAGCGGCGTCCGGTAGCCACAGTCGCGGCAGGTGAGTTCGGTGGCACAGGAGCGGGTCCGGAGCCCGTAGGGCTCACTGAGATGCGGCTCGACCGCGTCACTCATGACTCCTCCTTTACCGCCGATGCCCTCGGCGCTAGACGACCAATCGCAGGGGTATAACACATGGCTAAGTCCTGCTCAATGCTTTCTGCGCAAAAAACCGAGCGACCGACATTGCGGCCTCTTCAGCACGGTAGCGGAACGCAGGGCACACGCAACCGCGTAGAGTTGTCCTGTCTGTAGAGTTTCTGTCAGCAAATGCAACAAACGCAAAGGAAAGCAACATGACCCCGCAGGAGCGCTTCGCGATCAACCTCCGTCGCATCCGGGCCGAAGCCGGCGTCTCTCAGGAGGAGCTCGGCCACCGCTGCGACCTCCACCGGACCGAGGTCTCCCTGCTCGAGCGGGCCGGCCGCGAGCCACGCCTCGCGACCATCGTAAAGCTCGCCGGGGCGCTGAAGACGACTCCCGCGCAGCTCTGCGAGGGGATCTCCTACCAGACGAAATCGCACCGCTTCGAGGTCAAGCGGCCGCCGCGCGAGCAGTAGGAGGGGGCCGAAAGGGGCGGGGGCCACCCCATGGACCCCGCCCCTGATAGCGATCGGTAGGTCGATGAGAGGAGGCGGGGCGACGCCAGCCGTGCCGACGTGACCAGGATCCGTCATGACGATTTAGATCCTGGCTCAGGATCGGTCCTCCTTTGCCACCCCAAGGCGGTTTCCCTAATCCGAGGCCCCGCCCCCTTCACCGGTTGATCGCCCGGCACGCGCATTCATAACACACCGGTCTGTATCAATCAAGGGTGTTTGCTCAATCGAGTCGGCTGAACCGGGATCTCGGCCTCCTGCGGCCAGGCCTCGAGCGCCTCGGCGTTGTCCTCGACTCCCAGTGCGACCAGCAGCTCCTCGGCCACGTGGGGCGCGAACGGGACCAGGGTGCGGGCGAGCAGGGCCAGGGCCGCCAGCTGCGCCTCCGCGTCGGCGCGGTCCAGCTCTCCCCGCCGCTTGATCACGCGCTTCTCGAAGTCCTGGATCCGCTCGAACAGGCGGGTGATGTTGCGGACCGACTTGTGCATCTGCAGCTCGGCCGTGTCCTCGGCGATCCGCGCGAGCCCGTTCCCGCACCATTTGCACAGGCGGTCGCGCATGTGCTCGGTGTCGGCCGCGGCCTCGGGCTCGTGCTCGAGGCCCTCCAGCCCGGCGATCCGCTCGTGCGTGTAGTTCCAGAGGTTGCGCAGGAAACGGGCGGCGAAGCGGACCGCGCCGTCGCTCCAGTTCAGGGTCCTCGCCGGCCCGGCGGCGTAGAGCACCGCCAGCCGCACGGTGTCGGCCCCATGCTCGGCGACCAGCTCGTCGGGGTTGACGACGTTGCCGAGGTGCTTGCTCATCTTGCGCCCGTCGGCGATCACCATCTCGTGGAAGAGGCAGCCGGCGAAGGGCTCCCCCTCCCCGATGAAGGCGAAGGGGCCGATATCGCGCAGGGCCTTGGTGACGATCCGCTGGTCGAAGACGAAGCCGCCGCTGTCGTTGCCGGCGACGAGCCGCTCGGACGGCAGCCACTTCTGCAGGTCGGGATGGGTGAACATCTGCTCCTCGCGCGCCTCGGGCGGCACCGCCGCCGGCACCCAGAGCCAGAGCGCGTCGAAGTGGCAGTCGAGCGTGTCGGTCTCGCGCCGGGCAGCGCCGCCGCACCGCGGGCACTCGACCTCGACGAAGTCGGCGCGCTCGGCCAGCGGGTTCCCTTCACCGGTCGGCTGCAGGTCGCGCGGCAGGACGACCGGCAGGTCCTCCTCGGGCACCGGCACCAGGCCGCACTGCTCGCAGAGGATGACCGGGATCGGGCATCCCCAGGCGCGCTGGCGGGAGATCGAGAAGTCGTTGGCGCGGTAGCGGGTGGTCCCGCGGGCACCCTCCAGCGGCGCGGGGCCAGGCCCCTCCTCCCCCTCCACGGGCGCGGCCGGCGCCTCGACCCGCTCGAGCCGCTCGGCGAGGTCGCGGTCGGCCTCGTCGACCGCCGGGATCCCCAGCGCCGCGGTCGGCCCGAAACGGGCGTCGACCAGCGGCGTCACCGCGATCGGCAGCTCCTCGCCATTCGGGCCGGCGACCGAGCGGCCGCTGTCGACCAGCGGTACCGAGCGGGCGTCGCGGGCGCTGCGCTCCCAGCCGCCCGAGCGCATCTTCTCCAGCTCCTCGCGCGCGGCCGGCTCGGTCACCCAGGCGTCGATCTGCGGGTGGCGCGGCGAGAGCAGGACGAACCTCGCCAGCGCGGCGAACTTGCGGTGCGGCGTGAAGGCGGTCAGCGAGCCGCTCTCACCGCCGAGGTCGATCTCGACCCCCTCGGAGCGGCCGAGGATGTAGCGCTGGGTCGCCAGCGAGAGCTCGTCCCAGCTGCCGCCGGCGGCAAGCCCCTCGGTGTTGCGGTCGTTCTCCTCCAGGTAGGGAGTGATCCGCAGGAACCAGGTCGGGCGCCGGATCAGCCGCACCTCGTTGTGGCAGCGCCAGCAGCGGCCGTCCTCGACCTGGATCGAGGCCAGGGTCGTCTGGCAGGTGTCGCACCAGTCGACGGTGGCGTCGTCGCGGTAGATCAGGTCCCGCTCCCATAGCGTGTTGAACAACCACTGCGACCAGCGGTACTGACCCTCGTCGGAGCTGTAGAAGACGCGGTCGTAGTCGAAGGAGAAGCCGAGCCGCTTCATCTGGCCGAGCATCCGCTCGCCGCACTGGGCGACCCACTCGGCGGGCGGCTCCTGGCGCTCGATCGCCGCCAGCTCGGCCGGCAGGCCGAAGGCGTCGAAGCCGAAGCCGAAGAGGACGTTGTCGCCGCGGCCGCGGCGGAAGCGGGCGTAGGCGTCGCCGATCGAGTAGTCGCGGACGTGGCCCATGTGCAGGTTGCCCGAGGTGAACGGGCTCGAGGGCTTGACGTAGACGTGCTCCTGCCCGTCGCTCGTCTCCGGCGCCTCGAAGTCCCCCCGCTCCTGCCAGGCCCGCTGCCGCGCCGCCTCGATCGCCTGCGGGTCGTATCGATGTTGCTCGGTCATTTCCCCAAATGATGACTGAGGGGTCGAAAGGCAAGCAGATCAAGGACGCGGGGAGCGCCGCGTGCTCGGCACGCAAGCGGCCGCGGACGCCGAGATGCGCCGCTTTGCAGATCCCTCAGGTAAACGTCCAGAGCTTGTTGCCGAGGAAGTTGAACGGCATGGCGACGGCCACCGCGATGGCCTGGGCCTCCAGATCACCCATGACGTGGTTGCTGACGAGCAGCTCCAGGATGACGAGGTTGAGGCCCAGGGAAGCGAGGCTGACCGCGAAGAAACGGGCCGCCTGGAAGTGCGCCGGCCCCTCCCCCGGCTCAAACGTCCAGTAGCGGTTCATCACGAAGTTGTTGGTCACGGCGACGCAGAAGGCGCCGATCGCGGCGACCACGTGGTGGACGCCGAGGCCGTTCAGCAGCGCGAACACGGCAAGGTTGATCAGGTAGCCGATGCCGCCGACGAAGCCGAATTTGAACAGCTGCCACCAGCTCGCCGGGCGGCGGGCGGCGGCGCCGATGCGGTAGGCGAACTCGGTCGCGGGACTCATCGGGACGCTCCGTTCACGCCCGACCGGATCCTCACGTCAGGGCCTACCCGCCATCCGGCGGGGCCGTTGAGGACGACGGCGTTATCGCCGAAGCCGGTGTGAAGCGCTGTCAGTTGCGGGAAGGTGACTTCCATCGGTTTCTTCGATACGTAGCGGGTGAGCGTCAGGCGGTCCAGCCTAAACCGCTGTACCTCGCGAAAAGAGCGGTCTAGATTAGCGGGACGCGCGGAGACCAATGGCTTGCTGACAACGTCGACTTCCTCTACCCGCTGGCGGCCGCCGTACATCCTCGGTACCCGCCCGGGCAGGTACCAGCGGATCGGGTCGGCCGCCAGTTTCCAGCTGACGATCGCGCGCGGCACCTTCGCCGGACCGATCTGCTGGCTCAGCGCGCGCAGCTTCGGGCGCTGCAGGTTCGGCTTCTGGGTGACGTAGGCGTCGAAGGCGATCCAGTAGAGGCAGAGAGCGATCGCCAAGGCCGCGCCGAGGCGGCGGCTGCCGGCGACCGAGAAACCGACGGCGACGACCGCCGCCAGCGGCAGCAACGCCGGCAGCAGGTTGCGCTCGACGACGTAGTCCCGGCCGACCAGCGCCACGAGGCCGGTCAGCGCCGCGATCCCGAGGCCCAGCGCCAGCGCGACCCGAGCGCCGCAGCGCTCGTGCGGGTCCCCCCGCAGCGCGAGCAGAAGGAGCGCCGCGGCGACGGCTGCGAGGGGGACGATCGCGTAGCCGTAACGGATTGGCTCGGCGATCACGTGCCCGGTTTCGCCGACCAGGAAGCTGGTCCCGGCTTCGATGAAGCGGGCCGGCAGCGGGCTTTTTTCGATCCAGCCGATGTGGGTGGCGCTGGCCTGCGCGCTCAGCAGCGGCAGCAGCGCCGCCCCGGCGGCGGCGACCAGCGCCAGCGCCGGCAGGACCAGCCGCCAGAACGCGCGCAGGGCCACCAGCAGCCAGGCCGCCTCGATCGCCACCGGGAAGACGGCGAAGTAGTGGCTGCAGAGGGCGAGCGCCGAGCCCAGCGCCCACAGTGCCAGGTCCGATCCCCGAGCATGGTCGAGCGCCCGCAGGAAGAAGAGGAGCGAGAGCGCGCAGAAGAAGACCAGCAGCGCGTAGGAGCGGGCCTCCTGCGAGTACCAGATCAGCATCGGGTTGACAGCGGCAATCGCGGCCAGGGTCAGCCCGGCGCGGCGGCTCGCCAGCTGGCGGCCGACCATGTAGGCGACGGGGACGAGGGCGGTGCCGAGCAGCGCCGAGAGCGAGCGCAGCTCGAATTCGTCGCGCCCGAAGGCCTTGGCCCAGCCCCAGGCGAGGACGTAGTAGAGGGGCGGGTTCGACTCGCTGACCCGGACCTCGTGCAGCATGCGGGAGAAGCTGCCGGGGATCACCCGCATCGCGGTGATCACCTCGTCGTGGTGGTAGCTCTGGATGCCGAGGCTGGCGAAGCGCAGCGCCGCGGCGGCGGCGATCAGGCTCGCCAGCGCCAGTGGCAGGGCGAAGCTGCGGGGCCGAGCCTCGCTCGAGGGCGGGACGGCAACCGGCGCTGCCGCCAGAGGTGGCGCCAAGGTCTCCACGCAAACTGGAAGGTTCGGTTCCGTCGCTGAGGCGTCCCTGAAGAGCAGGTAAGCGCTGGCTAAAGACGAACGGTTCCGCGTAGTCTTCCCGCTTCGATGCGAGCGAGGACCGCAACCCTGGGGGCAGTCGTGCTGGCCGCGATCGCCATCGTCCTGGCGCTCCTCTTCGGCGGCTCGGAGGAATCGAGCAGTGCTGCCGAAACGTCGCGGTTGCCGGGCGAACCGGTGGTCGAAATCGTCTCCCCCCGCAACGGGGCGCGGCAGACGGCGCGCGCGGTGGTCGTCAAGGTCGCCGTCGAAAACTTCCAGCTGGCGCCCCACCAGCTCGGCGGCGAACCACAGCTCGGCGAGGGCCACCTGCGCTTCAGCCTCAAGCGGGTCCCCGACTGCGTCGACCCGGTGAAACTGCTGCACGCGGTCAACAGCCCGCTCGGGAAGGGGCGCCTGGTCGGCAAATCCTTCGACTACGCCAAATACGCGGGGCCGAACGGGGTCCTGGCCGAGCAGATCGGCAGCGCCGGCGGCTACTCCCCCGCCACCCGGCCGGAGATCTACTACCACCTGCTGCCGCCGGGCTTCTACCGCCTGATCGTCAACCTCGCGCAGAACAACGGCGCCCCCACCCAGTTCCACGACGTCACCAACTTCCAGATCCTGCAGCCGCCCGGCCACCATGCGAAAAAGTGCGAAGGCGGCAAAGTCCCGAGCGCCAACGCCGCGGCCCGCCTGGAATAACGCCAGTTCGCCAATACTTCACTTTGTATAGTCGAGGGAATGCGTACCTACCGTCGGCTGATGGGATATCTCCGCCCCTACCGGGCACAGCTCTGGGGGTCGCTGGTCTTCGCCTGGGCGGCAATGGGGATGACGGTGCTGATCCCGTGGCTGCTGGGCGAATCGGTCAACTCCATAAAGGACGGCGACACGCCCGACCTGCTGCCGCTCTCGCTGGCGATCGTCGGCGCCGGGATCCTGCGCCTGGGGCTGACCGTGGTGCGACGGCTGGTCGCCGGCAAGGTCTCGCTGGCGGTCGAATTCGACCTGCGCCAGCAGTTCTACGCGCACCTGCAGCGGCTCGACCTCGGCTTCTTCGACACCCAGCAGACCGGGCAGCTGATGTCGCGGGCGACCGTCGACCTGCAGGCGATCCGCTTCTTCCTCGGCTACGGGCTCATCTTCATCACCCAGAACCTGCTGACGATCACCCTGGCGGCGGTGGTGATGATCGTGATCAACCCGCTGCTGGCGCTGGTGGCGCTGGTCCCGGCGCCCTTCGTGATCGTCACGGCGACGCGGTACAGCCAGATCTACCGCCCGGCCCAGCAAGAGGTGCAGCAGCGAATCGCCGAGCTGACCGCCGAGGCCGAGGAGAACGTCTCGGGGATCCGCATCGTCAAGGCCTTCGCCCGCGAGGAGCACCAGCTCCACCGCTTCCAGCGCGCCGTCGCCCGCGTCTTCGACCAGAGCATCTACTCGACCCGCGTACAGGCGTTCTTCTCGCCGCTGATCGGGCTGCTGCCGCAGATCGGCATCGCCCTGGTCCTGCTGGTCGGCGGCCGCCAGGTGATCGACGGCAGCCTCAGCCTCGGTGCCTTCGTCGCCTTCTACACCTACGTCGGCATGCTCGCCGGACCGATGCGCTCGCTCGGGATGGCACTGGGCATGGCCCAGCGCGCTGTCGCCTCCGGCAACCGGATGTTCGAAATCCTCGACCGCGAACCGGCGATCCAGAGCCCGCCCGGCGCCCCGGAGCTGCCGGCGGGCGGCGGCGCCGTGGAGCTGCGCAATGCCACCCTCCACTACGGCCTCGACGAAGAGCGACGGGCCGATCTGCCCAATCCGGTCGGCCGACGGGCCGATTTGTCCATCCAAGATGGACAAATCGGCCCGTCGGCGGATGGGGGTCGACGTTTCGGCCCGTCGGCGGCGGCGCTTTCCGGCGTTGACTTGACGGTCGAGGCTGGGAGGACGGTGGCGCTGGTGGGGCCGTCGGGTTCTGGCAAGACCAGCCTGGTCGGGTTGATCGCGCGGTTGTACGACCCGAGCGAGGGGGCGGTGCTGGTCGACGGCGTCGACGTGCGCAACGTCGACGTCGGCTCGCTGCGCTCGCAGATCGCCTTCGTCGCTGACGACAGCTTCCTCTTCACCGCCAGCGTCGCCGAGAACATCGCCTACGCGCGCCAAGACGCGAGCATGGCGGAGATCGAAGCCGCCGCCCGCCGCGCCCAGGCCGACGGCTTCATCCGCGAGCTGCCCGACGGCTACGCGACCCGGGTCGGCGAGCGCGGCCTCACCCTCTCCGGCGGCCAGCGCCAGCGGGTGGCGATCGCCCGGGCGCTGCTGGCCGACCCGCGCATCCTCATCCTCGACGACGCCACCTCCTCGGTCGACGCGACCACCGAGGCGGCGATCAAAGCCGGCCTGCGCGAGGCGATGGCCGGCCGCACGACGTTCATCATCGCCCACCGCCTCTCCACCGTCTCGCTCGCCGATCAGATCGTGGTCATGGACGGCGGCCGGATCGTCGACTGCGGCAGCCACGAGGCGCTGATGGGCCGCTGCGGCTTCTACCGCGAGATCGCCGAGCACGGTCTCGCCGACACGGTCTTCCTCCAGCGCGACCTCGAGGAGCGCGAGGAGGTGGCGCGGCTGTGATCGGGAACAGCGCGGCCCTCTTCCGGGAGCTCTGGCGCCTCGTCCGCGGCGAGGACGAGCGGGCGCGCAAGGTGCGCTGGATGATCGGCCTGCTGCGGCCCTATCGCGGGCGGCTGATCCTGATGTTCGCGGCGCTGCTGCTGGAGACGGGCGCGGCGCTGGCGCCGCCCTACCTGGCCGGGAAGGCGATCGACAGCGGCATCCGCGCCGGCGACGTCGGCGCCCTCGACCTGATCGTCGTCGCTTTCGTCCTCACCGCGATCGTCTACGCGGTCGCCACCTACTGGGAGACCTACCTGGTCGGCTGGGTCGGGACCCGGGCGCTGCAGGACCTGCGCGAGCGCATCTTCAGCCACCTGCAGTCGATGTCGATCGGCTTCTTCACCCGCCGCAGCCCCGGCGTCCTGATCTCGCGGATGACCAACGACGTCGAAGCGCTGAACCAGCTGGTGACCAGCGGCTTCGTGACGATCTTCTCCAGCACCCTGACGCTGGTCGGCGTGGTCGTGATCCTGCTCGTCCTCGACGTCAAACTGGCGCTGATCACCTTCGTCACCTTCCCGCTGCTGGCGGTGGCGAGCGTGGTCTTCCGGATCGTCTCCGCCGGCACCTACCGGGCGACGCGCGAGCGGATCGCCGCCGTCACCGCCTACCTGCAGGAAACCCTCAGCGGCGTGCGGATCGTGCGCAGCTTCGGCCAGGAGCCGCGCCACCAGGCGGCGATGACGGCGCTGAACGAGGAAAACCGCGACGTCAACATGAAGACGGTCTACCTCAACGCCTCCTACTTCCCGGCGGTGGAACTGCTGGCGGCCGTGGGGACGGCGGTGATCCTCCTCTACGGCGGCAGCCAGGCGATCGACGGGGCGATCGAAGTCGGCGTCGTCGTCGCCTTCGTCGGCTACCTGACCCGCTTCTTCGAACCGATCCAGGAACTCTCCCAGCTCTACACGACCTACCAGCAGGGGATGGCGGCGCTGGACAAGATCTTCGACCTCCTGGACACGGCGCCGGACATGGTCGACGCGCCCGGCGCGATCGACCCGGGGACGCTGCGGGGCGAGATCGCCCTGGAAGGCGTCTGGTTCTCCTACGCCGAGGGGACCGGGGCCGGCGCCCCCGCGCCTGTCGACGGCGACGGCGCCGGCCCCGGCCCCGGCGCCGATCCATGGGCGCTGCGCGACGTCGACCTGCACGTGCCGCCCGGCCAGACGCTGGCGCTGGTCGGCGCGACGGGCGCGGGCAAGTCGACCTTCGCCAAGCTGGTGGCGCGCTTCTACGACCCCCAGCAGGGGACGGTGCGGGTCGACGGGCACGACCTGCGCGGCGTCCAGCAGCTGGCCCTGCGGCGCCAGCTCGGGATCGTGCCGCAGGAGGGCTTCCTCTTCAGCGGCAGCATCCGCGAAAACGTCGCCTTCGGGCAGCCGACGGCGGGTGAGGAGGAGATCGAGGCGGCGATCGCCGCGGTGGGTGCCACCGAGTTCGTCCGCGCCCTCCCCGGGGGCCTCGATACCGAAGTCGGCGAGCGCGGCATCCAGCTCTCGGCCGGCCAGCGTCAGCTCGTCGCCTTCGCCCGCGCCCTCCTCGCCGAGCCCCGCATCCTCATCCTCGACGAGGCCACCTCCAACGTCGACGTGCGCACGGAGAAAACGATCGAGCGCGGCCTCGAGCACCTCCTCCACGGCCGCACCGCGATCGTCATCGCCCACCGCCTCTCCACGATCCGCCGCGCCGGCAAGATCGTCGTCCTCGAAGGCGGCCGGATCGCCGAGCAGGGCACCCACGACGAGCTGATCGACGCCGGCGGCCCCTACTCCAAGCTCTACGGCGCCTGGTCTGAGTCAGCGGCCTAGGGTCAGGCTGTTGAGGGGGTCCCCATGGGTTCTCAGGGAAGGCAGCTAACCAAGCGCTTCCGAGTTTGAGCACACCCTGGTGTGTCGAAAGTCGGAAGCGCCTCCGCTCGCCAGATCAACCGGGTCCTACACCGCCGCTAGAGCCCCCGGTTTCGCCACCGCCACCACCTTCGGGCGCTCCGCCGACACCGCCGCCTTCAGGCGCGACTTCTTCTTCGGGAACTTCTTCGACTTCGGGGGCGACTTCTTCGATTTCCGGTTCGGCTTCGACCCCGCCTTCTTCGACCCCTTCGAATTCTTCGCCGCCTTCGGCGCCGCTTTCAGCGCCGGCGCCGGCGCTCGGGGTCACCGCGCCAGGGCCCTGGCTGCACTGCGCGAAACCGTAGGCTTCGGCCTGCGTCTGGAATTCTTCGAGGGTCGGCGTCGCTTCGGTCGCCGCTTCGCCCAGCGCCGCGGTGTCTTCGCGTTCGGCCGCCAGCTTCACTTCGCCCTCGACCTTGGCCAGCTCTTCCGCCGATTCCATGAAGCTGGTGAATTTGCTTTCGGCGCCTTCGGGCGAACCCAGTTCCTGCAGCCGTTCGACCATCCCGGTGTAGAGGTTGGCGGTTTTTTCGATCGTCGCCGGCACTTCGCTTTCCTCCGGTTCGGAGTTGAGCGCACCGACCGCGGCGTTGACCTCGGCGCAGATGTCGTCGCCCTGTTCGATCAGTTCGGCTTTCGTCAGCTTCGGCGCTGCTTCGGTGGTCGTGCTGGCTTCGGTCGTGTCGCCACCGCCACCGCCGCAGCCGGCGACCGCCAGCGCGAGCAGCGCGGCAAGCAGCAGCAGGACGGTCTTTTTGCCGGGGCGTCTCACGGGGGCGAAGCTAGCAGGGCGATTGGACGCCTTTGCAGGGGTTCAGCAAAGCTGCGGCCCAGGGACTCGAACCCCGACTACCTCGTCCAGAGCGAGGCGTGCTGCCATTACACCAGGCCGCAACGGCTGTTTTTCAGGATATCGACGCGAGGTCGGCAGCGGAATCTTCGATCTGCGCCACCGCGCCGGAGACGTCCACGCCCTCGGCCAGCATCCGCCGCGCCTCGGCCAGGTCCTCCGAGCGGCCGACGCTGAGGCAGCCGGCGACGCGGCCGCCCTGCAGGTACCAGACCGAGAACTCACCGCCCTCGCGGTCGCCGCGCCAGACCTCCCGGTCCCACTCGTAAGCCGGGCCCACGTACTCCAGGCTCGCCCAGTCCGCGAGGTCGCTGAAGAAGTAGGGGACGACCTCGTAGTCGGCGTCGGCGCCGAGCATGTTGGCGCCGGCGTGCTGCCCCTGCTGCATCGCCACGTCCCAGTGCTCGACGTGGATCCGCCGCCCGTGGACGACGCTCTCGTACGAGCAGCAATCGCCGGCCGCGTAGATCCCCTCCACCGAGGTCTGCAGCTTCGAGTCGCAGACGATGCCGCCGTCGCCGACCTCGATCCCGGCCCGCTGGGCCAGCACCGCGTCGGGCCGCACCCCGGCCCCGACCACGACCGCGTCGCACTCGACCGCCAGCCCGCTCTCGGTGACGACCGCCCGCACCCGCCCGTCGCCCTCGAAGGCGCTCAGCGTCTCGCCCCCGTGGAAGGTGACCCCGTGCTCTTCCAGCCGCTCCTGGAACCAGCGCCCGGCCGTCTCGCCGAAGGTCCGCGACAGTGCCACGTCCTCCATCGCGATGATCGTGCACTTGGCCCCCCGCGCGGCCAGCGAGGCGGCGACCTCGCAGCCGATGTAGCTGCCGCCGATCAGGACCACGTGCTCGGCCCCCTCGGCGTCGGCCCGGATCGCATCGGAGTTGCCGAACGCACGCAGGTAGTGGATGCCCTCGTTCTCGGCGCCCTCGACGCGGAGGATGTTGACCATCGCCCCCGTCCCCAGCAGCGCCTTGCCGAACCTGACCTCCTCCCCGCCCTGGATCTTTGCCGTCCGCGCAGCGGCGTCGAGGGCCGTCACGTTGCGCCCGCTCAGCAGCTCGACGTCACTCGCCGCATACCACTCGGCCGGGTTGACGTGGGCCTCCTCGCGCTCCGCATCTCCGCGCAGGTACTCCTTCGAGAGCGGCGGGCGTTCGTAGGGCGGCTCCGGCTCCCGCCCCACCAGGAGGATCGACCCCTGCGCCCCGCGCCGGCGCAGCTCCGAAGCGCAGTTGGCGGAGGCCATGCCCCCGCCGATCAGGAGGAAATCGACTTCACGATCGGCCATCACAAAAAGCTCCTATCCGGTTGGTGTCGAACTCCTACCCGGTTGGCGCCTGAAGCCACGGCGGTCTTACCCGCCGCCGGCGCCGTTCCCCTCTGGCCCGAAGAGCGTTTTCAGGTCGTCCTCCTTGCCGGGATCGAGCACCGCGAGGATCTCGTCGCCCTCCTGCAGCACCGTGTCGGCGTTGGGGACGAAGCCCCTGCCGGAGCGCAGGACCGAGATCAGCAGGCTGCCTTCGGGCATGTGCAGGTCGCCGACCCGTCGCCCGGTCACGCCCGAGTCCTTGCCCAGCAGCATCTCGATGATCTCCAGCTGCTCCTCCTGCAGGTCGAGCAGGTGGACGAGCCCGTACTCGGGCACCTCGTGCTCGAGCAGGCGCAGGATCAGGTCGGTTGCCGAGACCGACGGTTTGATCCCCAGCAGGTCGAAGTGGCGGCGGTTGCGCGGGTTGTTGACGCGGGCGATGATCTGGTCGACCAGGTACTTCTCCTTCGCCACCTGGCAGATCAGCACGTTGTCCTCGTCGTCGCCGGTGACCGCGATGACCATGTCGGCGCGCTGGATCCCCGCCCGCTCCAGCACCCAGAGCTCGGAGGCGTCGCCGTAGGAGACGTTGTGCTCGAGCTCCTGCTCGACGGTCAGGTAGCGGCGCCGGTCGCTCTCGATCAGGGTCACCTCGTGGCCCTTGTCGAGCAGCTCCCGCGCCAGGTTCCACCCCACCTTGCCCGCTCCGACGACGATGATGTACACGCGCTCTCCCGTTCCCTCGGTCGCCTAGATGGTCGCCGCAGCGTCGTCGGCGGCCCCGCCGCGATCGGCGGCGTCGCGCACGGCGCTCTCCAGCATGTCGATCGCGACCCGGGTCGGGCAGACGGTGTGCAGGCCCTGGCGCGCGTACCACTCGGCCCGCAGCGGGTCGAGCACGCGGGCGATCGTGGTTGCGACTTCGTAGCGCTTCTGCGCGATCTGCGCGATCACGATGTTGGTGTTGTCGCCGTCGGTGGAGGCGATGAAGACGTCCGCCTGCCCGATCCCGGCGGCCTCCAGCGCCTCGGTCTCCAACCCTGCTCCGACCGTGAACTGGCCGCCGAGGTCCTCCCAGCTCTTCTCGAGGCCGACCTCGAGCCGGGCGTGCGACTCCGGGTCCTCGTCGAGGCAGGAGACGGTATGGCCCTCGCGGAGCATCGCCCTCGCCACCGAGGAGCCGACGCGGCCGCAGCCGACGATCAAGACGAACATGGCCGGGATACTAGATCGAAATGATGTTTTGCCTGGGGGCGCGCCTGGCCAAGCAGATCAAGGACGCAGGGTGCAGCCTTTGCTGGTTGCAAAGGCAAACCCGAGGACGCAGATATGCGCAGCGCCAGGTGCGTCATCCAGGCGGTTCCGGGGGAGCGGTGAGCAGTACCCGGCAGGGGGCTTTCTTCAGCACGTACTCGGTCGCCGCGCCGATCTCGGCCGGCTTCGCCGCGCCGATCCCGCCGAGCACGCCGCCGCCGCGGATCTTCGTCGGCGGCTCACCGCCGATGACGATCGCTTCGGCGCCACCGCGGCGCGCCGCCTCGAGGATGCCGGCACCGACCTTGCGGGCGCGGATCACGTCGGTCCTCACCTCGACGTCCTCGTACTCCTCCCCCACCTCGCGCGCCCGCTCCAGCGCCCGCCGCGCCTGCTCCTCGCGCTCCTTCGGCAGCTTCGCGTCGAGCGGCAGCGTCAGCGGCACCTCGATCACGTAGACGACGTCGAGCCGGGAGGCCCCGCCGCGCCCACCGTCGGCGTCGGCGGCCGCCAGCCGGCCGGCGGTGGCGACGATGTCGTCGTCGAACCTGGTCCCGAAGACCGGCACCAGGATGTTGCTGAATTCGATCTCGGGCACCTGCTTGGTCAGCGCCCGCTCGGTGACCGAGACGCGGCGGGTCAGCGTCGTCCCCTCGAAGACCTTGCGGTAGACGACGTAGAAGACGAGCCCGAAGGCCATCCAGCCCAGCCCGACCCAGCGCGCGTCGGTGTGGAAGGCGAGGACGCTGAGAAAGGCAAGGCCGCTGAGGAGGGCGGCGAGGACCGCCGGCAGCGGCACCGTCGCCACCCCCCAGGCGAACCCCATCGGGATCCGGAAAGGTCGCCGCCGGTCGGGGTCCTTGACCCGCAGGCGGATGATCGAGAGGTGGGCGATCGTGATCGCCAGCGTCGCCCCGAAGGCGTAGATCGAGGCCAGCAGCTTGACGTCGGTCGGGATCACCAGGCCGATCGCGATCACGCCGCTGATCGCGATCGCCACGTACGGCGTCGCCGTGCGCGGGTGGAGTTTGCCCAGCCAGCTGGGGATCTGGCGGTTGATCGCCAGCGTGTAGATGTGGCGGGAGACGCCCAGCATCGAGGTGCTGGCGGCCCAGATCAGCACCGGGGTGGCGATCACCGCGACCAGCCACCGCATCGTTTCGGCAACCCAGTGCGGGTGGTACTGCGAAACCACCCCCAGGATCGGCTCCTCGACGAATTCGCCGCCGAGCGCGGTGTGCAGCCCATCGGGCCCCGCCACCACCGGCACCGCCATCAGCGCGATCGCCGCCATCAGGGCGTAGACCAGCGGCACCCCGACGGCGCCGATCGTCGCCACCCGCTTCAGGTCCTTGCGGCCGACGTCGATTTCCGGCGCCAGGTCGGAGGCGGCCTCGATCCCGGCGTAGGCGAGCATCGCCACCACCGCGGCGTAGACGATGCTCTTCAGGTTGGGGGAGGCGAAGAGGTGGATGTGCTCGGTCAGCCGCTCGGGGTGCATGACCACCAGCGCGCCGACGACGATCACCGCCAGCTGCAGGCCGAGGTCGGCGAGGGCGAGGAAGACCAGCGAGGCCTGGCGCTCGCGGCCGGTGACGTTGAGGATGTTGAGGACGGAGACGAGGACGATCACCGCGGCGCCGATCCCGATCTCCCAGCCGGGATTGGCGAAATCGCCGGTCACCGGCTCCAGGTAGTGCGGCACCGAGATCGCCGCCAGGGCGATCACGATCAGGTAGTCGATCAGGATCGCCCAGCCGGCGATGAAGGCGATCAGCTCGTTGAAGGCGTGGCGGGCGAAGGTCGAGGAGCCGCCGCGCTCGCGGAACATCGCCCCGCCCTCGACGTAGGTGAGCGTGGTGAGGCCGAAGAGCAGGCCGGCGGCGAGGAAGATCAGCGGCGTCAGGCCGAGGCCGCGGTCGGCGACGACGCCGAGCGCGAAGTAGATCGAGAAGCCGACCGCCGAATACGCAGCGGCGAAGAGCCAGGGGACGCCGAGGCCGCGCTCGAGGATCGGCTCCTCGCGCCCGTCCTCGCCCCGCACCGCCCCCTCTCCGTTGCTGCCGTTGCTCACCGGCTGATCCTCGCCGCGGCCCAGAGGCGGCCGGCGCCGACGCCGACGAAGGCAAGGCCCATCAGGAAGCCGAGCGAGATCGGCCCGCCGCCGTTGAGGAGGGTGACGATCAGGACCGCCAGCCCGAGGGCGATGAAGGTGAAGCTGAAGCCGCGCACCGCGCCGCGGTAGACGCGCTCGCCGCTCACTGCACCGCCTCGGCCAGGGCGGCGCCGGGAACCGCCTGCTGCTTTTCGCTCGGGTCGGAGACGACGATCACCCGGCAGGGCCGCTCGCCGAGGACGGTCTGCAGGGTCTTGTCGTACTGCGGCACGCCGTTGCGGTAGCTGAGGCCGACGACGATCGCCGCCGCCTTGATCTCGGCCGCCTCCTCGGCGACCGAGTAACCGGCCTGACCCGGCCGCACCCGCGCCACGTGCCCGGTCACGCGCTGCCCGCCGATCAGCTTCGCCTCCTCGATCTTGCTCTGTGCCGCGGCTTCGGCCTCGGGCATCTCGGCGCCGAGCGGCAGGTTCGTCGGCACCGTCATCATCGAGTGGACGTGGATGCCGCGGCGCCTTTTGCTGGCCAGTTTGACCGCGGTCGCCACCATCTCCGGGGAGAATTCTTCGTCGTCCTCGAAGGCGAGGAAGACGCTTCTGTACTCGACCTCCTCGACCCCGAGCGGCTCGGGCAGCACGACCTTCACCGTCTCGGTCAGCGGCAGGCGCTGGTTGCGGCGGTAGAGGACGTAGACGGCGATCCCCAGCACCATCCAGCCGGTGCCGACGAAGAGCGTGCGCGGGTTCAGCGCCATGACGACGATCCAGGCGGCGAAAGTGCCGAGGCCGCCGAGCACCGCCGTTATCGGCAGCTCGAAGCCGAAGGCGCGGACGTTGCCCAGCGGTTTCCAGGTGCGCTCGCGGTCGGGCTGCACCCGCCGCAGCTGGATCACCGCGACGTGGGCGATCGTGAACGAGAGCATCGCCCCGAACGAGTACATCGTCGCCAGGAAGTCGGTCTTCCCCGGCAGCAGGGTGACGATCGCGATCGCGCCGAAGATCAGGATCGCGATGTAGGGGGTGCGGTACTTGGGGTGGACCTGGCGCAGCGCCTCCGGCAGCTGCCGGTGCTGCCCCATCGAGTAGGTGAGGCGGGAGACGCCGATCAGCCCGGCATTGGTCGCGATCAGCAGGATCACGGCGGCGAGGACGCCGACGTAGTAGCGCAGGACCTCGGTCGGCGCATGCGAGAGGCCGAGGTTCTCGACGATGCCGAGGATCGGGTCGTCGGCGAACTTCGAGCCGAGCGCGGTCGTGTATTCGCCGCCGTGGTGGACGACCGGCATCGCCGAGAGGGCGACGATCGGGATCAGCAGGTAGAGGCCGAGCACCGCGGCGACGACGAGGGCCACGCTTTGGGGGATCGTGCGGGCGGCGTCCTTGGCCTCCTCGGCCATGTTGGAGATCGTCTCGATCCCGGTGTAGGCGATCATGCCGACGGCGATGCCGAGCGCGAAGTCGCTCCAGGTCGGGGCGACGCCGAGGTGGACGTTGTCGACCAGCGTCTGCGGGCTGAGGACGAGGACGATGCCGATCCCGACCAGGACGACCTGGGTGGCGAGGTCGGCGATGGCGAGGACGAGGTTCAGTTTCGCTGACTCCTCGGTGCCGCGGATGTTGATCAGGGCGAGGCCGACGATCAGGACGGCGCCGCCGATGATGTCGCCCGGGCTGTCGCTGAGCCAGGGCCAGAACACGCCCAGGTAGTGGGGCACGAAGAAGGCCGAGATCGCGACCGTGATCGTGTAGTTCAGCATCTGCCCCCAGGCGGCGATGAAGCTGACCAGCTCGTTGAAGGCATGGCGGGCGAAGCTGGAGGAGCCGCCGGCCTCGGGGAACATCACCGTCGCCTCGGCGTAGGTGGCGGCGGTGGCGGCGAAGATCAGTCCGGAGATGACGAAGGCGATCGGGGTCAGGCCGAGGGCGAAGGCGGCGGTGACGCCGAGCGCGTAGTAGATCGAGGAGCCGACGTTGCCGTAGGCGGCGGAGAACAGGGCTCCGACCCCGTGAACGCGGCTCAGCGACTCGTCTCTGGGGATTCGCTGGGCCATTTAGACAGTCTGCGAAGAGGTCACTCAGACCGAATATACGGACGCCGTGGGCGCTCTACGCAGATGCGCCCGCGTCAGCTGCGACGGGGACGTGCAGCCGCAGAGACCGAGGGTCAGCTCGAGCTCCTCGCGGAGCATCTCCAGCACCCTGGCGACACCCTGCCCACCGGCTGCCGCCAGGCCCCAGATGGCGGGGCGCCCGACGAGCACCGCGTCGGCCCCGAGCGCGAGCGCGGTGGCGACGTCGACGCCGCGGCGGATGCCACCGTCGACGAGGAGGGTGCCGCGGCCGTCGAGTGTCTCGGCGATCTCGGGCAGCGCCTCGGCGGTGGCGAGCGAGCGGTCGAGCTGGCGGCCGCCGTGGTTGGAGACGACGACGCCGGCGGCGCCGTGCTCGAGCGCCAGCTCGGCGTCCTCCGCGGTGAGGACGCCCTTGACCAGGACCGGGACGCCGCACTCGGAGGCGAGGTCCTCGACGTCGGCCCAGGTGAGCGCGTGGTTCATCAGCGCAAAGGTGTCCTCGATCGAGAGCGAGCGCTCGCCGCCGACGGCAGCGGTCAGGCTCGGGGTGCCGAGCTCCTCGGGCAGGGTGAAGCGGTTGCGGCGGTCTCGCTCGCGGTTGCCGCCCGGTGGCGCGTCGGCGGTGACGAGGACTGCCTCGAAACCGGCCTCGATCGCCTCCTCCGTCAAGGCCCGCGTCACCCCCTCGTCCTTGAAGGCGTAGAGCTGGAACCAGTGGCGCCCGTCCGGCGCCGCGGCGGCGACGTCCGCCGGCCGCGTGGTCGAAAGCGTCGAGAGGCACATCGCCGTGCCAGCCGCCGCGGCGCCGGCCGCCATCGCCGCCTCCCCGTCCGGGTGAGCCATGCGCTGATAGGCGACCGGCGCCACCAGCACCGGCACCGAAACCGGCTTCCCCAGCACCTCCACTCCGGCCGAGACCTCCTCGACGTCGTTGAGCACCCGCGGCCGCAGCCGCCAGCTCCCCCAGGCCGCGACGTTCTCCCGCAGCGTCACCTCGTCCCCGGCGCCGCCGGCGAAGTAGTCCCACGGCCCCCGCTCGAGCTTCGCGGCAGCGAGCGGCTCGAACTCGGCGACGTTGACCGGCCCGTTCTCCACGAGCGCGACCCTAGATGATCGCCTGGCGCTCAGCGGCGGCCGCGGTAGGGCTTCGGGACCCTGAAGTGCACCACGGCGGGTGAGGCATCGCCGTTGCCGGCCAGGTCGATCGCGAAGACCCGGAACGCGTGCCAGCCGGGCTTCAGGTGCTTGTAGGCCCGCGGCGGTCCGCACGGCTTGTAGTCGCCCTTGTCGAGCTGGCAGCGGAACCCCTGCACCGCCTCGCTGGCGGAGAACCAGAACCCAGCGCTCCGGCTGGCGGCGCGGAGAACGCTGCGCTCGATCGCGGTGTCGGGAGCGCTGCCCGCGGCTGGCGAGATCGCTTCGAAGCGGTTCGACGCAGTCGCCCCAGGCGGCTGCGGGTCGTAAGCGGGGCCTGTCGCCAGGGCCGTCGCCGGACCCGCACCCAGCACAGCCATCAGCGCCACCGCCATTTTCGCCCCCCACCCCATCTGCCACCAGAGCCTACTTGCCGTCAGCGGTCGGGCGAGCCGGCGGGAGGCGTGCCCGGCGGGGGCGCCAGGTCCCAGCTTTCGCGGCCGTCAACTGCTACTTCTGCTGGGTGCAGAGGTTGATGCCGTTTCGAGCCGTGGCGCGTTTCCGGCGGGTGAGGACACCGCCGGCGCGGCTTTCGCAGCCGCCCCGACGGTGCCAGTGCCGCAGCGAGTGACCTCGCCGCCGCCTCCTAGAACTTGACGATCGGGATGATCAGGATGGCGACGATGTTCGCCACCTTGATCATCGGGTTGATCGCCGGGCCGGCCGTGTCCTTGTAGGGATCGCCAACCGTGTCGCCGGTCACCGAGGCGGCGTGGGCCTCGGACCCCTTGCCGCCGTGGGCGCCGTCCTCGATCAGCTTCTTGGCGTTGTCCCAGGCGCCGCCACCGGCGGTCATCGAGATCGCGGCGAAGAGGCCGACGACGATCACGCCGTTCAGCAGGCCGCCGAGCGCGTCGACGCTGAGCAGGCCGACGATCACCGGCACGACGATCGGGATCAGCGCGGGCAGGATCATCTCTTTCTGCGCCGCGGCGGTGACGATGGCGACCGTTTTGCCGTACTCCGTTTTTTCGGTCCCCTCCATGATCCCGGGGTGCTCGCGGAACTGCTTGCGCACCTCCTCGACGACCTGCCCACCGGCACGGCCGACTGCCTCGATCGCGAAGGCGGAGAACAGGTAGACCATCATGCCGCCGATGATCAGCCCGATCAGGACGTCGGGGCTGGTCAGGTTGAACAGGCTGCCGAGGTCGAAGCCATCCGGCTTTGCGTCGTTGAGTTCGCTCTTGAAAGCGGCGAACAGGACCAGCGCGGCAAGCGCGGCGGAGCCGATCGCGTACCCCTTGGTGACCGCCTTGGTCGTGTTCCCGACCGCGTCGAGCGGGTCGGTCACGTTCCGCACGTCCTCGGGCAGCTCCGCCATCTCGGCGATCCCGCCGGCGTTGTCGGTGATCGGCCCGAAGGCGTCGAGGGCGACGATCAGGCCGCAGAGCGAGAGCTGCGCCATCACGGCGATGCCGATGCCGTAGATGCCGGCCAGCTCGTTCGCCCCCAGGATCGCGAAGGCGATGACGAGCGCCGGCGCGGCGGTCGACTGGAAGCCCTGGGCAAGGCCCTGGATGATGTTGGTCGCATGCCCGGTCTCCGAAGCCTGGGCGATCGTCTTGACCGGCCGGAACCGGGTCGACGTATAAAATTCGGTGATCACGAAGAGCAGCGCGGTCACCGCGACGCCGATCACCGCGCACAGCCAGAGGTCGCCGACGCTGACCGCTGCCGCACCCGCGTC
>DASSOC010000069.1:0-1884 GCA_035700965.1 Solirubrobacterales bacterium
CTTGTGTGCCCGGCATGGGTGCAGGCTATAGGGTGAGAGTCCCGAACAGTGAAGGCAGTAGTAGTTGTAGCTTAAGGCAAGGGCATGGAGGGCGACCTCGTGTCTGGAGGAAGCCGGTGGCAAACTTCCGCCCTGAGGAACACGAACCTCATACGAGGCTAGGTGACATTGGATGAGTCTGCAAGACAAGACAAAGTCCTTACTGCCAAAGGTGTCACAGAGTAAATGAGGCAGGGATATGGAAGGAAAGTCTGTATTCTTACCCGGGGAGAATCTGCCAGGACGCCACAGACTTGTGGTAAGCACAGTTGTGAAGCTGTGTTGAATGGCAGACGTCAGCCGAGGTCATAGTACTTGATAGCTTAAGATATCAAGGAAGGACTGAACCAATTATGGAGAATCACGTCCAGGCGTTCATCCCACTTGATGAAACGGAAAACGCGATCCTGCTTTGAGGAGGAAACGGTGAATCCCGTGTGGGACTCAAAGAGGGTGGAGAGCCGGGATGGCACAAGAGGAAGCGTGATTCACGCAGGAGGTTATATCTGATGATGGAACGGATTCTGTCACGGCCCAATCTTCTCAAAGCCATCAAGCGGGTAGAAGAGAATAAGGGAAGTCATGGCGTCGATCAAATGTCCGTAAAATCCCTACGTCACCATTTGTACGAGAATTGGACGTCACTTCGTGACGACCTAGGGTCGGGTACTTACCAACCGAAACCTGTCCGCCGGGTCGAAATCCCGAAACCGGACGGAGGGACTAGGAAGTTAGGTATTCCTACGGTGACAGACCGTTTCATCCAACAAGCCATTGCCCAACAACTGTCGCTCATGTATGACCCGTCGTTTTCGGAATATAGTTATGGATTCCGTCCGAATAGACGGGCGCATGACGCAGTAAATCAGGCAAGGGCCTACATCAAGGAAGGATATCGCTGGGTTGTAGACATGGACCTGGAAAAGTTCTTCGATAAAGTCAACCATGATCGCCTGATGGCGACGTTGGCGAGAAAGATCAAAGATAAGAAGCTACTTCGTCTTATTCGCCAATACCTTCAAGCGGGTGTCCTAGAGGATGGGCTTGTCAGCCCAAACACAGAAGGGACGCCGCAAGGAGGTCCGTTGAGTCCGCTTCTATCCAACATTGTCTTAGATGAGCTAGACAAGGAGCTGGAGAAACGTGGACACAGGTTTGTCAGATACGCAGACGACTTTCATATTTATGTAAAGTCAAAACGAGCCGGGGAACGAGTGATGATTTCCGTCATGACACTTATTGAGAAGAAGCTTCGGCTCAAAGTCAACCGGGAGAAAAGTGCGGTCAATCGACCATGGAAGAGAAAGCTTCTAGGGTTTAGTTTCACAAACAATAAGGAACCCAAGGTACGACTAGCTAAACGAACGATTGCACGATTCAAGAATCGTATCCGGCAATTAACTTCCCGAAAAGAGCGAATTTCAATGGAATGGCGAATTGAACGGCTAAACCGTTATCTGGTCGGATGGGTAGGCTATTATCAACTCGTTGATACGCCGAGTAAACTGAAGGACTTGGAGTCATGGCTGCATAGAAGATTAAGGATGGTACGTTGGAAAGAATGGAGACTCCCAAGGACAAAGGTGAAGAACCTGACTGCCCTTGGTGTCAAACCGTATAAGGCTTATGAGTGGGGGAACTCCCGAAAAGCCTACTGGCGTATTGCCAAAAGTCCAATTCTACACAAAACCCTAGGCACTGCCTATTGGGCAAGCCTAGGGCTCAAAAGCATATCTGCAAGATATAAAATTCTACGTTCGACATAATCTGGAACCGCCGTATACGGAACCGTACGTACGGTGGTGTGAGAGGGACGGAGGTTAGTCACCTCCCCCTATCTCAATT
>DASSOC010000070.1:0-4141 GCA_035700965.1 Solirubrobacterales bacterium
GTGGGCCGTCCAGTTCAAGAGCCTCGGATGGCTCGGGCTCGCGTCGATGTTCGGCTTCCTCGCCGTCGTCATCGTCGCCCTCGTCTACGTCGTCAGGAAGGGTGCACTCGAATGGGAGACCTGAAGCAGGTCACGATCGAAGGAGGCGCGAGCGGAAGCTCGGGCTTCGCCACGACCAAGCTCGACGCGCTCCTCGCCTGGGCGCGCAAGTGGTCGCTCTTCAAGTACCCGTTCGTCACGGCGTGCTGCGGGATGGAGTTCATGGCGCTCACGAGCCCGCGCTTCGACGGCTCGGCGCGCTTCGGCGCAGAGGCCCCGCGCTTCTCGCCGCGCCAGAGCGATCTGCTCTGGGTCGTCGGCACCATCAGCCAGCGCCAGGCGCCCGTGCTCAAGCGCATCTACGAGCAGATGATGGAGCCCAAGTGGGTCCTCGCGTTCGGCACGTGCGCGAGCTGCGGCGGCTTCTACGACAACTACACGACCATCCCGGGCATCGACAAAATCATCCCTTGCGACATCTACGTGCCCGGCTGCCCGCCGCGCCCGGAGGCCGTCCTCTACGGCTTCACCAAGCTGCAACGCCAGATCATGGGCAATCCGGACCAGGGCTGGCGCCAGCGCTACAACGCCTACGGCACCGAGGAGTGGGCACGCGGCGGGCCGCGAAGCGAACCGAGCCCCGAAGCCGCCCGGGCCTACGAGGAAGCGCGGGAGCTGAGCCTTGCCTGACGCTCCCGGACTAGAGCTGATCCGGGGTGAAATCGACCGCGACCACCCCGGCGCCGTGCTCGCCACCTCCTTCGACCGCGCCCAGGCGGCGCTGATCGTCGACCCCGAGAAGGTCCTCGACGTCCTCCGCTGGCTCAAGGACCAGCCGGGCCACCGCTACGACTTCCTCTCGAGCCTCCACGCGGCGGACTACCTGCCGGCCGAACCCCGCTTCGCCGTCCACTACGAGCTGATCAACCGCGACCGGGTCGAGCGCATCCGCGTAAAAGCGATGCTCTCCGACCGGGGCGAGGAGCTGCCGGAGATCGACTCCTGCGTGGACCTCTTCCCCACCGCCGACGCGCAGGAGCGCGAAGTCTTCGACTTCTTCGGCATTGTCTTCCGCGGCCACCCGAACCTGACCCGGATCCTGATGCCCGACGACTACGTCGGCTGGCCGCAGCGGCGCGACTTCCCGGTCGGCGGCGAGCCGGTCACCTTCACCTACTCGGAGCAGCGCTATGACTGAGGCGACCGTCTCGACCGATCGGCTCGGCATCTCCGAGGACCGCACCAAAGAGGTGATGACGGTCAACGTCGGGCCGCACCACCCGGCGACCCACGGCGTGCTGCGCCTCGTCGTCGACCTCGAAGGCGAGATCGTCCGCGAGCTGCGGCCGGTGATCGGCTACGTCCACACCGGGATCGAAAAGTCCTGCGAGGACAAGAGCTACTGGAAGGTCATCCCCTTCGTCGAGCGGATGGACTACGTCTCCTACTTCTTCCAGATGGAGGCCTTCTGCGGCGCCGTCGAGCGATTGGTCGACCTCGAGATCCCGCCCCGGGCCAGGTACCTGCGGACGCTCTTCCTCGAGCTCAACCGAATCCACTCCCACCTCGTCTGGCTCGGCACCACCGCGCTCGACCTCGGCGCGATCTCGATGCTCTGGTACTGCTTCCGCGAGCGCGACAAGATCCTCGACCTCTTCGAGATGGCGACGGGGCAGCGGATGCACACCCGCTACTTCCAGGTCGGCGGCGTGATCGAGGACATCCCCCTCGGCTTCGAGCGCAAGTGCCGCGCCTTCGCCCAGGAAATGCCGGTTCGGGTCGGCCAGTACGAAGACCTGCTCGACCGCAACGAGGTCTTCCTGCAGCGCACCAAAGGCACCGGGATCGTCTCCCGCGAGCGGCTGCTGGAGCTGGGCGTGAGCGGGCCGCTGCTGCGCGCCGCCGGCGACCCCTGGGACCTGCGCAAGGCCTTCGACTACCTCGCCTACCCCGAGGTCGAGTTCAAGATCCCGGTCGGGACCGTCGGCGACAACTACGACCGCTACCGGGTGCGGGTGGCGGAGATGGTCGAGTCGGCGCGGATCGTCGAGCAGTGCCTCGACGCGCTCCCGGAGGGTCCCTACATCGCCGACGACCGCAAGTACGTGCTGCCGCCACGCTCGGAGCTCTCGACCTCGATGGAGAGCCTGATCCACCACTTCAAGCTCGTCACCGAGGGCTACCGGGTGGCGCCCGGCGAGGTCTACTACGCGATCGAGGGCCCGCGCGGCGAGCTCGGCTGCTTCGTCCTCGCCGACGGCTCGGCGAAGCCGGCCCGGGTCCACTTCCGCGACCCCTCCTTCGTCAACCTGCAGGCCTTCCGCGAGATGGCGCTCGGCGGCTACGTCGCCGACATGATCGCCTCGCTGGGGATGCTCGACCCGATTCTCGGGGGGGTGGACCGGTGATGTCGGCGTGGTCGATGAGGGGGGCCGGACCCCTCTCGCCCGGACAATCGTCGGTCCAATTGGACCGACGATTTGAGTATCCGCCCGCTCGAGAGGGGTCCCATCCCTCTTCATGGAGGCGTCATGGCTGAGCTGCCTGTCGACCCCGCTGTGCGGGAGGGTCGCATCCCCGCTCGGGCAGAGGAGGAGATTCCCGAGCTGCATGAAGTTGGCTGTCCACCGGAGCTGCGGGAGCGGATCGAGACGCTGATGGGCCGCTACCCCGACCGCCGCTCGGCTTCGATCCCGGCGCTGTGGGCGGTGCAGGAGCGCTACGGCTGGTGCACGCCGGACGGGATCCGCCAGGCCGCGGCGGTGATGCGCGTTACGCCCGCCTACCTGGAGTCGGTGGCGAGCTTCTACGACCTCCTGCACACCTCGCCGGTGGGCCGCCACCGGATCGAGGTCTGCACCAACATCAGCTGCTGGATGCGCGGCGGCGACCGCCTGCTCGAGGCCTTCGAGGCCGCCGCCGCGGGGGACGAGGACTTCTTCGTCACCGGCTTCGAGTGCCTCGGCGCCTGCGACATCGCGCCGATGGCCTCGATCGACCAGCGCTACTACGGCCCGCTCGAGGCCGCCGAGGCCGCCACCGCGATCGAGCAGCTGCGCGCCGAGGCCGAGGTCCTGCCCGACAAGGCGCTGGCCAAGCGCCCCCTAGCCGGCGACACGCCATCGACGGGCCGAACTGTCGAACCCAATCCGCCGATGGGCCGAAATGTCCAAGCGGGTGGGACTGATCGGCCCGTCGGCAGAGAGGATCGGACTGATCGGCCCGTGGAGGGGGAGAGCGGTGGCTGATCCGCGGGAGACGCGTGTGCTCCTGGCTCATGCCGAGGACCCGGCGCTGGCGACGCTCGACGGCTACAGGCGCCTCGCCGGCGGCTACGCGACGCTCGAGCGCGCTTACAAGGAGATGGAGCAGGACGAGGTCCTCAAGGAGCTCGAAGACTCCGGCCTGCGCGGCCGCGGCGGCGCCGGCTTCGCGATGGGGAAAAAGGCCTCCTTCCTCCCCCGCGGCGAGATGCAGAAGTACCTCTGCTGCAACGCCGACGAGTCCGAGCCCGGCGCCTTCAAGGACCGCGAGCTGATGCAGCGCAACCCCCATCAGCTGATCGAGGGGATCGCGATCGCGGCGCTGGCCGCCGACGCCGGCCACGCCTTCATCTTCATCCGCGGCGAGTACGCCGCCCAGGCCGACATCCTCGACCGGGCGGTCGCCGAAGCCTACGAGGCCGGCTACCTGGGAGAGAACATCCTCGGCTGCCACCGCGACCTCGAGCTGGTCGTCCACCGCGGCGCCGGCGCCTACATCTGCGGCGAGGAGACGGCGCTGCTCGACGCGCTCGAGGGCAAGCGCGGCAACCCGCGCCTGAAGCCGCCGTTCCCCGCGGTGCAGGGCCTCTACGGCGGGCCGACGCTGATCAACAACGTGGAGACGCTCTCCAACGTGCCGCGGATCGTCGCCAACGGCGCCGAGTGGTTCAAGGGCTTCGGGACCGAGCAGTCGCCCGGGACCAAGGTCGTCTCGGTCTCCGGCTGCGTGCGGCGGCCAGGCAACTACGAGGTCGAGCTGGGGATCCCGACCCGCGAGCTGATCATGGACCTGGCCGGCGGCCCGCTGGACGGGCGTGAGGTGAAGGCCTTCTACCCGG
>DASSOC010000071.1:0-21911 GCA_035700965.1 Solirubrobacterales bacterium
TCCTGCAGGGCGTCGACACCAAGGAGATCGCGACCACGCTGCACCTGTCGGCGTACACCGTCCAGGACCACCTCAAGGCGGTCTTCGACAAGGCCGACGTGCGCTCGCGGCGCGAGCTGATCGCGCGGATCTACTTCGACCAGTACGTGCCCCGGATGGGCACCGAGCTCGGCCCGTCGGGCTGGTTCGCCTGACTACTGCTGGTCGGCCGCCTCGAGGGTGAGGCTGATCGAGTTGATGCAGTAGCGGTCGCCGGTGGGCGTGCCGTAGCCGTCGGGGAAGACGTGGCCGAGGTGCGAGCCGCAGCTGGCGCAGCGGACCTCGACGCGCTTCATCCCGTGGGAGTTGTCCTCGAGGTCCTCGATGGTGTCGCTGATGGGCTGGTAGAACGACGGCCAGCCGCAGCCGGAGTGGAACTTGGTGTCGGACTCGAACAGCTTGGCGCCGCAGGCCTTGCACGAGTAGACGCCGACCGTCTCGGTGTCGGTGTACTCACCGGTGAACGCGCGCTCGGTGCCGGCCTGGCGAAGGACGGCGTACTCCTCGGGTGAGAGCTGCTCGCGCCACTCCTCGTCGGTCTTCTCCACGTCGTAGGCCATGGGGAGATTCTAGGCGGGTGCCCGAGGTCACCCCGACGGGGCGTTGACGCATTCAGAGAACATGTGTTCACTCAGGTGGTATGGCCGTCACGATCCCGTGGGACCGACTCCGCGGCGCCGGTGCGAAGCTCACCACGCCGCTGCATCCCGACGACTACCTGCGCCTGCTCAACCCGCTCTGGAGCGAGCGGGAGCTGCGCGGGCGCGTCGAGAAGGTGGTGCGCGAGACCGACGATGCCGCGACGCTGGTGATCCGGCCCGGCTGGGGCTGGCGCTACGACCACCGTCCGGGGCAGTACGTCGGGATCGGCGTGCAGGTCGACGGGCGCTTCCAGTGGCGCTCGTACTCGGTCAGCTCGCCGCCGGTGCGCGACGGTCGCACCATCACGATCACGGTCCGCGCGATGCCCGAGGGCAAGCTCTCCTCGCACCTGGTCAACGGCCTCGAGCCGGGCACGATCGTCCGGCTCGCGCTGCCCGAGGGCGACTTCGTGCTCCCGGAGCCGCCGCCGCCGCGGATGCTCTACCTGGTGGGCGGCAGTGGCATCACCCCGGTGATGGCGATGCTGCGCACCCTGGACCGCCGCGGCTCGATGCCAGACGTCGTCCTGCACTACTCGTCACCGACGCCCGAGCGGATGATCTTCCGCGACGAGCTCGACCGCCTCGAGGAGAAGCACGACGGCCTCACGATCCACCGGCTGCACACCGACACCGACGGGATGCTCGACCTCGCCGATCTCGACCACATCTGCCCCGACTGGCGTGAGCGGGAGACGTGGGCCTGCGGGCCCGGCCCGATGCTCGACGCCATCTCGGCGCACTTCGAGGAGGCCGGTCTCGAGGACCGGCTCCATCTGGAGCGCTTCACGCTCGAGCTGGGCGGAGAGGGTGGTGAGGGCGGCACGATCACGTTCCGCACCTCGGGCAAGAGCATCGAGGTCGACGGTGCCACCACGGTGCTCGAGGCCGGCGAGGAGGCCGGCGTCGGCATGCCGTACGGCTGCCGGATGGGCATCTGCCACACCTGCACGCTCACCCTCGTCAGCGGCAAGGTCCGCGACCTGCGCAACGGCGAGGAGTTCGACCAGCCCAACGAGCAGGTGCAGACCTGCGTCACCGCTGCGGTGGGCGCCTGCACGCTCGACATCTAGCGGTGGTTGAGGTGCCCCGAGCGAGGAACGAGCGAGGGGCCTCGAAACCCCGTGAGACGAAAGGAAACCTGTAGTGGCGATCTCGGACGTCCGGGAGTACACCCACCTCACCGACGAGGAGGTGGAGCAGATCGGCCGCGAGCTCGACGCGATCCGCGCAGAGATCGAGGAGTCGCGGGGCGCCAGCGACGCGGCGTACATCAACCGGATCATCACCATCCAGCGGTCCCTGGCGGCCGCAGGGCGAGTGGCGCTGTTCGCCTCCAACAAGAAGCCGGCGTGGGCCGCGGGCGCGGCCCTGCTGGGGTTGGCCAAGATCCTCGAGAACATGGAGATCGGCCACAACGTCATGCACGGCCAGTGGGACTGGATGAACGACCCCCGCATCCACTCCTCGACCTGGGACTGGGACACCGCCTCCACCGCCGAGGCCTGGAAGCACTCCCACAACTACGTCCACCACACCTACACCAACATCCGCGGCAAGGACAAGGACCTCGGCTACGAGATCATGCGGATCGACCCGGCGCAGAGGTGGAACCCGGTCTACCTCGCCCAGCCCGTCTACAACCTGATCCTGATGGCGCTGTTCGAGTGGGGCGTGGCGCTGCACGACCTCGACTTCGAGGCGATCCGCAAGGGCCACAAGCCGATGCACCAGGTGAAGCGGGAGCTGAAGGGAATCGCCGGCAAGGCCAAGGACCAGGTGGTCAAGGACTACATTGCCTGGCCGCTGGTCAGCGCCCTGGCGGCGGGGGCGGTCGAGGTGGTGGTGCAGGCGCGACGGCAGCCCCGCCGCCGGCGGGGCCTGCTTGGCCGGGCGCGAAGGGCTTTTGCGAACCAGGGGTTCGGAAAAGCGCCTGGCCGGGACCGCAGTCGGGTGCGGCCCGTCGCGGCCGCGGCGATCGAGAGCGCCGCCGAGACCTTCCGGGCGACCGCCAAGGCCGACGCCACCGCGAACATCGTCCGCAACGTATGGGCCTACGCGATCATCTTCTGCGGCCACTTCCCCGACCAGACCTACACCTTCTCCCAGCAGGAGGTCGAGGACGAGAGCCGGGGCGGCTGGTACATCCGCCAGCTCACCGGCTCGGCCAACATCGAGGGCAGCCCACTCTTCCACGTCGCCAGCGGCAACCTCGGCTACCAGGTCGAGCACCACCTCTTCCCCGACATGCCGAGCACCCGCTACGCGGAGATCGCGCCGCAGGTGAAAGACCTCTGCGAACGCTACGGCCTCCCGTACAACTCCGGCCCCTTCATGCAGCAGCTGGGAATGGTCCAGCGGACGATCCTCCGCCTCGCCTTCCCGGGTGGGCGGCCGCGGCCGAAGCCGGGCCCCTACCGGGGAGAGAACGGCGCCGGCTGATCAGCCTCCCTCGGTCGGGGCGATCGGCGTGCAGAGCGGGTGGCGCGGGTGCAGCGGGTCGAGCGCGGTCAGCACGTCGGCGTCGACGATGTGGTCGTAGGGCATCGAGAGGTGGTCGCCGAAGTCGAGGACGCACTGGTTCTGCAGCAGGACGTTGTGGACGCCGGAGCCGGAGAGGAAGGCCGAGGTGTAGGGGGTGACGACCTGGTCGTAGCGGGTCTGGATCACCGTGTATTCGACCCCCGCCACCGTCTCGCCGCCGCTGTTCAGTTCGGTGATGAACGCCGAGCCGGCTTCCTGCTGGCGACAGGCCGGGCAGAGCGCGCCGGTGAACTGGCTGGCGCCGGGGAAGAAGCCGGCGAGCGTGAAGAGCCCGTCGAGGGTGGTGCCGTGGTTGGACGGTGAGAGGCCGACCAGGGTGTGGACCGCCCCCGCCCCGCCCAGGTGCTTGAGGTAGTAGCGCGGCATCATCCCGCCCTGCGAGTGGCCGACGAGATCGACCTGGCTCGCGCCGGTCGCCGAGCGGACCTCGTCGACGAAGGCCGAGAGTTCCTGCGCCGAGTTGCGAATGTCGCCGACGCCGTAGACGCCGATCGCGCCGCTGCCCGAGTAGGAGCCGTAGTTGAAGGCGAAGACGCACCAGCCGTTGTTCTTCAGCAGCGGCGAGAGCGCCTGCCAGCTGTCGGACATGTCGGCGAAGGTGCCGTGGACGAGGACGACCGGGCGCGGGTGGGCGCTGCCCGGTTCGCAGGACCAGTCGTTCGCGCCGGGCGGGCTCGCGGTGGGGCTGACGTGGGCGTAGCCGTAGGCGCCGCTGTAGATCACCGGCAGTGCGGCCTCGGCGACCCCCGCCTGCAGACCCACCGCTCCGACGCACAATGCCAACAGCACGACCAGCCTGCTCTTCATCGCTACCTCCGGTGATTTCCCGTTTCCCAAATACCTACCCAAAAGTTACTATAAGAAAAATTGAGCTTCCTCGGGAAGGAGAGGTAGATGACCCAGTCAATCCCGAGCCGCAGCCGCCAGTTGCTGTGGCTCCTGCTCTCGGCGCTGGTCGCGCTGGCGCTCTTCGCCGTCGCGGCCGCAGGGGCACGCGCCGCCAACTACGTCGCCCTCGGCGACTCCTACGCAGCCGGGCCGCTGATCCCGAATCCGGTGCTGCCGCTCGGCTGCCTCAAGTCCGACCACAACTATCCGCATCTGGCGGCGCCGGGGATCGGCCTCACCCTGCGGGACGCCAGCTGCAGCGGCGCGACCACGGCCGACATGACCAACCCGCAGAACGTCGAACCGGACGGGCCGAACCCGCCGCAGCTCAACTCGCTGGATGCGAACACGGCGGTGGTCTCGCTGACGATCGGCGGCAACGACATCGGCTTCTCCGAAGTCGCCGAGAGCTGCATCACGCTCAACCCGTTCAGCCATCCCTGCCTCGACAAATACGACGCCGGCGGGGTCGACCAGCTGAAGGCGCGGATCGAAGCGACGGCGCCGAAGGTCGCCGCGGTCCTGGCGGGAATCAAATCCCGCTCCCCCTCGGCGAGGATCTACGTCGTCAACTACCCGGCGATCTTCCCGGAGACCGGGTATGGCTGCTGGCCGCAGATGCCGATCGGGTTCCAGGACGTGCCCTACCTGCGCTCGACCGAGCAGCGGCTCGACTCGATGCTGGCGACGCAGGCCGCAGCGGCCGGCGCGACGCTGGTCAACTGGTACAGCGCCAGCATCGGCCACGATGCCTGCAAGGGCAGCTCGACCCGCTGGGTCGAACCGCTGGTTCCCGGCGAACTCGCCGCCCCGATCCATCCCAACAAGGCCGGGATGCAGGGAGCCGCGAACGCGCTGCTGGCGGCAGGAGCGTAGGCCGCCGGCTCGTCATGCCGAGGGGATGGGGTCGCCGGTCCCATCCCCTCGGCCAGGCGTGATCGGCAGCAGCTGCGTCTACGCTCCCTTCTCGATGCCCTCGGTTTCGCTGCCCGACGCAGTCCGCGGCGCCTGCGCCTGGGTGACGGAACAGGCGCAGTCGGTGCGGATCGACGGGGAGGCGGTGGAGACGTACGCCGCCGGCCTGGCTCCGCCTGCAGGCGACGGTGCGGGGCCCATCGCCGCAGAGGATCCCGAAACGGCCGCCGCCTTCGCGATCTGCATGAACGCGATCAACTTCGGCTCCGGCTGGTGGCCGACGATCCGCAAGCGCCCGGGCCACAGCGGCTACGCAACGATGGCCGCCGGCGTCGGCGACCGCTTCGCTGCGGGCGGCACCTGGTCGGTGGACGAGCTGCTGGCGATGGACCCGGCGGGGATTGCCGCCGTGGTCGGGCAGGATCCGGTCCACCCGCTGATGGGGGAGTTCGCCGCCGCGCTCCGAAACGTCGGCCTCCACCTCGCCGAGGAGCACGGCGGCCGCTTCCTCGGCCCAGCCGAAGCCGCCGAGTCGATCCCAGCCCTCGCCGCCACCTTCGCCGCCTGGGATGCCTTCGCCGACGTCTCGACTTACCGCGGCGGCGACATCCCCTTCTTCAAGCGCGCCCAGCTGGCGGCGGCGGACCTGCACCGCGCCGGCGGCGCCGACCTCCCCGGCCTCGATCGCCTCACCGCCTTCGCCGACAACCTCGTCCCCCACGTCCTCCGCGTCGACGGCGTCCTGCGGCTGGATCCAGGCCTCACCGCCCGCATCGAAGCCGGAGCGCTCCTCGAGCACGGCTCCCCCGAGGAGGTCGAGCTCCGCGCCGCGGCCGTCCACGCCGTCGAGCTGCTCGCCGGCGCCTGCCCGCTCACCCCCGCCGAGATCGACAGCGCCCTCTGGAACCGCGGCACCGAATCACGCTACAAGTCCCTGCCCCGTCCACGCTCGCGCAATACCGCCTACTGAGCGCTGACTTAACCCGGCTCCTGAGTATCCGCTTCGCTCAGGCCCTGCCACTTCGCTGTTCCTTATGCCTGCCGTACAGGCATAAGGAACAGAAGAGAGGAAAGCCGCAGGCGTCAGCTGTTCCTTTCGGGTTCTGAGCAGGCAAAAGGAACAGAAAAATGGGGGGTGCGGACCTGCGTGGCGTTCGCAGCCTGACGGAACCGGATACTCATGAACCCGGCTATAGGGTCAAATCAGCGCTCGCTCTAGAACTCATAGCTGCGGGCCTGCCGGTGGCGCTCGACCGCGAGCTGGACCAGGCGGTCGCAGAGGTCGGAATAGCCGATGCCGCTGGCCTCGAAGAGCTTTGCGTAGACCGAGGTGCCGGTGAAGCCGGGCATGGTGTTGATCTCGTTGACGAGGACCGTGCCGTCGGGCTCGACGAAGAAGTCGCAGCGGGCGAGGCCGGAGCAGCCGGCGAGGGCGAACACCTCCACCGCCAGCTCGCGCACGCGTTCGCTCGCTTCCTCGCCGATCGGAGCGGGGACGCGCAGCTCCATCCCGCCTTCGGTGTACTTGGCCTCGAAGTCGTACCAGACCCCCTGGGCGACGATCTCGCCCGGCAGCGAGGCCTGCGGCTCGGAGTTGCCGAGGACCGAGCACTCGACCTCGCGGCCGGCGGCCGAGGCCTCGACGATCACCCGCGGGTCGTGGCGCAGCGCCAGCTCGACCGCGGCGTCGAGCTCCGCCAGGTCGGCGACGCGGGTGATGCCGACGCTCGAGCCCATCCGCGACGGCTTGACCCAGAGCGGCAGGCCCATCGCCTCGCAGCGGCCCCACCAGTCGCTGCCCTCGACCGCGGTGAACTCGACCTGCGGCACGCCGTGGGAGGCGAAGAGGCGCTTCAGGGTCAGCTTGTCCATGCAGATCGCCGAGGCGAGGACGTCGGAGCCGACGTAGGGGACGTCGAGCTGCTCGAGCAGGCCCTGGATGCTGCCGTCCTCGCCGAAGGCGCCGTGCAGGGCCGGGAAGGCCGCGTCGACTCCGAGCAGGCCGCCCCCCGGGGTCAGCGCGACCGGGCCTCCGGGCGCCCGCCAGGCCCCGTCGCGGCCGATCGTCACCGCAACCGCCTCGTGGCCGGCCTCGCGCAGGCCGCGCGCGACCGCGGCGCCGGAGCGCAGCGAGACGTCATGCTCGGAGGAGCGGCCGCCGGCCAGCACCGCGATCCTCACGGGGCCGCTTCCCCTTCTTCTTCGGCCGGTTCGAGTGCCCGCTTGCCGACCGTGATCGTCACCGTCGCCCGCGGTTCCAGTTCGCTTCCCGGCGGCGGGAACTGGTCGATCACGCGGCCGACCTGGCTCGGCACTTCGGTTTCTTCTTCTTCGACTTCCGGCGTCAGCCCGGCGGCGCGGATCGCTTCCACCGCCGGCCGCCGTTCCTTGCCGATCACGTTCGGCGCCTTCGCCACTTCTTCTTCCTTGCCGCTGGAGACGACGATCGCGACGGTCGAACCCGGTTCGACCTGCGTCCCCGCGCTCGGCGACTGGCGGATCACCTCGCCGGCCGGGGTGTTGCTTTCCTCTTCGGAGACGCTGGGGGCGAGGCCGCGGCCGCGGATCTGCTGCACCGCGACCCGGCGCTGCGTCCCGACCAGGACCGGCACGCGCGCCAGCTTCGGCCCGCGGGAGACGAAGATCGTCACCGTCGAGCCGTGGGTGGCGCTGTCGCCGCCGCGCGGTTCGGAGAAGACGACCAGCCCTTCTTCGACCGACTTCGAGTTGACGCGTTCGATCGCCACCTCGAAGCCGGCCTTTTCGAGCTTCGCTTCCGCCGCCGCCTGGTCGAGCCCGTTGACCGGCGGGACTTCGCCGCGGCCGGGGCCGGCACTGACGGTCAGGTCGACCTTCGGCTTCGAGCAGAAGAGGGTGAGGAAGGAGCAGTCTTCTTCGGCCGAGCCGGGCAGCGGGTCCTGCTCGAGCACGGTGCCCCGCGGCGAGCGCCGTTCGACGGTCTGTTCTTCGCCGACTTCAAAGCCCTTGCGTTCGAGCTGGGCGATCGCGAATTCGACCTGCTTGCCGGTCACGTCGGGGACGTCGGTGGTGGTGTCGCGGGTCGCCAGCAGGCCAACCAGCAGGCCGATGACGATCGCGGCGACCAAGAGCGCCCAGAGCCAGTTGTTGCGCTTGCGGTCTTCCTCCGGCGGCGCCTCCTCGACCACCGGCGGCACCGTCGCGAAGGCAGCCGTCCCCCGCCCCGCCCCCGGTTCGCGCATCGCCTGGTCGAGGGCGGCGATGAAGGCGTCGGCGCTCTGGAAGCGCTGGCCCGGCTCCTTTTCCAGCGCCCGCATCACCACCGCGTCGAGCGCCGGCGTGATCCGCGGGTTGATCGAGCTCGGCCGCTGCGGCGTCTCGGAGACCTGTTTCATCGCCACCGCGACCGCGCTTTCGCCTTCGAAGGGGACGCGGCCGGTGAGCGCCTCGTAGAGGATCACCCCGATCGAGTAGAGGTCGGAGACGGGGGTCACCTCAAAGCCCTGCGCCTGCTCGGGCGAGAGGTACTGCGGCGTGCCCATCACCGAGCCGGTTTGGGTGATCTCCGAGACCCCGGCGCGGGCGATCCCGAAGTCGGTGACGACCGCTTTGCCCTCTTCGTCGACGATCACGTTCTGCGGCTTCAGGTCGCGGTGGACGATCCCGTTGCGGTGGGCGAAGCGGGCGCCCTCGAGCACCTGCCGCACCAGCGCCACCGCCTGCTCCGGCGTCAGCCCGCGATCGATCAGCTCCTTCAGCGTCGGCCCCTGCACGTAGCGCATCGCGATGTAGTTGACGCCGTCGTCCTGGCCGCGGTCGAAGACGGCGACGATGTTCGGGTGCTGAAGGCCGGCGGCGTGCTCGGCCTCGCGCTGGAAGCGCTCGACGAACTGGCGGTCCTGGAGGTAGCGGCTGTGCAGGACCTTGAGGGCCACCTGCCGCTGCAGGTGGGTGTCCTCGGCGAGCCAGACATCGGCCATGCCGCCGCTGCCGATCCGCCGCAGCACCCGGTAGCGCTTGTCGACGGTCGTGCCCTCGCGTACCTCAGCCACGGTTCCTCCTCATTCCCCGTTCAGGATCGTTTCGGCGACGTCGCGGAAGATCGGCGCCGCGACGTCGTTGCCGAACTGTTCGGTGCACTCGACCGAGGCCGCGATCGCGATCTTTGGTTCGTTCGCCGGGGCGAAGCCCATGAACCAGGCCTGGTTCTCGTTTTCGCCGCCGCCGCAGGCTTCGTTGCCGGGGGTTTCCGCGGTGCCGGTCTTGCCAGCGACGGGGACGCCGGAAATCGCCGCGTTGGTTCCGGTGCCGGCGCTGACCACCCCTTCCATCGCCGTCGTCAGCTCTTCGGCGGTCGTGGCGCTGACCGGTTCGCTGTAGACGGAGGGATCGAGCGTCTTCACCACGCGGCCGTCGGGGTCGATCACCCGCTTCCAGATCTGCGGCTTCATCAGCTTGCCCTTGTTGGCGATCGCGGCGGCGACCTCGGCGATCTGCAGCGGCGTCGCCAGCAGGCGCTCCTGACCGATCGCGACGCGGGCCAGGTCGACCGGGTCGTTCTTGTGCAGGAGGTGTTCTGCTTCGAAGATTCCGCTCGGGTAGACCTCTTCGCTGGGCAGGTCGATCGCCGGGGTCGCGTTGAAGCCGAACCTTTCCATCTGTTCGAACAGCGCGTCCTGGCCCACTTTCTGGCCGAGCTGGCCGAACCAGGTATTGACCGAGTTGGTCAGGGCGGTGTCGAGGGAGATCGACCCCCAGTCCTGGTCGAAGTCGTTCTGCAGCGGCGTCCCTTCGACTTCCAGCGAACCGGGCGCGTCGATCGTCGTTTCCGGCGTGATCGTGCCGCTTTCCAGCCCCGCCGCCGCGGTGACGACCTTGAAGGTCGAGCCAGGCGGGTACTGCCCCTGCGTCGCCCGGTTGAGCAGCGGCGCTTCGATTTCGGCACCGTTGAGCTTGTGCAGTTCGTAGGGGACGCGGTTCGGGTCGTACGAGGCGTTCGAGGCCATCACCTTCACTTCACCGGTCTGCGGGACGATCGCCACCACGGCGCCGAAGTGGCCCCCTTCCTGCAGGGCACTCAGGGCAACCCGCTGGGCTTCGGTATCGAGGCTGGTGACGATGTCGTTGCCTTCCTGGCTGTGACCGAGGATCTGTTCGAGGATCGATTCGAATTCCGATCCTTCGCCGACCAGTTCTTCGTTGTGGAACTGCTCGAATTCGGAGTCGCCCTGGCGCACGAAGCTGTAGCCGATCGGGTGGCCGAAAAGGGGGCCTTGCGGATAACGGCGCAGGTAGCGCTTTTCGGCTCCCCTGCCCTTGGCAACGGACTTGGCGATCACGGTGCCGTCGGCGGCGAGGACGCGGCCGCGGCGGATCTGCTGCGCCTCCAGCAGCGGCCGCCGGTTCGCTTCCTTTTCCTTCAGCGCCTTGGCGTCGAAGACCGACCAGTAGGACGTGAAACCGACCAGCACGCCGAAGAGGACGACGATGAAGGCGAACAATTTGACGATCTGGCGGTTCACCGGCTACCGGCTCCCATCGTCGCCAGCCTGCCCGCCGGTTCGGCCGCCTCGCGGCGGGCGCGGTCGGAGACCAGCAGCAGCAGCGCCAGCAGCACGAAGTTGGCGACGATCGAACTGCCGCCGTAGCTGATGAAGGGCAGGGTGACGCCGGTCAGCGGGATCACCCGGGTGACGCCGCCGATGATCACGAAGGCCTGGATCGAGAAGACCGCGGTGAGCCCGGTGGCGAGGAGCTTCGAGAAGCCGTCGCCTGCCAGCAGCGCGACCTTGAAGCCGCGGGCGGTGATCAGCAGGTAGACGAGGACGACCCCCACCGCGCCGAAGAGGCCGAGCTCGTTGACGATCAGCGAGTAGATCGTGTCGGTTTCCGCCGCCGGCAAGAGCTGCGCCGGCGGGTGGCTGCCGGGGATGATCAGCAGCGATTGCCCGAACCCCTTGCCGAAGAGGCCGCCGTCGGCCTGGGCGAAGATCGACTGCAGGATCTGGTATCCGGTTTCCTGCGGGTCGTTGTAGGGGTGGAGCCAGACCTCGACGCGGTCGTGCACGTGCGGCACGGTGCTGGCGAAGAACCAGGCGCCGAGGAGGAACATCGCCATCCCGATCACGACGAACGAGAAGCGCCCGGTCGCGACGTAGAGCAGGGCGAGGAAGGCGGCGAAGAACATCAGCGAGCTGCCGAGGTCGCGGATGAAGACGAGCATGAACATCGAGGCGCCCCAGACGACCAGCATCGGCCCGAAGTGCTTCAGCGGCGGCAGCGTCACCCCCAGCACCCGCCGGGCGCCGACGATCAGCACCTCGCGGTGCTCGCGCAAATAGCTGGCGAGGAAGACGACGATCGCGAGCTTGGTGAACTCGGCCGGCTGGAAGGCGAGCGGGCCGATCTTCACCCCGAGGTAGGCGCCGTTGACCTGCTGGCCGATCCCCGGCAGCCGCGGCGCCAGCAGCAGCAGCAGACCGGCGATCGCGATCGTGTAGCGGTAACGCTCCAGCACCTCGTAGTCGCGCAGGAAGTAGATCGTCAGGGCGAAGAGGATCAACCCGAGGACGAACCAGTTGGCCTGGTCGCGGGCCAGGTTTTCGTCGATCCGGTAGATCATCACGAAGCCGAAGGCGGTCAGGGTCGCCATCAGCGGGAACAGGTAGGGGTCGGCGTTGGGCAGGCGGATCCGCAGGAAGACGTGGGTCGCCAGGCAGATCGCCAGGAAGTAGGCGCCGTAGATCAGGCTGAGGTTGCCGAGCTGGTCGTTGTCCTGGGCGAAGACGCCGGCGAAGCCGGCGGTCAGCAGGACCGCGACTGGAACCAGGGCGAGGAGCTCCCGGTTCCGGGCGGCCGTCAACGAAGCCCCTTGGTCTTTTCGATTTCCTCCAGCAGCGAGACGGCGTCCGAACGCGAGCGCAGGTCGTGGCCGGTGACCGCGTCCCGGCGCCGCCCGGGCAGCGATTCGGTCTGGATCGGGCTGGCGTAGCGCTCGCTGTAGAGATCGAGCCCGAAGGGCAGCTCGTAGGGGGCGCCGCGGTAGAGGGCGACGCGGCCGCCTTCGTCGGTGCCGAGGAACCAGATCTGGCGGTTGCCATACCAGGCGCCGAAGGCGATCGCGGCGACCACGACGATGGCGACGAGCGCCTTCAGCGCCCGCCGCAGGCCGCGCCCCTGCGGCCGCGCCTCCAGCTCTGCGCGGCGCTTGCGAGCCGCCTCGGCGGCGGCGCGCTTGCGCACCTCGGTCGCGCTCAGGCCGGCCGCCTCGGCCTCGCCGCCGATCAGCGTCGCCCCCTCGCCGGGACCGGCGCCGGGGTTGCCCGGTGCGGGGGCCGCCGCGTCCTCGAGGCGGAAGGCGACGACGGTGATGTTGTCGCGGCCGCCGGCCCGGTTGGCTTCGTCGACCAGCGCCCGCACCCCGCTCTGCAGCGAGGTGGCGCGGGCGAGGACGCGGCCGATCGCCTCGTCGTCGAGCATCGTCGTCAGCCCGTCGGAGCAGATCAGGAAGACGTCGCCGGGCTGGGCGGGGGCCGTCTGCAGGTCGACCTGGACCTCGGGTTCGGGCCCGAGGGCGCGGGTGATGATCGAGCGCTGCGGGTGGTCCTCGGCCTGGGCGTCGGTGAGCTGGCCTTTGCGCCGCATCTCCTCGACCAGCGAGTGGTCACGGGTCAGCTGCTCGAGCTTGCCGCCCCTCAGCCGGTAGGCGCGGCTGTCGCCGACGTGCCCGATCGCCACCTCCTCGGCCTCGAGGTCGAGGATCGCGGCGGTGGTCGTCGTCCCCATCCCGGCCAGGCTCGGGTCCTTGCGCGCCAGTTCGTGGATCGTCCGGTTGGCGCCCTCGATCGTCTCCTCGAGGACGCGCTCCGGCGGGCCCTGCGGCAGCTCCTGCGCGAACGACTCCGCCGCCGCTTTCGAGGCGACCTCGCCGGCCTGCGCCCCGCCCATCCCGTCGGCGACCACGAACAGCGGCGGGTCGACGTAGAGCGAATCCTCGTTGGCGTTGCGCTGGCGCCCGGTGTCGGTGCGAACTGCTTCCTCGGCGATCCGCAGGCTCATCGCCTCACCCGACCTCGAAGCGGAAGACGGTGTCGCCGATCTGCACCTGGTCGCCGTCGATCAGCTCGGCCTCGCCCTGCAGGGTGGCGCCGTTCAGCAGGGTGCCGTTGGTCGAGTTCATGTCCTCCACGTAGAACCGCCCCTCGCGCGAGAAGACGCGGGCGTGGAGGCTGGAGGCGTAGCGGTCCTCGATCCGCACGTCGGACTCCTTCGAGCGGCCGACCGAGAGGCCGCCGATCAGGTCGAAGCGCTGCCCGCGCTCGAGGCCGCCCCCGCGCTCGACGACGAGCCAGCCGTCGGGTCCGCGCGGCGCCTCGGCGAAGGCCGGCGCGGCGTGGAAGCCGGTCGCATCGGGAGCCGGCGCGGTCGTCCGGCGCAGGTCCTTGAGGGCGCTGCGCGCGATCACCAGCACGAACAGGTAGAGGACGGCGAGGAAGCCGAACTTCAGCGCCACTGATACGGGGTCGTAGCTCACGCGACAGAGACCTTAATGACGGAGCCAGCCGACCCTGTTGCCTACTGCTCTATGTCAAAAGTGAAGGTGGTCGTGCCGAGGGTGACCTGGTCGCCGGGGCTGAGCCGGGTCGAGGGGACGCGGCGCCCGTTGACCTTGATCCCGTTGGTGGAGCCGAGGTCGGCGATCTGCCAGTCGCCGTTCTCGTCGCGCCGCAGCTCGGCGTGGCGGCGGCTGACGTTGGGGTCGGAGAGCACGCACTCGGCCGACTTCGAGCGGCCGATCGTCGCCTGCGGCCCGTCGAGCACGTAGCGCCGGTCGGCGAGGGTGACGACCGCGCGGGTCGAGACCAGCGCCCCCACCGCCTGCTCGGGGCGTTTCGGCCGGCTGCGGTCGCGCTCGCGCACCGCCGAGTAGACCATCGTGTGGCCCTCTTCCCCCTGTTCGGGGGCGGCGCCCTCGTGGGCGGGCGGCTTCACCAGCCGCGCCTGGATCCCGAACTCGCCCAGCCGCAGCCGCTCGTCGGTCTCGAACTCGACCTGGGGCCGGGTCAGGAGGTCGTAGCCGCGGCGCCGCGCGTGCTCCAGCAGGTAGCCGGAGAGCTCCTGCTCGAGCGAGCGCTCGTAGCCTTCGAGCTTGCCGCGGTCCTGGCGCGAGAGGAAGACCGTGTACTCGTTGGGCACGTAGACGCGCTGGACCGAGGCGGTCTTGTGCGCGTCCATTTCCTTCGCCAGCTTGCGCGCCAGTTCGACCGGCTGCACCTCCGAGCTGAAGGCGCGGCTGAACACGCCCTCGACGAGGCCTTCGATTTTCGACTCCAGGGTGCGTAGAACGCCGATTGGCGGAATCCTAGGGATCAACCCTCGACGGGGTCACGGGAGCGCGGCTCCGTGGAGGGCGAGGAAGCCGCCGAGGGTGGCGGCGGCGACCAGGGCGCTGAGGCGGGTGACGAGGTGGCCGTGGGCACCGGACAGGTGGTCGGCGAGCTGGTCGAGCGAATCCTCGATCGCGGTTCCGAGCTCCTCCAGCGAGGGGCGGTGGCTGGGTCGCGGCGAGAGGCAGGCATCGACGGTCTCGGTCAGATCCCGCGGCAGGTCGGGACGGAGGCGGCGCAGGCGGCGGGCGCGGGCGCCGATCGCGCGGGCGGTCGCCGCTGGGGTGGCGCGGCGGTTCGGGTTCTCACCGCTCCAGCACTCGTACAGGGTGAGGGCGAGCGAGTAGACGTCGGCCTCGGGCCCGGCTGCCCTGCCCTCGGCCTGCTCGGGCGCCATGTAGGCGAGGGTGCCGACGACGTCGCCGGCGGCGGTCAGGGAGGGGCCGTCGCTGAGGTGGGCGACGCCGAAGTCCATCAGCTTCGCCCGCGGTTCGGAGCCCTCGATCACCTGCACGTTCTGCGGCTTGATGTCGCGGTGGACGACGCCGCGCGAGTGGGCGTGGTCGAGCGCCTCGCAGAGGTCGGCGCCGATCTCGCCGATCTCGCGGTCGGAGAGCTCGCCGCGGCGGATCACAGTGGCGAGGGTCGAGCCCTCGACCAGCTCGGTGACGAGGAGGGCGTTCCCTTCCTCCTCCCCCATCTCGTAGAGGGTGACGATGCCGGGATGGTTGAGCCGCGCCGCGGCCTGCGCCTCGCGCAGCACCCGCCGGCCGGGCTCCCCCTGCTGCTCGATCGCCTTCACCGCGACCGGACGCTCGAGGCGGCCGTCCCAGGCCTCGTAGACAACGCCGAAGCCGCCGCTGCCGATGCGGCGCTCGATCAGAAAGCGGTTGAGCACGAGCGAGCCAACCATCGCCGCATCACCTTCGCCGGGGCGGTTCGCTCTCCTGCGCTTGGATGGGAAAACCCCACCATTTGCGGGGCCTCCTGACGTGGGAGCCGTTCCAGCGTTCATACTCTCGGCCTCGTGGAGGACTTCACCTCACGACGCCCCCCGCGGCGCGAGCGCCCCCGCCGTCGCCCCGAACGCCAGCAGATCATGCTGCGGCGGGCGCTGGCTCTCGGCGGCGCCCTGATCCTGGTGATCCTGATCGTGCTCGGAGTCAAGGGCTGCCTCGACGCTCGGGCGGAATCGGAATTGAGCGACTACGCGCGCAAGGTCGCCGAGGTCGCCGAAGGAACCGAACAGACGAGCAAGGACTTCTTCAGCAAACTCGAAAGCCCCGGCAACGCCTCCGTCACCGACTTCGTCAACGAGGTCAGCGCGCAGCGCAGCGCGATGGACTCGCTGCGGGGGCGGGTCGAAGGGCTGGACGCGCCGGGTGACATGAGCGGGCCGCAGAAGAACCTCGAACTCACCTACGAGCTGCGGGCCAGCGCCTTTGACGAGATCGCCGAAAAGATGCCGACGGCGCTCGGCGAAGCCGGGGCCGACAAGGCGATGGCGGCGATCGCCAAGCAGATGCAGAGCCTGCTCGCCTCCGACGTCGTCTACGAACAGGTGGTGCGACCGGAAATCGATTCGGTCCTCGCCTCGAACGGCATCTCCGACAGCGACGTGCCGAAGAGCAGCGTGCTGCCGGACGAAAAGTGGCTGGAAGAAAAGACCGTCGGCGACGCGCTCGGCGCGATCAGCGGCAACAGCGGCACGGCGGCCCCGGGCGTGCACGGGCTCGAACTGGTCGGGGTCAGCGTCAACGGCTCCGAACTGGTCGAAGGGGCGGCAACCTCGGTCCCCGGCGAAGAAGGAGTCGAAGTCGAAGCGACGGTCGAAAACCAGGGCGAATCGACCGAGAACGGGGTGACGGTGGCGGTCACCGTCAACGGCAACACCGTGACCGGCGAAATCGACGAAGTCGGCGCCGGCGAACAGGCGACCGCAACGATCCCGCTGACTCCGACGCCGAAGGGCGAAGTGGCGCTCGAAGTCGAAGCGGAACCGGTGGCCGGCGAGACGGTCACGGAAAACAACGAAGCGACCTTCACTCTGCTCGTCGAATAGGGAGGTGTCTGGAGAGCGAGGGGTCCGGGGGTGTCTCCTACCGGACGCGCTCGCTTCGCTCGCTTTTGGGAGTGTCCGTACGGAGACACCCCCGGACCCCTCGACGCGTGACGGTTGCCTCGTTCGACGGTTTCGTTCGGTTAGAGGCAAGCACCTCAGCCCTCTGGTACAGGCCGCGCGGTGTTCGACCCGCTTGACCCCTCCCTGACCACGGCTTTGACCCGCTTGACGCTCAGTGGAGGAAGCTCTGGTTTGATCTCTGGATGAAGATCGCCTACTTGGGACCCGCCGGGACGTTTACCGAGGATGCGCTTGGGGAGGCGCTGCCGGAGGGTGGGTACGAGGCGTTGCGGACGCCTACTATTCCCGACGCGATCCTGGCGGTCGAGCGGGGCGAGGCTGAGCGGGCGCTGGTGCCGATCGAGAACTCGATCGAGGGCTCGGTGCGGCCGACCCTCGACACGCTGGCCTTCGACGCCGGCGCGGTGGCGATCGCCGGTGAGCACGACTACCGGGTGCGGGTCCACCTGATCGCCCGCGAGGGGGTGGAGGTCGGGGACGTCGAGGCGGTGCTCTCGCACCCCCAGCCGCTGGCCCAGTGCGCGCGGTTCCTCCGCGAGCGGCTGCCGGAGACCGAACTCCGCAGCGTCAGCAGCACCGCGGCGGCGGTGCGGATGGTCAGCGAGTCGACCCGGCCGTGGGCGGCGCTGGGGGCGCGCGCGGCGGCCGAGCTCTACGGCTGCCGGCTGCTGCTGGAAGGGGTCGAGGACTCCGACGACAACGTCACCCGCTTCGTCTGGATCGCCCCCCAGGGGACCGAGCTCGCGGGGGCCGGCTCGTGGAAGACCTCGCTCGTCTTCTCCGAGCTCGGGGCGGATCACCCGGGGGCGCTGGTCGAGGCGCTGAGCGAGTTCTCGAGCCGCGGGATCAACCTGACGAGGATCGAGTCGCGGCCGCTGCGGCAGGGGCTGGGCCGCTACATGTTCTTCTGCGACCTCGAGGGCAAGGAGGACGACGAGGCGGTCGACGAGGCGGTCGCGCAGCTGCGGGCGAAGGCCGATTCGGTCCGAATCCTCGGCTCCTACCCCCTTGATTGAGGGCAACGGGCGCCGAGGTGCCTACAATTTCCCTCAAGCAATGGCCAGGGTGCTGGTACTCAACGCGACGTATGAGCCGATCAACGTCTGCACGTTGAGACGAGCCGCTGTCCTCTTGCTCAAGGAAAAGGCCGAACTGCTGGAGCGCCGGAACGGCTTCGAGCTCCACTCCGAGCGGATGACGATGGACCGGCCCGACGTGATCCGACTCGTCAACTACGTCCGCATCCCGCGCGAGGCGCACCGCCGCAAGATCACCCGCCGCGCCGTCCTCGCCCGCGACTCCTGGACCTGCCAGTACTGCGGCTCGACCAAAGCCGGCCTCACCGTCGACCACGTCATCCCCCGCTCCCGCGGCGGCCTCTCCGTTTGGGAGAACATCGTCGCCGCCTGCCCCCCCTGCAACCGCCGCAAGGGCAACCGCCTCCCCCGCGAGATCGAAATGCACCCGGCCAAGACCCCCAAGGCGCCGCCGCCCACCGTCTTCATCCAGGTCGCCAGCCCGAAGATCCCAAGCGCCTGGGTGCAGTACCTGCCCGCTGCGGCTTAGCCGACCGCCGGCGAACGCCTAACCACCTCGCGGAGGCGACGGTTGAGTACGAGGACGAGGCGTTACCTGTAGCTAACTTGCGATCTAACTCGCGCCGTCAACCGATGCTTCGACCAGCTCCGGCTGGCCATCGGTCTCGGCAGCGGCTGCGGTGCCGCCGGCTTCCTCGGACTCGACCACCAGGGCGACGGCGCTGACGCGGTCGTCGTCCTTGATGTTCATCACCTTGACGCCCTGGGTGGCGCGGCCGAGCTGGGAGATGCCGCCGACGGAGGTGCGCTGGACCATGCCGTTCTGCGAGATGAAGAGGAGGTCCTCGTGCTCGCTGACGATCAGGGCGCCGGCCAGCCCACCCTTCTTCTCGGTCAGTTTGATGGTGAGCACGCCTTTGATGCCGCGGCCCTTCACCTGGTACTGCGAGACCGGCGTGCGCTTGCCGTAGCCGTTCTCGGTGACGACGAAGAGTTCGGTGTCGTTGCGGGCCACGTCCATCGCCAGCACCCGGTTGCCTTTGCCGGCGACGTTCATTCCTTTGACGCCGCTGGTGTCGCGACCCATCTCCCGCACGTTCTTCTCGGAGAAACGGGCGGCATAGCCGGCGTGGGAGACCATCAGGATGTCGTCTTCGCCCGAGGTCAGCCGCACCTGGACCAGCTCGTCGCCGTCCTTGACCTTGATCGCGATGATCCCGTCGGCGCGGATCGGGGTGTTGTAGGCGAGGAACTTCGTTTTCTTCACCAGGCCCCGTGCCGTGGCGAAGGCGAGGTACCGGTTCTCTTTGAAGTCGCGGGTCGGGATCACCGCCATCACCCGCTCGCCTTCGCGCAGCGGCAGCAGGTTGTTGAGCGAGCTGCCTTTCGAGGTCCGCGAGCCCTCCGGCAGCTCGTAGACCTTCAGCCTGTAGACCTTGCCGCGGTTGGTGAAGAAGAGCAGGAAGTCGTGGGTCGAGCAGATATGGAGGTGGGCGATGTAGTCGTCCTCTTTCAGGTTCATCCCCATCACCCCGACGCCGCCGCGGTGCTGCTGGCGGTAGGTCGCGAGCGGCAGCCGCTTCACGTAGCCGGAGGCGGTGAGGGAGATCACCATCTGCTGGTCGGCGATCATGTCCTCGATCCCGACGTCGCCCTCGAAATGGGCGAGTTCGGTGCGGCGCTCGTCGCCGTAGGAGTCGACGACTTCGGCCAGCTCGTCTTTGACCAGGCCCATCACCCTGGCCTCGTCGCCGAGAATCGCCCGCAGCTCGCCGATTCGCTCCATCAGGTCGGCGTGCTCGGCGCGGACTTTGTCGGCCTCCAGCGCGGTCAGGCGCTGCAGGCGCATGTCGAGGATCGCCTGCGCCTGCTCGCGCGAGAGCTCGAACTGGTCGATCAGCCCCTCGCGGGCGGCGTCCGGGTCGCTCGAGCCCCGAATCAAGGCGATCACCGCGTCGAGGTTGTCGAGGGCGATCAGCAGCCCCTCGAGGATGTGGGCCCTCGCCTCGGCCCGGCGCAGTTCGTACTGCGTCCGCCGCGTCACCACCTCGCGCTGGTGGTCGACGTAGTGATGGATCAGCTGCCGCAGGCTGAGCGTTTTCGGAACCCCGTCGACCAGCGCCACCATGTTGGCGCCGAACGTCGTCTGCATCGCGGTTTTCTTGTAGAGGTTGTTGAGAACGACTTTGGCCGGCGGGCCGCCGCGCTTCAGCTCGATCACCAGGCGCATCCCGGAGCGGTCGGACTCGTCGCGGAGGTCGGAGATGCCGTCGAGCTTCTTGTCGCGGACGAGGTCGGCGATCTTCGTGATCAGGCCGCCATCGCCCCCCTTCTTGACCATGAACGGGAGCTCGGTGACGACGATCGCCTCCTTGCCTCCCTTCAGCGGCTCGACGTGGGCGCGGGCGCGAACCCGGATGCTGCCGCGCCCCGAGGCGTATGCGTCGCGGATCCCCTCGCGGCTCATGATGCCGCCGCCCGGGAAGTCCGGGCCCTTGACGTGCTGCATCAGGCCCTCGAGGTCGATCTGCGGGTCGTCGACGTAGGCGGCGACCGCGGCGGCTACCTCGCGCAGGTTGTGGGGCGGGATGTTCGTCGCCATCCCGACGGCGATGCCGGAGGTGCCGTTGACGAGCAGGTTCGGAAAGCGCGCCGGCAGCACCAGCGGCTCCTGCGTCGATTCGTCGTAGTTGGGCCCGAAGTCGACGGTGTCGGCGTCGATGTCGCGCAGCAGCTCGGTCGCGAGCCGGCCGAGGCGCGCCTCGGTGTACCGCATCGCCGCTGCCGGGTCGTCGTCGATCGAGCCGAAGTTGCCCTGGCCGTCGACCAGCATGTAGCGCAGGGAGAAGTCCTGCGCCATCCGCACCAGCGTGTCGTAGATCGCGGAGTCGCCATGCGGGTGGTACTTGCCCATCACCTCGCCGACGATGAAGGCGCACTTGCGGTAGGGCCGGGTCGGCTGCAGGCCGATGTCGTGCATCGCGTAGAGCACGCGCCTGTGCACGGGCTTCAGCCCGTCGCGGACGTCGGGCAGGGCGCGGCCGACGATCACGCTCATCGCGTAATCGAGATAGGACGAGCGCATCTCCTTCTCGAGCTCGCGCTCTTCGATCCGGCCGCCGGTGAGAACGTTGGCGTCCATCAATTCAGCCCTCCGTGGAACGTCCTGCCCTTAGACGTCAAGGAACCGGACCTCTTTCGCGTGCGTCTCGATGAAATCGCGTCTGGGCCCCACTTGGTCGCCCATCAACATCGAGAAGATCTGGTCGGCTGCGGTCGCGTCTTCGAGGGTGACCCGGGCGAGAGTTCGGCTCGCCGGATCCATCGTCGTCTCCCGCAGCTGTTCGGCGTTCATCTCGCCCAGCCCCTTGAACCGCGTCAGCTGCACGCCTTTGCGAGCAAGCTCCAGCACCGCCCCCCGCAGCGCCTGGAAGGAGAGCGCGACGTTGCGCCTCTCGTCGTAATGGATCTCGAACGGCGGCCGACCGACCTGTTTCAGCAGCGCCTGGTGGACCTCGACGAACCGGCGGTAATCGTGGTGGGTGAAAAGCGCGGCGGGGAAGCGGTGCGTCCGCGCCAAGCCGCTGCGCCGCTCGATCGCCTTGACGACGAGCAGGTCGTCGCTCCTCTCCAGGACCTCCGTGTCGAACGGCTCGTCCTCGGGAGCTTTCTCCTCGAGCAGCTTCGCCGCGGCCGCAACCGTCGTCACGCCCTCGTCGAGCAGGTTCGACTCCTCGAGGAAGCGGACCGCCTCGTGGCCGAACTCGGCCTGCAGCGAGGAGCCCCAGCCCTCGTACTCCTTCGAGCGCCGCACGTAGCCCTGCCAGCGGCTCGGCGTCAGCTTCGTCTTCTTGCCGTTGGCGTCGACGAGCTCGAAGCTCTCGAGTTTGTCCCGCAGCAGCAGCTCCTCGAGTTCGGTCTCGCGCTCCAGGTAGGTCTCCTGGTTCCCCTGTTTGACCCGGTAGAGCGGCGGTTTGGCGATGTAGACGTAGCCGGCGTCGATCAGGTCCGGCATCTGCCGGTAGAGAAAGGTGAGGACGAGGGTGCGGATGTGGGCGCCGTCGACGTCAGCGTCGGTCGCCATGACGATTTTGTGGTACCTGGCGTCCTCGAGGTTGAACTCGTCGTGGACGCCAGTGCCGATCGCGGTGATCAGCGCCTGCACCTCGTTGTTGGCCAGCACCTTGTCGATGCGGCTCTTCTCCACGTTGATGATCTTGCCCCGCAAAGGCAGCACCGCCTGGGTCGACCGATCGCGCGCCTGCTTGGCCGAGCCGCCCGCGGAGTCGCCCTCGACCACGAAGATCTCCGCGTCGCGAGGGTCCTTGACCGTGCAGTC
>DASSOC010000072.1:0-29363 GCA_035700965.1 Solirubrobacterales bacterium
ACGTCGTCGTGCCGCTGGCCAAGGCCCATGGAGCGTCGCTGATCGCGCTGACGATCGACGAGGTCGGGATGGCGAAGACGGCCGAGCGCAAGGTCGAGATCGCCAGCCGCATCCGCGACCTCGCCTGCGAGGAGCACGGCCTCGACCCCGAGGCGCTGATCTTCGACGCGCTCACCTTCACCCTGACGACCGGCGACGAGGAGTGGCGGCCGTCGGCAGTCGAGACGATCGAGGGCATCCGCCGCATCAAGGCCGAAATCCCCGGCGTGAAGACCTCGCTCGGCGTCTCCAACGTCTCCTTCGGGGTCAGCCCGCGGCCGCGCGCCGTCCTCAACTCGGTCTTCCTCCACCACTGCGTCGAGGCCGGGCTCGACCTGGCGATGGTCAACCCGAACCACATCACGCCCTACTCGGAGATCTCCGAGGAGGAGCGCGAGCTGACCGACGACCTGGTCTTCAACCGGCGCCCCGACGCGCTCGAGCGCTTCATTGCCCACTTCGAGTCGAAGGGCGAGGAGGTCGCCGAGGAGGCCGGCGACCCGACCGAGGGCATGGAGCCCGAGGAGGCACTCCACTTCATGATCCTGCGCCGCAAGAAGGAGGGCGTGGAGGACTGGATCGACCGGTCGGTCGACAAGATCGGCGCGGTCCCGACGCTGAACAAGGTGCTGCTGCCCGCCATGAAGGAGGTGGGCGACAAGTTCGGCGCCGGCGAGCTGATCCTGCCGTTCGTGCTCCAGTCGGCGACCGTGATGAAGCGCGCCGTGGCGCAGCTCGAGAACTACCTGGACCGGATCGACGGCCACACCAAGGGCAAAGTCGTGATCGCAACCGTCTTCGGCGACGTGCACGACATCGGCAAGTCCCTCGTCAACACGATCCTCACCAACAACGGCTACACCGTGATCGACCTCGGCAAGCAGGTGCCGGTCGACGCGATCATCGAGGCCGCAGTCGAGAACGAGGCCGACGCGATCGGGCTCTCGGCACTCCTCGTCTCCACCTCGAAGCAGATGCCGACCTGCGTCGCCGAGCTGCACCAGCGCGGGCTCGACTTTCCGGTGCTGATCGGCGGCGCCGCGATCAACCGCGACTTCGGCCGCCGCACCCTCTACCCGAAGGGCAGGGAGTCCGACGAGATCTACGAGGCCGGCGTCTTCTACTGCAAGGACGCCTTCCAGGGACTGGACACGATGGACGCGCTGGTCGACTCCGAGGCACGGGGAGCGCTGGTCGAGCGGATCAGGACCGAGGCCAAGGGGCTGCGCGAAAAGCCGGTCGTGGTCGACGACGCGCCGCCGACCAGCGACGACAGCGTCCGCTCCGCGGCGCGCACCGACGTTCCGATCCCCGAGCCGCCCTACCTCGGCGTGCGCGAGGTCGAGGTCGAGTTCGACGATGACCCGGCCAGGGACGCCGTCTTCCCCTACCTCGACCGCCACGTGCTCTTCAAGCTGCACTGGGGCGGCCGCGGGATCAAGGGCGAGGCCTGGCAGGCGCTGGTCGAGGGAACCGACGAGGAGGAGGGCTTCGCGCCGCGCCTGGAGCGGATGTGGCGGGAGCAGGACTACCTCCACCCGAGAGCCAGGCTCGGCTACTTCCCCTGCAACGCCGACGGCAACGAGCTGATCGTCTTCGATCCCGAGGATCCGGACCGCGAGCTCGAGCGCCTCGCCTTCCCGCGCCAGCCGCGCCACGACCGCATCTGCCTCGCCGACTTCTACCGGCCGCTGGAGAGCGGCGAACGTGACGTCGTCGCCCTGCAGGGGGTGACCGTCGGCCCGCAGGTGACCGCGCTGATCGAGCGGCTGGAGGCCGAAGGGAGGTTCGCCGAGCAGCTCTACGTCCACGGGCTCGGCGTGCAGGCGGCCGAGGGCCTGGCCGAGTGGCTGCACTCCGAAGTCCGCCGCCAGCTGGCGATCGAGCTCGACCAGGGCCGCCGCTACTCCTGGGGCTACCCCGCCTGCCCCGAACAGTCCGAGCACGAGAAGGTCTGGCGCCTGCTCGACCTGGAAGCGATCGGGATGACCCTCTCCGGCGGCTACGCGGTGATGCCCGAGCAGTCGACCGTGGCGATCGTCGCCCACCATCCGCAGGCGGTCTACTTCGGGATGAAGTCGGGCTTCGTCCCCGAGGAGAAGTCGCCCGACGAGCTGATCGCCGGCACCGACCGCGGCGGCAGCCTGCCGCCCGAGTCGGAGCCCGAGGCAGCCGGAGAGGGCGAGGGCTCCGAGGCAGCCCCCGCCCCCGAGCTCAGCCGCTGAACTGCTCCGGAAGCTCCGCCGGGTGCAGCGCCGGGCGCTGCCAGTTGCGGCCCTCGTAGGCCTCCTCGAAACCCGCCTTGCGCAGGTTGCCGGTGACCGCCGACCAGGAGCCGAGATCGCATTCGCCTACCTCGACGAAGACGGTGTGGCACCCGGCCCGGTGGGCGTCGAGCAGGCGCTGGTGCAGGAGGGCCGCGTTGCAGCCCAGCCCTCGCGCGTGCTCGAGCGTCTGCCCCGCTCCAAGCTGGGCGACGCCCTCGCTGATCAGCATCGACGCGGTGGCGACCGGGACCTCTTCGGGCCCGAGCGCCGCCGTGTAGCAATGCCAACCCTGCCGCTGGGGCAGCGAGAAGAACAGCGTCCCCGCCACCAGCGGCATGTTCAGGGCCTCCGCGGCGATCGTGCTCAGCCCTTCGCCTTCGCATTCGTCTTCTCCGAGCCGGTAGACGACGATGCTGGGATCGACGTCGAAATCGGGCAGCGAGCCGTTGCGGATGAGTTTCACCCAACCCGCTCCACGCTCATAGCCCCGCTCGTCGAGCCAGGTCTCCGCCTCCTCCGCACCCGGACGGCCGGCAGCCACCGGGATCCGGTAGTCGACTTCGCGGGCTCGCATCCATTCGATCGCTGCCCCAAGGTGGCCGCCCGCAACCGCGCCGGGCTCGGCGGCTCCCTGGATCTGCTGCAGCAGGTGAATTTCGGGCAGGTCGCCGAATGCGGTCGCCTGCACCGGACCGAACCGGTGAGCTTCAACTCCCGATTCGGAGATTGCTTCCGGAACTACTGAATCCCACATGTCGCGCCGGAAACGCTGCGCGACTCTCTCCAACACTGCTGAGTCGTATCTCACGGCTCCCCTTCCCAAGTTCGCGTGAGTGCTGTGACCGGTAATGACCGATTGCTCGACTCTATGCATATTGGTGGGAGCACGTCAAGGAACTTTGGCGATTTGGCCGTTTCGCATGCCTGCGGAGGTCGATTGGCGGCGGTTCGAGAGCCCCCGGGCGCGCAGCCGGTTATGGTCAACAAATCTCAGATGGCTACCGATGCCGTTCCAGATCTGACCAAACCGCTCTTTCCCCAGCTGAGCCGTGGTCGCCACGGCCTGCCGCCGACCGTAGTCGAGCGGCACCAGATCGGCCGGCTCGAGGGAGCGATGGTCGAGGCCACCGCGCAGCATGGCTTCGCGGGCACCACCGTGTCCGAGCTGGTCAGCCTTGCCGGCGTCTCGAAGACGACCTTCTACCAGCATTTCGAATCCAAGCAGGCCTGCTTTCTCGCCACCTTCGACGCCATCATCGAAGTGGTCACCGAGCGGGTGAGCACGGCCTTCGGCGAGCCCGGGGACTTTCGCCAGCGGCTCACCCACGCGCTCAGCGTCTTCATGGAGATCGCCGCGGCCGAGCCGGCCGCCGCCTCACTGGCGGCGGTGGACTCCCTTACCCTCGGCAAGGCCGGCATCGCCCATCGCGAAAAGGGGGCAGAAGCCTTCGAGCTGATGATCAGGCAGAGCTTCGACCACTCGCCCAGCAGCGTCGAGGTCGCAGACGTGACGGTCAGGGCCGTCGTCGCGGGGATCCGCGGGGTCGTCTACCGATCCCTGCGCGCTGGTCGAGCCGACCAACTGCCCGCCCTCGTGGGCGAGCTGGTGGCCTGGGTGCTGTCCTACCAGCAGGAGCCGGGGCAGATGGTGCGGAGAGCCTTCGCGGAGGCGGAAGCCGGCGGCGACGAGAGCGCCGGCGGACCCGCGGTCGACCCGCCCTGGGAGGAGCCTCCCGACAGTCCCGCCAGCCGCCGCACGCTGAGCCAGCGCGAGCGGATCGTGCGGGCGGCGGCGAGGGTGGTTGTGGAGGGCGGCTACGACTCGCTCAGCATCCCGGCGATCTCGAGCGCCGCCGGTGTCTCGAACCAGACCTTCTACGAGCACTTCCAGAGCAAGCGCGACGCGCTGATCGCCGCCTTCAAGGCGATGGCCAGGGAAGCCCTCCAATCCGCCAGCTCCGCCTTCGCCGCCGAGCACGGCCGGCCCGAGGCGGTCGGGGCCGGGATCCGGGCTCTGCTCGATTACCTCGCCCGGCACGAGCCGTTCGCCCGGCTCGCCTTCATCGAGCTGCCGACCGCGGGGCCGGTGGCGCTCGACGAGGCCGACGAGGTCCTGGATCGCTTCATCACCTTCCTCCAGCCCGGCCTGCTGCCTCCTCAGTTCGCGGGTTCGCCAGGGACAGCCACCCTGCACGCCGTCGCCACCGGCATATGGGCGTCGATCCAGCACGAGATCGTCCACGGCCGGCGCGAATCGCTGCCTGAGCGGGCGGCGGACATCACCTGGCTCGCGCTCGCCCCGGTCAACGCCTGAGCGACCCGGCGGCGCTGGTGCGCCCGATCCCAGCCTTCGCGCAGAAGATCGAAGCGGCCCTATTTATTCCGCCGAAGTTTCGGCAATACTACGGCGAGGCCGGGGACGGAGGTGACCCCAGAAAACGAAAACCTGTCACCCCGGCGTTCCGCCCGAGAGGAGCAACACAGCGGTCGCATGACCTTCTACGTCGATGCAAGTGTGCCGGTTGCAGTGCGCCGGGCCTTGGCCGGGGTTCGTGACGATGTTTGCCACGCGGGCCAACCCGGAATGCCCAAAGAGAGCACCGATGACGTTGGTTGGCTCGCCAGGGCAGGCGAGAACGACTGGGTGGTGCTGAAGCGGGACAAAAGGATTCGGAACCATCCGGCGGAGAGAGCAGCGCTGATCAGCGCAAAGGTGCGGACATTTTGCCTCACCAGCGCCGGGAACTACAGCCGCTGGAATTTACTACGGCTCATCACGGCCAGCTGGCCGAAAATCGAGGAGATCGCCACGACCGTGGACGGCCCGTACGTGTACTCGGTCACCTGGGAGGGCGTGAATCCTCTTGCCCTCACAGCGCCGATCCCAGCCTAAGTCAGCGACTCGCTAACGCGCCGCGCAGCCTGAAGCGGCGCCGGAGGGAACTTCATCCGCCAACGCCGCCACAGGCTTACCACAGGAGAAATAATGAAGCGGAGGCACCCGCACCTAGGCATCGACCTCTGCCGCATGTAAACGACGGTACAGAGTGTACTCCGGCGTACCTATAGTTGTCAAGTACGGCGGTGGCCGCGGTGCGCCTTCTTCACCCGTTTCCCGCAATCGTTCTTGACGACCGGGCGGAACCGCCGCCGCATCCCGTTCTGCGCGTTCATCCGCACGGTGGCACGTTGCTTCTTCCCCTTGCAGAGGTTGCGCGAGTTGACGATCAAGCTCTTCTTGCCGCCGAAGAGCTTCAGCGTGAACTTGGTGACAGGCGCATCGGGCACCAGGTCGAAGGTGTTACGGATGCCGCCGTGCTTGGAATCGGTCCGCCCGGACAGCTCGATTTCGATCGGGCGGCTATCGGGACCGCGAAGCGCCGCCACCAGATCCGGCAGCGGGTTGTCGGACGAGCGAAGGTAAACGGGTCCGGTCAGCGGCTGGTCGAGCAACGGCGTGATGGCTTCTGCATGGCCGTAGATCGACCCTCGCGGGCACTCGTGCGCGGCGAACTGAACCCGCGTGCAGACGGTGCGGATGTGCTCCTGGGCGAGGAACTCGGAGTGCGGCAAGGTCACCGCCGCCCTAGAGATGTTCGCGTAGCCCGGACCTTCAGGGTAGGTGACGGTCGCTTCGAGGCGCTGGTACTTGCCGCGCTTGGTCCCGCCATGGAGCTGGAGCTTCAGGCCTGGGTGGAATGCCAGCGCGCCGCAGTTGGCGGCCTGGAAGCGGTTCGAAAGGTTTGCCACCGCGCCGCTGGCGCCGCTCACCTGCGCGAGGACGTTCATCGGTTCGCAATTGGTCGGGTTGAGGGTGAAGCCGGGGCGATCGAGGTCGACCCGCACTTCCCGGACCAAGAGGGGGATCCCCCTGAGGATCTGCGGGATCGCATCGGACACGGCGGTCACCTGGGCCGTCTTGGGGTTGATGTAGACGGCCGTCCTCACCACTTGGACGCCGAGGTCGAACGGACCGGCGACGGCCGGGACAATGAAGGTGAAGCTGAGCGGCGCGCCCTTGTAAGGGCCGGTGAGGTACGCCTTGCCGGTCTTGACTTCAAGCGGGTTAGAGCCGACGCCGACGGCGACAGTGGTGGTCCCGATCTGACTCGAGGCCGGACACGACGGATTGGCCAGCTCTTCCTTCCCGGAGCGCCCGGGAGCTCCGGCCGATGCGATCGCCTCCGGCGAGCAGGTGCTGAGGCCCCTGAAGCTGGCGACCAAGCCGGGGGGCGCTACCACCGAGACCTTGTCGATCTCCTGGTTGCCGTCGGGCCGGGTCAACCGCAGAGTGAACGGGCTGTGGGCACCGGCGTCGGCATTCGTCGTTCCCGCCGAGAGGCCGAGGTCGAAGGGACGCGCAGCCTTCGTCGTCGGGCAGGCGGCCGAGCCGCCGACGCCCTTGCTGACGTCGAAGCTGTTCTCGGTCCGCGCCGGCGGGCCCGATTCGGGCGCCGACCATGGGGTCCATTCGCCGTCGGTGGTGTATTTGCCGCAGGTATCCGGGGTGGCCAGGGTCGAGCGGGGCTGTCCCGGTCCGCCGCGGAAATTCAGGGTGAGGTCTTCGAACGGCACTTGCGGGTTGTCGTCGAAGGTGGCGGTCAGCTGACCCGTGTTCGGATCGGCTTCGATCTTCCCCGGCAGCTTGACGACGATCCCGGTCTTCGCATCGTCGACCACCAGATACAGCGCGAGCAGTGAGTGGAACGGATTTTCATCCTGAGCCGCCAAGTACACGGTTCCCTGCAGCGTTTCTTCCAGCAGCGGCGTCTCGATTTCTGCCGTCCCGATCTTCGAGGCGTCCGGACAGGTCACGGGCGCTTCGTCGAACCGGATCGGGTTGGGCATCGCCCCTTCGGTAGTCAGCAACCCCATCTGCTGGGTGGTGCAGGCCTGCAAGCCGTCGGCGGACGCCGGGTTGAGGGTGAGCCCCTGAGGCAGAGTGACGACGCTGCGCTTCAGTTGGGGCGGAGCCAGCTCGTCGGGTTCGATCAGCCCAGCCTGGTCGATATGCAGGTGCGCCGTGGCGCCGCTGGTCGTCTGCGCGTTGCCTCCGGCGTTGGGCTGAAAGCTGAACTCAGGTTCGAAGTGGAGCTTGTCGCAGCCCGTCACCACCGGCTGGGGCAGCACTACGGTGTCGAAGACGCCCGGCATCTGCCAGCTGTCGGCGGCGATCGTCACCACCGGCGCGAGCCGGGCCTGTTCGGCGCAGTCGCTCGGGTTGGTGAGGAAGGCCTTGCCGCCCGAAGCCGCGGGAACGCCTTCCAGGACGTTGTAGCTGCCGTAGGCGTTGAAGAACTGCGTGATCGTCGGCGCGGTTGCGGTCAGACCAAAGTCTTCTTCGCTTCGCACCGTGGCAAGCACGCGGACCGTGCCTTGCGAGGCCGTGAAGCCGAACTGGGCCGGCCAGCCGGTCGGTGGATCGTCGTTATAGATGAAGCTTCTGCTGGTTTCGGACCCGAGATCCTTTCCGGATTCATCGACGATCACGCCCTCGGTGCCGACGACAGAAGCCGAGGTGCAAGAGGTGCCACCGCGCGTCGGAACGTTCTGCGGGCAGCGTGAGGTCGCGGTCGGGTTGCCGGCGAAGCCGGGAGGTAGGCCGACGCGGACGTCGCGCAGGTCCCCGGAGGGGAGCACGCGGCCGGTGGGCGCCAGATAGGTGTTGACACGGAAGCCGACGGCTGCCGAGCCGGGATGTTCGCCGGCCCCCGTGGCGGGATCGCCGTCGGCGTCAAAGGAGCCGGCCCAGGCCGACTGGATGCCGGGCGGCGCCTGTCGGGAAGTGACCTGAAACGCAAGTTCGTAGGTCGCCGAGTTGCCCGCCTGGTCGGAGACTTCCATCTCGACCGAGCCGCTGTCGGGGGCGGAAGCCTCGATCTTGACCGGGACGAGAACCGGAGGAGCGTCATTTCCGGACGCAACCGGGTGCAGCGCCGAGTCGAGCGTGCAGATGACTTCGGGGTCCCCCGGGGTGCCGGGGCACGACCAACCACTGGCGGCCGGCCCTTGGCCGATTTCACCCGGGCCCGCACCTGCGGTGACGATGCCCGGAGGGAGGTTCCTGAACCTCATGGTGACGATGCCGGAGCTCGAAGCCCCGCCGACGTTGGTCGCCCAAGCGACAATCGTCCCTTCGCCAAGGGTGCCGCCCTGGGTCCGGGTTCCGACGACCACGGCGGCTCCACCGCTGCCCGCCCCGGTCATCTCTGCGACGTCCTTCCCGGCGAGGGTGCCGCCGCCGAATCGGACGAAGTAGGGGTCGCCGGCGCCGGCGCTGCCCGGGCCGCCGCTCACTTCTACCGAGCCCGAAGCACCGCCGACGGTCGAGAGCGCGTCGAGGGCGGCCTCGACTTCGCCCGGTCTGGCGTTGAAGGCGAGCGGAGACGTCGTCTGCCCTGCGAAGGTGAGGGTGAACTGGCCGGCGGTCGCGTCGACCGACACCTTCTGGATCTCGCTGTTGACGGGAGGGAGATTGGTCGGGCCGGTGGCCCCGATCAGCTGCCAGCCGGCGCTCGCCGCCTGGGCCGACCCCGCCATGCAGAGCACGAGCAGGGCGCAGAGGATGCCCGCCGTGGGAAAGCGACGGATGCGCGTAGGAGTGCCTGCCCGTCTCATTTGCCTGCCCTCCTGTGGTCGCCTGCTCGCGCCTTGGCCTGGTGGTGTCGTTTGTGCTCACGGTGCTTGTGGTGCTTCCTGTGCCTGCGGTGCCTCCTGTGCTTCTTTGCCGGCTTGCCGCCCTGGTGGACGTTGCCTTCGGAGGCACCGGTGCTGGCAGGGGCGGGAGAGGCGGTCCCGGCGGGCGAGCCGGCGCCCTGACAGGAGCCTTCACCGAGCGGGTCGCAGGCCGACGGCGGCGGGGCCGCGGGCGCGAAGCCGCCACCTTCACGGGCGTCGTAGAGATCGAGCCGCTGGTCGAAGTCCTGTGGCTCAAGCGAGCGTGGGCTGGCGAGATAGATGTCCTCGCCGTCGGCGCCGGCGCCGGCGAAGGCCGCCTGGCGACGGACTCCTTCGCGCAATTCTTGCCCGGTATCCGAAACCCCGAGAGTAAGCAGGGACACCTGGCCGTCGTGCCACTCATAGAGGTTGAGGCCGCCTTCTTCGGCGCCCAGGGCGAGAGCATCGGGCGACCAGAAGAACACCTCCGAGCCGTCGTCGGTAAGCCTACGCGGCGGATTAAGCGGAGCGGCGGCCAGACCGTTGTTGGTCAGCGGCGCCAAGCCTTCTTGACCGACACGCCCGAGGGAGAGTCGGCCATCATGGCGGCAGGAAACGCAGGTCACATTGCCATCGGGAGTGCCGCTACCAGGAGCAGAGAAGAGGTAGGCCTCGAGCGCCCCACCGCTTTCATAACCGGTCACGTTCGCGGTCGACTGGAAGAGCAGGTGCCTGCCGTCGGGAGTGACCCGGGAGGACCAGCCTGGTCGCGTGGTGCTTCCCCAGATCCCGACTTGGGCTCCATTTCCACCCCAGTCTGCCTGGGCAAGCCTGCCTACATAGGACAGCGCGCCTTCGTGGGAGAGATAGATGTTGTAGGAGCCTTCGCCGGCCATGTTCTCTGCGTAGGTATCGCCCTGGCCGAGAACGAGCTGGCCGCGGGCGGCGAAATAGACGTAGGAGCCGTCGTCGGATGCGTCGAGCACGCCCGCCACAGCGGCCCCACCTTCGTTGGCCGCCTCGATGGCGGGGGTGGCCACGGCAGAGAGGTCGACGAGCCGTTCCCCCCCCGGCCTGCTCTCGTCGTAGAGGTAGAGATCGCAGCCCGCTCCGGTGCCCGCCGTGGGGCTGGCTTTCTGGCCGTTGCCGCCGTCGCAGGGGCCCACGGGTCCGACCGGAGCCCCGGCGAGCCCGTAGTTGGCGAGGAAGAAGACCTTGGTCGTGTCGGTGCTGGCGGTCTGGTAGAAGGCCCCGAGGTCGTCGTGAGGGGCGCCGCCGTTCTTCTGTGAGATGTCGAGCGCATCTTCACCACCGCCGGAGTAGAGGAAGATCGCCTGCCTGCCGTTGTCGGTCCCTTCCTGGCTGGTGGCAGTGAAGACGACGCGCGATTCGTCGGAGGGAACGCAGGCGCCGTGGTCGACACCGGCTTCGGCGCAGTCGGTGCCGACCGCGTTCCAATAGTTGCCAAACCCGGCGCCGGGCGTGGCGGGGACGGGTCCGGTCGCGCCTGGGATCAGGCTGATGCTGCGCAGAACGCCGTGGTCCCATTCGTAGAGGCCGCCGCCGAGGCCGGCGAAATCGGCCGAGCCTTCGACGAAGAAGACGACGCGTTCGCAGTCGGCGGAGGCGCCCGCAACGCCCAACTGATGAGTTGCTTCCGGATCGGCGTAGGGCCGAGGCGTCAGAAGCACGAAGGAGGCGTCGGGCCTGCGGAGGAAGAGGTTTTCCTTACCCGCTTCGATCGTCGACCGCGGCGCATCCTCGGTGAGAGGCTGCCGGCTGGAGAAATACGTGCAGCCGAGGTCGGCGGAGGAATACCGGATCACCCCGCTCTGGTTGCTGTTGACAGGCGAGGCCGCAAGCGTCGGCGGAGAGAGCTGGCTGCTCTGCCATCCGGCCCCACCCCGGGTCGCCTGATAGACGACTTCACCGCCCGCGGTCGAATCGGGAAGTCCCGGATTCAGCACATAGTTCACCTTCGAGCCGAACGCGGCGGGCTGGAAGAGCCGCTGCGACTTCAGGAGGATTTCTCCGGCTTCCGCGAGAGGGCCCTTGTCGGCCGGGGACACCAACTCGAGGCAACGGTTCTGCACGAAGCCACAGCCGTCGAGCGTTTCGAGGGTGGCGTCGGGGCCTGTCGTCATGCCGGAGGAATTTGAGGCGACGATGCGGAAGTGGTAGGTGCCCGCCTCCTGCAGGCCGGCGATCTTCGCGGTCGCGAAGACCTTGCCGGTTCCGGAGCCGAGCGAAGGTTCGAGCTCGGCCGGCGCGCTTCTGCCATAGGCGGCGGTAGGACCCCATTCGAAACGGTAGATGGTCGAGAAGCCGTCGGGATCGACGGTCGCCTGCAGGGTGGCGGAGCTCTGGTCCACCTGCAGCGGGACCGTTTCGGAGACGATCGGCGGGCCGAGGGTGGTGAAGCTGCGGTCGGAGCCGGTGTAGGTCGTCGACCCCTTGGTGGCGAGGAGGCGGAAGTGGTAGGTCGTCCCCTTGGCGAGACCAGCCAGGGCAGCGTTGACAGGGTGGTCGGAGAAATCGGGTTCGATCGAACCGGGAGCCGGGCTGCAGTCCTGGCTCTGCGGCGCGTTCGGCCCCGACCACGCCTGCCCGGTAGGCGATTCGAGATTTGCGAAGTACTGGTCGGCGGTGAGGTATTCGAAGATGCAGGTGGTGAACCGGCTGCCGTCGGGGTTGACGGTGCCGTTCACCGTCGCCGTCGTGTCGCCGATCGGATCGGCCGGTTCGGTGGCGACCGTCGGGGAGGTCGTGAATTCCCTGTCTGCGCCCTGCGTCTGACCGGCGCCGTTGGCGGCGAGGAGGCGGAAATGGTAGGTGGTTTCGGGGGTGAGTCCGTTGACTTGGGCGCTCGCAGGATGGAAGTTACCGTCGGTGGGTACGCCCTGGGCGCAGGACACCGTCGAGCCGTAGGCGGTGGTGAGCCCGTATTCGAACTTGCATTCCGTGAGCGCATCGTCTTTCGGATTCACCGAGGCACGCAGCGTGGCTTCGGTGCCGCTCACTGGCGAGGCCGCCAGAGGCTTGATTTCGGGCGGGAAGATGGCCGGTCCGAAGACGTCGATGGTCGAGGAGCCTGCCCGGCTGACGTAGACGTCGCCTGCGGACTTACTGAACGCGATGCCCTGGATCGTGCCTTCGGCGGTGAGGGTCGACCGCGCTACGGTGGGAGCGGTGACACCGGCTTCGTATTCACTCGCGACGGTGCTCGCAGGCGCGATGATCGGGTTGCCCGTTTCAGGGTCGACGGCGACTATGCGAGCAGCCCCGAAGGAGTAGGCGACGGCGCCGGTGGCCGCATCCCGCTTTTCCACCGCCCCGGAGCCGCACTTGGCGGCGAAGATCGAGCCGGCGGTCGACGCGGTACCGCTGGCGAGGTTGCACATGCCCGAACCGATGGAAGTAGTCGCGAACGATTCGACCGAGCCGAAGTTGATCGAGCTGTCGGAGTTCGCCGGAGGACTCGCGGCCGGGGCGTACTTGTCGATCCTGAGTTCGCCCGCACCGATGTAAAAAGCGCCGGCCGCGTCGACAGCGACCCCGCGGGGTTCCGCCAGCGCGAGGCTGGGAGAGTGCCCGGGCACCGTCGTGACCACCGCGCAACTGGCGCCAGGGCCTGAAAGGTGGGTACAGGTCAGCGGTGGCTGGACCGCGTTGCCCAGGGTATTGGTGAATTCGATGAGGAGGGGGAGACCCAGCGTTGCTTTGTCAGCAACGCGGAAATTCCTTCCACACACAGTTTCCAGAGCCGCCAGGACATTTTCTGCGAGGAGCAGAGCCGAAGTACCATCCCAAGAGATTGCCCCAGTGGATGACCGGGAGCATGCGCTCGGTAGATCGCCGAGTTCGAAGGTGCTTTCAGAAGTCCATTTGCCCGCTCCAAAGGCCGGAGCGAAGGAGACTTCCTGCGTTTCGTCCGGCGCGTATTCGGTGATCTGGGTCAGGTAGGCCCCAGAAGGAGAGAAGACGCTCACCAGCCTGCGCGGGCTCTGGGTCACATAGATGTCGCCGGCGTTCGGGCCGGCGCTGTTGTCGACGGAGATCTGCGCCTGGGAGAAGACGTTGTTTTCATTCGCGGCCAGGACGAGACCGTTCTGCGGCGTCTCGTCGCACGAGGACGGTTCCGGCGCGCTTTCGCATTCGGCGCCGGTCTTGCCACCCGGCCCGCGCTGCCCGTCGATCTGGTTGGTGCCGAGGCCGCTGAAGTCGTCCGGGGTCCCGTCGGGCTTGAAGCGCCTGATCGCGGCGTTGACCCCTTGGACCGTAGTTTCGATCGTCGCCCCGGATCCTCCGCTCAGCGGCGTGGTCCCTTCTGAGAGCGTCAGTTCGGCGGCATCGCGGTAGAGGAACTTGATCAGGTAGGGCTTGCTGCCGGCTTCATCGCCCGGCCCGCCGGTGACGGTGATCGCGCCTTCGCTCAGCGAGGTGAGGTCTTCCAAGGCCTGCTTGAGGACGCCGCTGGTGATCTTGTAGGGGAGGCCTTCGGCGCTCAGGGGGACCCCCACGGCGCTCGCCGTCGCCGCTGCCGAGATTTCGATTTCGGTCGGCGAGAGGATCTTCGAGATCGTGGCGCCGGCGGGGATGCCGGCACCGCTGATCGCCTCTCCTCGGGTGAGGGTGCCGCTGACCCCAGAGATGTTCTTTATCGTCTTTTTTTCCGCGGTCGTGCCGGTGCTGCTGGTGTCGCCGGTAAAGGTCGCGGCGGTGGTCAACCCTTCGTAGGTGAGGCGGAACTGGCCTGCGGTCGCCGACACCGTCAGTGAGTCTTCCTCGGCGCGACCGGCGTCGAGGACGAGGACGTCGCCGCTCGACCCTTCGACGGCGATCGAGGCCGGGGTGGTGAAGGTCGGCGGCGTGGCGCCGCCGAAGGTTTCCTTGAAGGGGTGTTTGCCCGCCGCGGAGGCAGAGGAGGCCGACAGCAGCATGGCCGCGGTTGCGAAGCTGCACAAGAGGCAAAGTCGGCAAAGTCGCAGCACCGCGATCCCTCCCAAGCGGCGCGGCATTCCAACAGGCCCCGTAGCTCTCTCCATCACTCTCCCTTTCCCCGAAGCGCCTGCGGCCCCCCGCCGACGGTTCAATTATCCCCTGAAGCGCCCTCTAATCGGACCTTGGCAGGCACAATATAGGAACGGGCTCGTCTCTGTCAAGGCTATTACATAGTCCTCGAAGAAGCCCCGGGAAAGGGATGCGGTGGCCGAGCCGAGCACGGACACCGTAGCCTCGACGCGCCCTATTCTGTGAGGAAAATGGGTCGTCAGTGTCCAATATCGTGACTGTGTATGTGCCGTGGATTTCTTCAAAGCCTTCCGGGCACGGTCCAGCCCGGTGCCAGGTCCAACGCCGACCAACGGGCCACCGTGAAGGGGATGACATCTGTGTTGAGTGTCCATTCGGCGAAGACGGGAAAATCCTTTGGGTAGGTCGGGACCGCGCCAAACGCGGCCCCGACCGATCACGAGACTAGCTCTGCCTATTCTGTGAGAAGAACGGGGTCGCCGTTCAATGTCGTGACTGTGTATGTGCCGTGGATTTCTTTGGCGCCTTCCGGACACGGATTGGCTCCGGTGCCAGGTCCACCGCCGACCAGCGGCCCGCCGTGAAGGTGGATGACGTCGGTGTTGAGTGTCCATGTCGCGAAGACCGGGAAGACACCGCCGGTGGTGCTCATGCTGCAGCCTTCCAGCCCCAACGCCGGCGAGGAGAATTCGAAGCCGAATTCTGCTTCTTCAGCTCCGAGGTTCAGGCTGAACGCCGGCACGCTAACGTTGGCCGGTGCGCCGAACGGCTGAACGACACAATTTTCGGTCGTTCCCACGCCTGCGACGGATTCGATGTTCGTGCCTTCGCCGCCAGCCGTGCCCGTCAGTTCGACGTGTGCGCATTCGAGACTGACTTCTTCGTTGATTGTCGTAACGGTGTTCGTGCTTGTGGCCTTCAGCGAAGCGCCGTTTTCGAGATCGCCTTCCGAGTCCGACAGCGTCGCCGCCTGCGCGGCCGGTGCCGCGAACGCGACGAGCGCAGCTACCGCCATTGCCAGCAGCATCATTTTCTTGAGCATCTTCGTATCCTTTTGGCACGTCCCTGCCCGGTTTCCATCTGCATCGACTGGCCGGGTCGGGACTGGTTTGGGGGCCTCGACTTGCCGGTCGGGGCCCTTTCCTTTACAGAATCACCAATACCTCAGCGGGTACTACGCGGTCAAGGAAGTCTGTGGATTCTTGGTCGAGATGGGTGGTTGGTGCGGGTTCGATTTCTCTTTTCCCTGCAAACCCAGCTCATGTGAAAACGCGCGTTCGCGAATTCACGTGTTCATCGATTGATGAAGAATGCGTCGTGGAGGCCTTGGACGAGGTTGACCGCGAGCTGGGGATTGATGCCGCCGATCCTCAGGTTCTCGACCCGGCCGTCGATCACCGCGTCGAGCCAGGCGTCGGATCGGCCAATGGCCCAGGTGGCGGGCTCGGGCGCGGTGCTTACCTCGACGGAAGCGAGCTCGCCGACGATCGCGCCGACTGTGACGCCGGCGAGGCCGGGGTACCTGCCGCCGGTGCGGGGGCCGTCGGTGTGGGAGGCCAGCAGGCAGCGGCCATGGGCCGTCCTGGGGAGCTGGACTAGGGGCAGCGAGAGGAGAAAGGCGGCCTCGATCTCGACGTCGGTGATCGGCGGCGGGTCGGGCATGTGGCGGCGTTCGCAGCGCCCGGCGACGCAGAGGGGCGCCACCGCTCCGCGCAGCCAGTCGGTCGGGGCGTAGGGCGTTCCGCGGGCCTCCTTTGGCAGCGCTGCGATCTGGCCGCTCGAGCGCATCCAGCCGATCCGGCGCTCGAGCGAGGGGTAGCTGACGCCGGGGATGAGGCTGCTGAGCTCGGTCAGGCTGCGCGGCGTGACGGCCAGTTCGCGCATCAGCGCCGAGCTCCAGCCCCCCGCCAGGGCTTTCACCACCACCTTCACCCGCTCGTCGCCGATCGAAACGGGACCGTTCGGGCACTGCCCGAGCCAGCGCTCAAGCGCTTGCGAGACGGCGAGCATCTCCTCCCCCGCCTCGGTGAGGACGGTGGCGACGGCGTTGCGCGCGCCCTTTGCCGGTCGCTTCTCGAGAGCCATCGCCTGGCGAAGGGTCGCGATCGAACCGCGCAGCGTCGCCTCCGCCGCCCAGTCGATCCGCTCCAGCAGCGCGCCGAGCCGCTGCGCCCCATCAGCGTGCGCTCGCAGCACCTCGGTGTTCAGGGGGTTGGCGAAGATGGAGAGGACGCGGGCGCCCGCTCGGTGAGCCTCTTGAGCAACCTGGAGTGCAATAGTGGGAAATTCTTAGAGGAAACTCGACGGTTTTTCAAATCCTCGAGTTTTCCCGGTGGTGCTGGACCGCCGCTTTCAGTAGATCCGCGCGCCCTGCCTGCCGCCCTCCCGCGCCACCGGTTTCGGCTCAAGCCGCACGGGCGCCGTGGAGAGGGCCTGGACGCGCAGGTCGCTCCAGGTCAATCCCTCGCGAACGAGCGCCGGCAGCCCGAGGGCGACGGCGGTGGCGATCTCGACCGCCTGCAGGATCACGCCGTAGGCGAGGGCGTCGGCGGTGCCCACCCCGAAGCCGGTGTGAAGGACGCTGATCACGGCGAGCTGGAAGACGCCGATATTGGAGGGCGTCGCCGGCACCACGGCGGTGACGTTGACGGCGAAGAGGACGGCGGCGGCGGCGCCGATTCCGGCTTCGTTATCCAGGCCCAGCGCGTAGAGCAGCGCCCAGCAGGCGCTCAGCTGGATCGCCCAGGCGATCAGCTGCGCCGCCGCCGCGGCGCTGCCGTGGCGGGGATCGCGGAAGACCGTGAGGCCCGCCCGAACCTGCACCAGCGCCCGGTGGATCGCCCCGCCCAGGCGCGAAAGGCGCCCGTTGCCGTTGCGGCGCATGGCCAGCGGCGCCAGGAGGACGAGCAGCAGGATCAGCAGCGGCACGAGGCTGAAGGCGAAGATCTGCTTCGTCCCGGAGTGGAAGAGCGGCGTGGTCGAGACGATGATCACTCCCAGCAGCACCAGGGCGACGATGTTCAGCATCGTCTGCGAGACGAGGGTGCCGAGCAGGACGGGAAAGGTTTCCCGCATCCGGCCGGTGCGCCGTGCCAGCGTCAGGGCCCGGGCCGGCTCACCGAGGCGAGCCGGCAGGGTCGCCGACATCAGCACGCCGATCATCGTCGCCGAGGTGACGTCGCGGCGGCGGATCGGCCGGTTGGGCAGGGCGGCGCGCGCGATCCAGTACCAGGAGGCGGCGCGGAAGAAGAGCGAGGTCGCCATCAGCGCGCAGGCGACCAGGACCCAGGTCAGGTCCGAGCGGACGATGCTTTCGACGACGTTGTCCATGCCGATCTTCTGGGCGGCGAGGAGCGTCAGCCCGATCCCCATCACCGCGGCGACGCCGAGGCCGATGCGGCGGGCGACGACACGGCCCTTCTTCCCGGCCTGGGCCAGGGGTGGGTCGAGCGACGGCAGCCGCTGGGCGGGCCGCTTCGGGTGCCCGTCGGCGGGGCGGATCCCGGCCCAGTGGGCGAACTTTTCCCCCGCCGTCGCCGGCTGCGGCGCCGCGATCGCCCGCTCGTAGACCGCCGTCACCTGGTCGGCGACCCGCGGCCAGGCGTAGCGCTGGGCGCTGCGGCGGGCGGCGAGCCCCATCTCGCGCAGCCGCTCCGGCTCGTGGTGGACCCGCTGCAGCTCCTCGGCGAGCCGCTGCGGATCCCCCGGCGGCACCAGCAGCCCGTCGACGCCGTCGCTGACGACGTCGCTGTAGCCGGCGATCGCGGAAGCGATCACCGGCGTGCCGGCGGCAAACGCCTCGGTCAGCACCATCCCGAAGCTCTCCCCCGACAGCGAGGGGGCGCAGAGGACGTCGGCCTGGTGCAGCTCGTGCCAGAGGCTCTCACCGGAGACGCGGCCGCGGATGTCGATGAACCGCAGCAGGTCGGGATCGGCGAGGTAGCGGAGGACGTCCTCGCGTTCGGCTCCGATCACCGTCAGGCGCGAAGGCACGTGCTCGACCAGGGCGTTGAAGGCGGTGAGCAGGATCGGCAGGCCCTTGCGCTCCTCGGGGCGGCCGACGAAGAGGATCTTCAGCTCCTCGCTCGGCGCGACCGGCTCGGTCGGGGCGGTCTCGACGTCGACGCCGTTGGGGATGATCGTGTACTCGCCGCCGAACCAGCGGCGACCGGTCCAGGCCGCCGCCTCGGAGACCGCGATCCGGGCTGAGAGGCGGTTGAAGAGGCGCCGGGCGCCGGTGGCGTTGGCGATGTAGTTCGGTATCGGCTTCGTCGCGTAGGCGTGGAAGGTGCCGACCACCGGATCGCGGGCGCCGAGCGTCGCGTTCCAGCCGACCAGCGGCACCAGCGGCTCGTGCACGTGGATGACGTCGAATTCGCCGCCGCGGACGACCCGCCGCGGCGCGACCACCCCCCCGGCCGGGAAGGGAGCGAGGTTCGAGACCGAGCCATTGGCGCCGAAGCCCATCGTGCGCCCCAGCGGGATCAGGTATTCCGGCAGCTCACGCCGTTCGGCCGCCGCCCGGTGCAGGACCCGGCTGACCCGCCCAGGCGGGTCTACGGGAGCGATCACGCGGACGTCGTGGCCTCGGCCTAGGAACTCCTCGGCGAGCGCCTCTACGTGCCGGTTCACCCCGCCCTGGTAGGACCAGGAGTATGGCGAGACGAGACCTATTCGCACGAGTGGTTAAGCGTAGATCATCGCCCGGCAGCGGTACACGGCTGAGCGATGACCAATCGGCCTACAGCTGGGTCGCGATCAAGCCGAGCATGCCGACGAAGATCGTGCCGACCAGACCTCCGCCGACCTGAATTATCGTGCGCTTCAAGGCCCCGATTTCCCGTCGCGCACTTCCGACCTCCGTCCGGACAGCTCGAAATTCAGCAGCGGCCTCGCTGCGCAGGGCTCCCATATCGTCATGGATCTGGCTGACCCGTCCGTTCAGGTCGTCGAGGCGGGAATCCGTCCGGGTGGCTTTCATCAGTTCCATATCTCCAGAGTAGGAGGAAAAGAATCAAATTTGGGTCACAGAAGTGTAACGTTTGGTCTGACGGGAGGTTTCGCCGCTCTTTCCGTCGGTTTCCGCCCAGGCGAAGGCGGTGAAGACCAGGAGGTAAGCGGTGCCGATCTCGAGCAGCAGCGCCCCCGAATCGTTGGCCAGCGTGCCGATCACGGTTGCGGCCAGGGTGCCGATCAAGCCGGCTCGCATCGCAGGAACGCCGCCCAGCCAGGCCCCCAGGCGGTCGCGACGCAGATAGGCAAGGACCGCCGCCGCCACGACCAGCGGCAGCAGGGCCAGCAGCACCGGGCGCCCGAAGCTGTGGGCCGACAGCTGCAGGCGGCGCTGGGCGACGTCGCCGAGGCTCCCGAGGCCGCCGGCGTCCAGCACCGAGCGGGTGAGGTGGGCATTGGCGCCGCTGGCGAGGTCGATCAGCGCCAGCAGGGCGAGGACGGCGAGCGGGACCGCGACCACCGCCAGCAGCCCGAGGCGCCGCCCGCGCCCGGCGGCGACGACCGCGGCAACCACCGCGCCTACCGGGAAGACGATTGCCGCGCCGACATCCGCGCCGAAGCGCCCGGCGGCGAAGACGAAGGCGGCAAGCAGCCCGATCGCCAGGAAGGCCACGGCGGTCCGCCGCCGTGGCAGCTCGGGCCCGAAGCCGGTCAGGCCCGCACCCGTACCTGCCACTACCAGCACCGCCAGCAGCGCCTCGAGCTCGTTGCCGATCCCGTAGAAACGGACGCCGAGCCCCGGGTTCGGGCCGAGCAGCGAGAGGGAGGTCAGCGGCGAGCCGGCGATCGCGTCGATCGCATAGGCGAGCACCGTCAGGGCCGAGGCCGTGGCCAGGGCGCGGTAGCCGCGAACCAGCACCAGCGTGCCGGCGGCGAGCAGCGGGCAGAGGAGCAGTACCAGCACCTGTTCCGCCGTCTCCCCCGGTTCGAGCGCCGCCCCGAGGAGGAGGACCAGCGGCAGGTAGACCACCGAGAGCCCGACGACGCGCACCGCCGGCCGAGCGAGGCGACCGCGGCTCAGGGCCGCCAGCAGCAGCAACCCCAGCAGCCAGACGACGACGTTCAGCCCGATCACCGGCCCGCGCCGCGAGGAGATCACGTCCATCCGCGCCACCAGCGATTCGACCGCCGCCGGATCGACCGCCCCCTGCGACCGGATCGGCTGCCCCGACATCTCGCTCGGGACCGGAATCCCGAACTGCCGCAGGATCGTCGGCGCCACGTCGGTCGAGAGGACGTAGCCGTCGGTCCGCGTGCTGTCCGAGGTGAGGTTGCCGTCGAAGCCACCTCCCCCGATCGCGATCGGCAACGGCTCGTCCGACCTCCCGGTCGGCCGCGCGATCGCGATCAGCAGCTCTCCCCCCCGTGGTGGGGTCAGGCGAGCGAGCGAAGCTCCTCGCCGTTCGGAGAACCGCGGCCGGTCTCCCGCCTCCGCGAGCGTCTTCCGCAGGAGTCCCGGGACGATTTCGGCGGGCGCCGATTCGGCTCGTTCCACGACTTCCCGCCACCACCGCGAACCGTCCCCCGCGCGCGCGGGCAGCGGCTCGTCGTAGAGCGAATCGAAGACCCGGTTCCCCTGCCCCACGTCGAGACGGGTCTGCTCGGCCGGCACCTTTCCCAGGCCCGCGCTCATCACCCCAGGAGCCAGGCCGGCCGCCGCCATCTCGGCGACCGTCGTCCCGCTCGGCACCCAGGCCAGCACCACCCGCTGCTGGGCTGCCGCCGCCTGCGCCGGGACCAGCCCCAGCAACAGCAGCGCTATCGTGGCTCCGATGGCCGATCGCACTTTCGCCAAGTTCAGCTTCTTCAAGATCGATCCAGCCTGGCGCCGTCGGGACCCCGACCTCCGCGCCGTCGACAAGCAGGAGTTCCTCGCCGCCTGCGAGGACTTCGCCGTCGACCGCTCGCTGCGCGCCTACTCAACCATAGGAACGCGCGGCGACGTCGACCTGGTCCTGCTCAGCCAGAGCCCGAACCTGGCCGATCTCCACACCTTCCACGTCGTCCTCGGCCAGAGCGGGCTGGCGAAATGGACGACCACGCCGTACTCGTTCCTCTCGCTGACCAAACGCTCGCCCTACTCGGACGAGCAGGCGCGTCCCGAGATCTGCGTCACCGAGCGCAAGTACCTCTTCCTCTACCCGATGGTCAAGCAGCGCCGCTGGTACGGGCTGGCGCCGGAGGAGCGCGCCCGGATCATGAAAGACCACATCGAAGTGGGCCGCCGCTACCCGGAGATCACGGTCAACACGACCTACTCCTACGGCATCGACGACCAGGAGTTCGTGGTCTGCTTCGAGGGCGACGACCCCGGCGAATTCCTCGACCTCGTCAACGAGCTGCGCCCGACCGAGTCGAGCAAATACACCGAGCGCGAGACGCCGATCTTCACCTGCGTCGCGATGTCGGTTCCGAAGGCGCTCGACGCCCTCGACGGCACCCCCAGCGCCGTCGCCGCCGGAGCCCCCGCGCTCGGCTGAGCGCCGTCTTTCCCTATTCTTTCGCGCTCCCATGAGCAAGATCGGAACCGAAGACAATCCCCTGCGCGTCGCCATCGTCGGCGCCGGCCCCAGCGGCTTCTACGCCGCCGAGCACATCCTCAAGGACGGCGACCTCCACGCCCAGGTCGACCTCTTCGACCGCCTCCCGACCCCGTTCGGGCTGGTGCGCGGCGGAGTGGCGCCCGACCACCCGAAGATCAAGTCGGTGATCCGCGTCTACGAGAAAACCGCCGCCCGCGACGGCTTCCGCTTCTTCGGCAACGTCAAGATCGGCCACGACGTCGAGGTCGAAGAGCTGGAACGGCTCTACCACGCGATCGTCTTCACGGTCGGCTGCGAGACCGACCGCCAGCTCGGGATCCCCGGCGAGGACCTGCCCGGCAGCCACGCCGCCACCGCCTTCGTCGGCTGGTACAACGCCCACCCCGACTACGCCGACCGCGAGTGGGACCTCTCCTGCGAGCGGGCCGTCGTGATCGGCAACGGCAACGTGGCGATGGACGTCGCCCGCATGCTCGCCCTGACCGACGGCGAGCTGCGCCAGACCGACACCGCCGACCACGCGATCGAGGCGCTCGACGGCAAGCAGATCCGCGAGATCGTCGTCCTCGGCCGCCGCGGGCCCGTCCAGGCCGCCTTCACCAACCCGGAGATCAAGGAGCTCGGGGAGATGGAGGACGCCGACGTCGTCGTCGACCCGGCCGACGTCGAGCTCGACCCGGCCAGCCGGGCCTACCTGGATTCGGAGGAGGCCGACAAGACGACCAAGGTCAACGTCGAGACGTTGGTTGAGTTCTCGCAGCGCCAACCGCAGGGCAAGAAGCAGCGGATCGTCCTCCGCTTCCTCGCCTCGCCGGTCGAGATCAAGGGCGAGGGCAAGGTCGAATCGATCGTGATCGGCCGCAACGAGCTGGTCGAGGAGGGCGGCACCCTGCGCGCCCGCGACACCGGCGAGCGCGAAGAGCTCGAGTGCGGGCTGGTTCTGCGCTCGGTCGGCTACACCGGCATCCCGATCGAAGGCGTTCCCTTCGACGAGCGCCGCGGCCTGATCCTCAACGACGGCGGTCGCATCCTCGACTCCCACGACGCCGGCCACAAGGTCGGCCACTACACCGCCGGCTGGATCAAGCGCGGCCCCTCGGGCGTGATCGGGACCAACAAGAAAGACGCGCTGGAGACCGTCCAGCACCTCTTCGAGGACGTCGAGAGCCAGAAGCTGCTGAGCCCGGAGAAGCCGGAGCCGAGCGCGGTCGAGGAGCTGCTGCGCGAGCGCGGCGTCCGCTACGTCAGCTTCGAGGACTGGCAGGCGATCGACCAGGCCGAGGTCGGCCGCGGCGAGCCGCACGGCCGCCCGCGCGTCAAGTTCGTCCGGGTCGAGGAGATGCTCGAGACCCTCGGCGAGCCCGCCGCCAGCTGATGGCCGCGCCCGCCGACCTTGCCGAGCTGAAGGGGATGATCGAGGCCGCCCTGCCCGGAGCCAAGGCCGAGATGAGCGACGAAACCGGCACCGGCGACCACATCCGCGCGACCGTCGTCGCCCCCCAGTTCGAGGGCCTCTCGCGGATCGACCAGCACCGTCTGGTCAAGGCCGCGGTCAAGGAGCGCTTCGACGACGGCACGATCCACGCGCTGTCAGTGAAGACCAGCCTCCCGGGCTGAAGTCACCCCTCTGCGCATCTTCTGCGACAAAAAGTTACGCTTACGCGCGCCACACGTATGACTCGATCCCCTAGCCTGGAGGCATGGAGGCGATGAGATCCACCTGGACCGATTCACGGCTCGACGACCTGAACGGTCGGGTCAGCGAGCTCAGCGGGAGGATCAACGAAATGGGCGGTCGGATCGACAGCCTCCAGCACACCATCCTGATCGTCGGGGGAGGGATCTTCGCGGCCTTCGTAGGGGTGCTGGCGGCGATCATCGGCTTGATCGCCACCCAGCTCTGACCCGAGCAAGCCGCCTCCCTACAATGCCCCCATGGCCGACCAAGAGCTGAAGAGCAAAGTAGAAGAGCTGATCTCCGCCAACCCGGTCCTGCTGTTCATGAAAGGGACCCCGGACATGCCGCGCTGCGGCTTCTCGATGCGCCTGGTCCAGGTGCTGGACCAGGTCGACGTCGAGTACGGCGCGATCGACGTCCTCCCCGCGCTGCAACCGCTGCGCGAAGTGACGGCGGAGATCTCCGACTGGCAGACCTTCCCCCAGCTGTACGTCAACGGCGAGCTGCTGGGCGGCTGCGACATCGTCGAGGAGATGTTCGAGAGCGGCGAGCTCGCCGAAACGCTCGGCGTCGCGCAGCCCGAGAACCCCCGGGTGCAGAAGCCCCAGCCGACGCCGCCGCAGCAGTCGCCGCCGCTCCAGATCGAATAGAAGCTCTTGCGGTCTGGCTAGACCGCAGCAGCCTGTTCCGCCGCGTCCTCTTTCACCTGGAACGAGGAGCCGCAGCCGCAGGCCGCAACCACGTTGGGGTTGTTGACCTGGAAGCCGGCGCCCTGGAGGCCTTCCACGTAGTCGACCTCCGAGCCGAAGACGAACTGCATGCTCACGTTGTCGACGACGACGGCGACGCCGTCGACCTCGAAGACCCGGTCGTCCTCCTTGGCCTTGTCGATGGCAAGCGCATACTGGAAACCCGAGCAACCGCCGCCGCGAACCGCAACCCGCAGAGCCTGCTCGCCCCCGTCGGCCTGCGACCCGAGCAACTCGCCGATCTTCTCGACGGCCTTGTCGGTAAGGGTGATCGCTGCTTGGGACGTATCGGTCACTTCACAAAGTGTAGCGCCCCGGACCGACGGTCGACCTTCCCTTCGTAGATGACGTGCCCGTCAGTGCTTAGCTGGATGCGCCCCGCCATGTGGAACCGCTGATAGAAAACAGGTTTGTTTCCATGGAGAGGACTGTTAGTATCAGTTCGGACTGTAGATGCAATCGATGTATGACTGGAATTGAGACCCCATGGTTTTTGACTTCCCAGAGCTTGGAGTCGAGGAGGAGGTCGCGCTCGCGAAGATCGATGACCTGCGTAAGGAGCTGCGCTTTTACGTGGCCGAGCCGCGCCGCTGGGTGGGCTCGGTTCGGCGGATGCTGGCTGCCCGAGCGATCCAGGGCTCCAACAGCATTGAGGGGTACCACGTCTCGGTAGAGGATGCGGTCGCGGCTATCGAGGACGACGATCCGGCAGAGGCCCGAACCGAGGACTGGCACGCGGTTATGGGCTATCGACGGGCCATGACTTACGTCCTCCAGCTCGCCGAGGATGAGCATTTCGAGCTAAGCGCGCATCTGATCCGAAGCCTCCATTTCATGATGGCCGAGTACGACCTCGAAGCGAGTCCCGGCCTTTGGCGTCCGGGGCCAATCTGGATTCGCAATGACGCTACGGGCGAGGTTGTCTACGAAGGGCCAGACGCCGATGAGGTGCCAGGCCTGGTTGACGAGCTGGTGTCCCAGCTCGCGCATCACCAGGACGCTCCACCGATTGTTCGCGGGGCGATGGCTCATCTGAGCCTCGTCATGATCCATCCCTTCCGAGATGGGAATGGGCGCATGTCCCGTTGCCTGCAAACCCTCGTTCTTGCGCGCGACAAGATCTTGGCGCCAGCGTGGTGCAGCATCGAGGAGTATTTGGGAGCTAATACCCAGCGGTATTACGACGTTCTTGCACAGGTCGGTCAAAGGAAGTGGCACCCCGAGAACGATGCGCGACCTTGGGTCCGATTTTGTCTTGAAGCCCACTACATCCAGGCCATGAGCGTGCTTCGCAGGGTTCGAGAGTCAGAGCGAATGTGGAGCGACCTGGAAGCCCTCCTAGAGAGTCGACGCGACCTTCCCGAGCGTGCGATCCAAGGCCTGTTTGACGCCACCCTCGGGCTTCGGGTTCGCAATGCTTCCTATCGTTCGGTGCTAAAGCGCTTTGGCGCCGAGGAGATTTCCCACCAGGTCGCAACCAGCGATCTCAGATCGCTTGTTGAGGCTGGCCTGCTTAAACGGCACGGCAAGAAGCGTGGGACCTACTACGTAGCGGCTGAGCCACTTGAGGAGATTCGAAGCCGCGCCCGCGAGCGTCGCCAACCGCTTGACGCCAGTTCGCTGTTCATCGCTGACGACGGCCGTCCAAGGTGACAGCCTGTCTAGAATCGCGGTTGTGAGCCCATCGGCCCAGACCGCGGTCGTCTGCGATACGACCGCCTACCTGCCGGCCGAGCTGGTGGCCGAGCGGGGAATCGAGGCGATCAGCCTCTACGTCTCGGTTGACGGGCAGATGGAGAAGGAGTCGGAGATCACTGACTTCGACGACTTCTACGAGCGGCTGCGGGCCTCCGATACCGGCGCCACCACCTCGCAGCCTTCGATCGGCGACTTCCTCGAGGTGTACGAACCGCTGCTGGCCGAGGGCCGGGAAGTTGTCTCGATCCACATCTCGGCCGGTATCTCCGGCACCTTCGAGGCTGCCGGGCAGGCCCGCGAGCGCCTGGTCGAGGAAGGCAAGGGCGGCGAGCGGCTGCACCTGCTGGACTCCCGCTCTGCCGCCGGCGGGATGGGCCTCTGCGCCCTCGGTGCCGCCTCGGCGGCAGCGGCGGGGGCCGACGGGGCGGACACGATCGTCCACGCCGAGGAGACCCGCGACAACCTGAAGATGTGGTTTGCGATCGACACCCTCGAGTACCTGCGACGCGGCGGTCGCATCGGCGGCGCCCGAGCCTGGATCGGCGGCGCCCTGAAGATCAAGCCGATCCTCACCCTCGAGGAGGAGATCACCCCGGTCGAGCGCGTCCGCACCCGTGCCCGCTCGCTGGAGCGGCTGCGCGGCTACGCGCGCCAGCGCAAGGACTCAGGTGCCTATGGCTGGGTCGTCCAGTACATCCAGGACAAAGAGACCGCCGACTCGCTGATCGAAGACTGCTACGAGATCTTCGGCTGCGACCCCGCCTTCATCTCCGAGGTCGGCCCGGTCCTCGGCGCCCACGTCGGCCCTGGCCTGCTCGGCGTCGGCAGCGTGCGGACCGACTTAATCGCTTAGCCGCGGTTGCGGCGGCGGCGGACCATCATCCGCACGCCGATTGCGAAGCCGACGGCGGCAGCGCCGACGATCAGCTGCTGCTTGTGCTCCTCGACCTGGCGGCGCCAGTCGGTCAGCTCGTTGACGCGGCCGCGCAGCGCCTCGACCGACGTGCCCAGCTCGCGGCGTTTGAGATCGATGTCGCGGCGGATCTCCGCCGGGGAACGTCCTGGCGCACCGGTGGTCACGAGGCCTCCTTTTCAAGCATCTCCTTGGTCAGCTTCGCCTCCTCGATCGCCTGCTCGGGCACCGGCGGCGAGCCCGCCTTGACCGAACGGAAGGCGACCAACCCGGCCAGGGCGGCGATCAGGAGGAAGACCCCCGCGGTGACGAAGTAGCCGGCCCAGATGTTGCCGCTGAAGAGTTCTTCGCCGAGCAGCCAGGCGATCCCGTGCAGGATCAGGATCAGGGCGAGGAAGGCGAAGGTGCCGGCGGCGATCCCGACCACGGATCCGCGCAGGAGCTTGGCGACTTTCTGCGAGATCTCGGCCTTGGCGAGCTCGATCTCCTCGCGGACCAGCGTCGAAGCGTTTTCGGAGACGTCGACGACGAGGTCGGCGAGCGAGCGCTCCTCGGGGGGCGGGGGCGGGCCGGGTGGCGGGATCGGCGGCGGGTTCTGCGTCGGCTCGGCCATGCGTCGCTCCTACTCCGGCGGGTCTTCGTTGTAGATGCGGCGGAAGACGATCGCCGCGACCCGCGAGGCGGCGATGCTTGCCAGGGCGCCGGCAGCGGCAAGAAGGCCGCTCCAGACGAGACGTTTGACCAGCTCGTTATCCACTCAGCTCAAACCTTTCCCCTCGGGAAGTCGGCAGTAAACCATCTCCCCCCGCTGCGGAGGGGAGATAGCGTCCAGCCTATGTCACCGCGGCTCGAGGCCGTCGCAGATGGTCGTGACCAGGAGGTCGCGAGCCTGGTCGAAATCGGTCGGGGAGGCGGGGATCGTCTCGAAGATCCAGCCGGAGAGAAGCTGCTCGACCGCGCCGTAGAAGGCCATCGACGCGAACATCGGCTCGACGTCGCCGCGGAAGGCCCCGCTCGCCTGGCCGTCGGCAACGATCTTCGCGATCCCTGCGTAGGCGCGGCGGATCTCCTCCAGGTGGGTCTGGCCAAACGAGTTCGCCGCCCGGGTGACCTCGACGATGATCACCTTCATCAGGTCGGGGTCGTGGCGGTAGGACTCGAAGATGAAGCTGGCGACGGCGCCGAGCTTCTCGCGCGGCGAGGCGGCCGTGCGGTCGGCCTCCTCGATCGCCGCCAGCAGCAGCGACCAGCGCTCGATGAAGAGTTCGTTCAGGACCTCGTCCTTCGAGCGGAAGTAGTGGTAGACGAGCCCGTAGGCGACCCCGGCCTCGTCGGCGATGTCGGAGACCCGGGTCGCATGGAAGCCCTGGCGGGCGAAGACGCGGACCGCCGCGTCGAGGATCTGCCGGCGCTTGTCGGCCGGCGGCGCCTGGGCCATCAGGCGCCGCTCCCCGAGGGCTGCGGCCAGAGGTAGGCCTGCGGCCGGCGGTTGGCCAGCGAGGGGAGCGACTCCCGAACCCGCTCCTGAGCCTCCAGATCGAGGTCGGCGATCGCGAGGCCCTCGCCGTCGGGGGCCGTCGCCAGGACCACCCCCCAGGGGTCGACGATCATCGAGCGCCCGAAGGAGCTGTGGTGCGGCGGCGCCTCGCCGAACTGGTTCGGGGCGAGGACGAAGACCTGGTTCTCGATCGCCCGCGCCCGCAGCAGCACCTCCCAGTGGTCGCGACCGGTGGCGAGGGTGAACGCGGAGGGGACGAAGAGGAGGCGGGCGCCGCGCAGCGCGGCGATGCGGAAGAGCTCGGGGAAGCGCAGGTCGTAACAGACGGTCAGGCCGGCGATCAGCTCGCCGACCGGCGCGACTACCGGCTCGCTCCCCGGCTGCTCGTGGTCGGACTCGCGATAGGCCACGCCGCCGGCGAGGACGTCGAACATGTGGACCTTGCGGTAGGCGGCGAGGTCCTCGCCGTCGGGCCCGATCAGCACCGAGGTGTTGAAGGCCTTCTCCCCCTCGGGTCCGCGCTCGGAGATGCTTCCGGCCAGCAGGTGGATGCCCAGCGATCGCGCCCACCCCCGGGCTGCGCTCAGGCTGGGACCGTCGAGCGGCTCCGCACCGGCCGCAAGCTCGGCGCCGGCGGCAAGCAGGTTCCACTTCTCGGGCAGGGCGACGAGCTCGGCGCCGGCGGCTGCCGCCTCGCGGACGAGACGCTCGGCCGCCTCCAGGTTGCGCGCCTTCTCACCGCCTGAATTAAGCTGTACCGCTGCGACCTTCAAGCCGAGCCCCTTCGTTGATTGACTAGTCAATCGGCTGTGCGGAAGTATATGAGCGGGGCGACGGGGCGGCGCCCCGAAGCTGCAGGTCGCATAGGTTCACGGCTTGATCGTGCAGGCCTATGTCGTGGCGGTGTCGATCTGCGCCGCATCCCTGCTCGTCGGCAGGGTCGTCCTCGCGCTGGCGGGCCAGCGTACCTGGTGTTGGCTCGAGCCCGGCATCGGCTTCGCCGTACTGCTCGGCGCAGGCGGCGCGGCCGCCTGGGCGTCGGGCAGCGCTGCGGCTTCCTCGGCGGCGTTGCTCGCTGCGGTGCTGCTGGCGGCGATCGTCGCGATGCGCCTGCCCCGCCCGGGCCAAGGCGACTGGCGGCAGGCAGCCGCCGTCGCCGCGCTGCTCCTCGCGGCGCTCGCCCTGCCCTTCCTGGCGGCCGGTCACTGGGGACTGCTCGGGCTCGAGAACCTGAGCACGCAGGCGCAATGGGCCGATTGGCTCCACAACGGCGGCAC
>DASSOC010000073.1:0-1057 GCA_035700965.1 Solirubrobacterales bacterium
CTTAATAGAACTTAAATCCATTTCTCTACTCTAACCTTTTGTAGCGGCAGTGATTGAGGAATGGTATGCGAGTGGCTTTGGAGATTGTGCTGACACCAGACGAACATGCGGAGTTGACCCGGCTGGCTCGCTCCAAGCTCACCAGCGTCAGGCTGGCGACGCGCTCGCGCATTGTGCTGCTGGCGGCGCAAGGCTTGCAGAACAAAGAGATTGCGGCGCGACTGGGGGTGGGCCGCGTGCAGGTGTCGCGTTGGCGCACCCGTTATGCGAGCGCACGTCTGGCCGGCATTGAGCGAGATTTGCCGCGCGGGGCGCCGCCGGTTGCGGTCGATGACACGCGCTTGGTCGAGCGGACGACGCAAACAAAACCTGAAGCCGCCACGCACTGGAGCACGCGAACGATGGCCGCCGAAATGGGCGTCAGCGCAGCCACCATCTCGCGGCATTGGCGCGCGCACGGTTTGAAGCCCCACTTGATGCGCGGCTTCAAAGTCTCGCGCGATCCGCAGTTTGTGGAAAAGCTGGAAGATGTCGTGGGCTTGTACCTGAATCCGCCCGAGCATGCCTTGGTGTTGTGCTGCGATGAGAAAAGCCAAGTTCAAGCGCTGGATCGGACCCAACCCGGGTTGCCGCTGAAAAAGGGGCGCGCCGGGACGATGACGCACGACTACAAGCGCCACGGCACCACCACGTTGTTTGCCGCGCTCAGCGTGCTGGACGGCCAAGTGATCGCCCAATGCCAGCCGCGACATCGCCACAGCGAATGGCTGCGGTTTTTGCGCAAGATCGATCGCGACACGCCCAAAGGCAAAACGCTGCACCTGATCTGTGATAACTACGCTACCCACAAGCACCCGGCTGTACAGGAATGGTTGAAAAAACACCCACGCTTTCACATCCATTTCACGCCGACTTCGGCATCGTGGCTGAACATGGTCGAGCGATTCTTCCGCGATCTCACTGATCAGCGGTTGCGCCGCGGTGTCTTTACCAGCGTCGCCGAATTGATCACTGCCATCGACGAGTACGTCGCACATCACAACGACAATCCCAAACC
>DASSOC010000074.1:0-2780 GCA_035700965.1 Solirubrobacterales bacterium
AAGGTGCGTCATCCGCCGCTATCGCGGCCTGAGCGGAACTGTCGTCCGTGGCCGTTCTCGAGGCTGCGCTGTCGTCACTTCAAAGTGGCCCCTGTTGCCGTGCATTCGTCGGCGAGGCGCCGTAGGTGGCACTGTCAACGCTGATGGCGCTCAGCTGAATCTCCCCAGTTCTGCTCACTGAAATTCCCCACCCCGTGGCTCCACCGGAAGCGGGTGGGGCTCCCTCGAAGATGGCGGTCTCTGACCACCAGCCATCTCACGAAGGAGCCCTCGCTTCCCATGCTGACACGGGAGGAAGACATCGACGCTCACGCGTTGCGCCGGCAGGGCTGGTCGATCTCCGCGATCGCCCGGCACCTGGGCCGGGACCGCAAGACCATCCGCGCCTACCTCAACAACGAACGGGTCGCCGGCAATCGGAAGCCCGCCGAGGACGATCGGTTCGAGCCGTTCGCCGCCTACGTCCGCGCACGGCTGGCCGAGGACCCGCACCTGTGGGCGGTGACCTTGTTCGACGAGGTCTCCGGACTCGGCTACGACCGGTCGTATCCGACGTTCACCCGCCAGATCCGGGTCCGGGGTCTGCGGCCGCACTGCGAGCCCTGCTCGGCGACCAAGGGCCGGCCCAACGCGCCGATCGCGCATCCGGCGGGTGAGGAGACCCAGTGGGACTGGGTCGAGCTCCCCGACCCGCCCACGTCGTGGGGGTGGGGCAAGAACGCACACCTGCTGGTCGGCGCACTCGCCCACTCCAGCCGGTGGCGCGGCACCCTGGCGGCGGCCGAGGACCAGGCCCAGCTCATCGACGCCCTGGACAAGACCACCCGCAAGCTGGGCGGGCTGACGAAGAAGTGGCGCTTCGACCGGATGACCACGGTCTGCCATCCCGAGTCCGGGAAGGTGACCGCAACCTTCGCGGCGGTCGCCAAGCACTACGGCGTCCAGGTCGCGATCTGCCCACCGCGGCGCGGGAACCGCAAGGGCGTGGTGGAGAAGTCCAACCACACCGCCGCGCAACGCTGGTGGCGCACCCTGCCCGACGACGTCACCGTCGAGGAAGCCCAAGCCTCACTCGACCGGTTCTGCGAGCTGCGTGGCGATGCCCGGCTTCGTCCCTCCGGCGTCGACGGGCGCGCCAGCGTGCTGACGATCGCCGAACGGGAGCCCCTGTCACCGGTCCCGCCCACGCCGTTCCCCGCGACCATCAGCGAGGAACGGACCGTCTCGGCCCAGGCCCTGGTTGCGTGGCGGGGGAACTTCTACTCCGTCCCGCCCGAGCTGGCCCGCGCCCAGGTCGTCGTGTCGCAACGGCTGGGCGGGGCTCACGTCGACATCGCCACGGTGGGCGGGATCGTGATCGCCCGCCACCAGCTCGCGCCCGACGGCGCCGGGGTGATGGTCCGCGACCACGGCCACGTGATCGCCCTCGAGCAGCTCGTCCTGGCCGGCCACGACACCTCCCGCCCTCACCGGAAGAAGGAGCGCATCCCGCCCGGCCCCGCCGCCCGTGCGGCCGCCGAGGTGCTGCGCGCCCGTCAGCAACCCGCCCCCGACACCGCCGGCAACGGTGACCACGCCGACGTGGTGATCGACCTGTCCAAGTACGACCGAGCAGCAACCGGAAGGAACACCCTCACATGACCACTCCGATCAGCACCGACCCGATGACCGTGCCGATGACCGGGACGCAGGCCAGCCTCTACCAGCAGTTGCGCGGCCATCTGGCCGCGTTGAAGCTCAACGCCGCCGCCGAGCACCTGCCGTCGGTGCTCGCGATCGCTGATGCCCAAGGCTGGTCGATGACCGCGACCCTAGAACACCTGCTCGCCCGCGAGGTCGAGGCCACCGAGGCCCGCAAGCTCGCCGGCCGGCTCCGCTTCGCCTCCCTGCCGACACCGGCGACGTTGGCCGACTTCGACTTCGACGCCGCCCCCGGCGTCGACCGCAAGCTGATCGACGAACTCGCTACCTGCCGCTACCTGGAGTCCGCCACCAACGTGCTACTCATCGGCCCACCCGGCGTCGGAAAGACACATCTGGCCGTCGGGCTCGGCCGCGCCGCCGCCGAAGCCGGCTACCGGACCTACTTCACCACCGCCGCCGACCTCGCCGCCCGCTGCCACCGCGCCGCGATCGAAGGCCGCTGGACCACCACCATGCGGTTCTTCGCCGGACCCACGCTCCTCGTGATCGATGAACTGGGCTACCTCCCGCTGCCCGGCGAGGCGGCCTCCGCGCTGTTCCAGGTGGTCTCCCAGCGCTACCTCAAGACCAGCATCGTGCTCACCACCAACCGCGGCGTCGCCTCGTGGGGCGAGGTCCTCGGCGACACCACCGTCGCCGCCGCCATGCTCGACCGGCTACTGCACCGCTCCGTGGTGCTCAACCTCGACGGCGACTCCTACCGCCTACGCGACCACCACGCCAAGAACGACGCCCTCCGTCACGCCGCCACCGGCACCCGCCGACCGCTACAGTGACACCCACCCAGGGTGGGGAAATTCGATGAGCGCCCCTGGGGAAATTGGGCGAGCGCCATCAATGTCGAGATGGAGATTGTCTTGGCCCAACCCGGAGTCAGCCAGAGCCGGGCGAGCGCCGGGCAGTTGGAACTTCTGGCCGCAACTAAGACCTATGTCCGCGAAACCAGCTCTGCGAAACTGAGCATCCTGACCAGCGCTTAGTTTCTCACGCGGCGAAGCTGCCGAGCTCGAATGTGGATAATCCGCTGAGACGGGAGCGCGACTCCACCGCGACAGCAGCAGTGGCACAACGCCGCC
>DASSOC010000075.1:0-21348 GCA_035700965.1 Solirubrobacterales bacterium
AACGAGTCCGACGTGATGCTGGCCTCGGCCTCCGACGCGATCATCATCGGCTTCAACGTGCGGCCGCTGCTCGACGCGAAACGCGCCGCCGGGCGCGAGGGCGTCGACGTCCGCACCTACTCGGTCATCTACAAAATCACCGAAGACCTGCGCAACGCGATGGAGGGTCTGCTGGAGGCGGTCGAGGTCGAGGAGACGATCGGCGAGGCGCTGGTCAAACAGACCTTCAAAGCCTCCAGGGTCGGCCGCATCGCCGGCTGCATCGTCGCCGAGGGCAAAGCGCGGCGCGAGGCCAGCGTGCGCCTGATCCGCGAGGGCACGGTGATCTGGACGGGCGAGCTCGCATCCCTGCGCCGGTTCAAAGACAACGTCCAGGAAGTCGAGGAGGGCCAGGAGTGCGGGATCGTCCTCGAGGGGTACGCCGACGTCAAGGAGGACGACGTGCTCGAGTTCTTCCAGACGAAACAGGTCGAGCAGACCCTCGAGTAGCATGGCCGGACCCCGCATGCGGCGCATCAACGAGGTGCTTCGCGAGGTGGTCGGGGCGGCAGTGGCAGGCGAGTTGAGCGATCCTCGGATCGGCTTCGTGACCGTGACCTCAGTAGAGACCAGCCCCGACCTCCGCACCGCCAAGGTGTTCGTCAGCGTGCTCGGCGACAGCGACGAACGGGAGGCGAGCCTCGCCGGCCTGCGCGCCGCCCACGGCGTGATCCAGTCGCGGATCGCTGCCGAGACGCGGATGAAGCGGACGCCGACGTTGACCTTTCATTACGACGACACCGCCGAGCGCGGCATTCGCATCAACGAACTGTTGGAGTCAGAAGACGATGAGCTCGCTTCCTGACGTCGCCACCACCGACCTCGAGCGCGTCGGCGCCGAGCTGCGCGGGCGCGACCGCTTCCTGCTGACCGCCCACGAGGGCCCTGACGGCGATGCCCTCGGTTCGCTGCTCGGCCTGCACAAAGTCCTCACCCAGCTCGGCAAGGACTCGGTGATGTTCATGGCGGCGAAGGAGTTCCCGCTGCCGATCGAGTACCGCTTCCTGCCGCTCGAGGAGGTCTTTCACGAGGCGCCCGCCGACATGGCCGATCGCACCGTCGTCTTTCTCGACTGCGGCAACATCGACCGGATGCCGGTCGAGTGGCTGACCGCGGGCGGCAACGACGTCATCAACATCGACCACCACCACGACAACACCCGCTTCGGCGACGTCAACCTGGTCGATGTCGCCGCCTCCTGCACCGCCGAGATCGTCTACGACCTGGCGCTGCTGTTGGGGGCGGAAATCACGCCGGACATCGCTTCGGCTCTCTACGTCGGCCTGATCACCGATACCGGCAAGTTCATGTACGAGAACACCAACGCCCACACCCACCGGGTGGCGGCGGACTTGATCGACGCCGGGGTCAACGTCGACGACACCTACCGCCGGCTCTACGAGCACGTGCCGCTGGAGAAGCTGCGCCTGGTCTCGCGCGCCCTCGACGGCATCTCCAGCCACTGCGACGGGCGGCTCGCGATCAGCTACGTGACCCTGGCCGACTACGAGGCGACCGGTGCCGGCGAGGAGATGACCGAGGGGCTGATCGACAACCTCCGCTCGATCGACGGGGTCAAGGTGGCGGCGGTGATCCGCGACCTCGGCAACCGCGCCCGCGCCGCCCGCAAGGTCAGCCTGCGCTCCAGCGCCGGTGACGTCGACGTCTCGGCGATCGCGCGCGAGAACGGGGGAGGGGGGCACAAGCGCGCCGCCGGCTTCTCGACCGACCTCGAGTTCGACGAGCTGGTCAGCTTCCTGACCCGAGAGGTCTCGGCCCAACTCGACCCCTGAGCATGACGGCCGCTCCCGGGACGCTGCTGCTCTACGACAAGCCGGCGGGCGTCACCTCGCACGACGTCGTCGCCGAGGTCCGCCGCGAGCGGGGCGGCAAAGTCGGCCATGCCGGCACCCTCGACCCCTTCGCCACCGGGCTCCTGCTGGTCCTGATCGGCCCTGCCACCCGCCTGCAGCAGTTCCTGGTCGGGTTGCCGAAGACCTACCTGGCGACGGCGCGGTTGGGCTGGCGCTCCTCGACCGGCGATCCCGACGGCGAGCTGGTCGAGAGCGGAGGCGTGCCGGAGTCCCTGGAGTTGCCGACCGGGACGGTGCGCCAGCGGGTGCCGATGACCTCGGCGGTGCGGGTCGGCGGCGAGCGCCTCTACAAGAAGGCGCACCGCGGCGAAGTCGTGGAGACGCCCGAGCGCGACGTCGAGGTCCACCGCGCCGAGCTGCTCTCCAGCGACGGCGAGCGCGCCCACTACGAGATCGAATGCTCGGCCGGGACCTACGTGCGGACGCTGGTCGAGACGCTCGGCGATGCCTACTGCGAGGCGCTGCGGCGGACCGCGATTGGCCCGTTCCGGATCGAGGGGTCGGGCGGGGAGCTGCCGGTGGAGCGCGTCGCCGAGCTGGTGCCGCGGGTGGCGGAGGCGCTGCGGTGAGCATCAGGGTGACGCCGCTCCCCGACGCCGAGCCGCGGCCGCGCAACGTCGCGATCGGCACCTTCGACGGGGTCCACCTCGGTCACCAGGCGGTGATCGAGGGAGCCGACACCGTCCTCACCTTCGACCCGCACCCGCTCGAAGTCCTGCACCCGGCGGCGACGCCGAAGCTCTTGATGCCCTTCGGGGTCAAGCGCGACGTGATCGAGGGTCTCGGCGTCGAGGAGCTCGTCGTCATCCCCTTCGACGAGGACTTCGCGCGGCGCAGCGCCGAGGAGTTCATCGAGCACGTGCTGCTCGAGAAGCTCGAGGCGAAGCAGGTCTCGGTCGGCGAGAACTTCCGCTTCGGGGCGAAAGCCAAAGGCGATCCGGCGATGCTGGAAGCGCGCTCCGAGTTCCAGACCCGGGTTGTGCCGCTGGTGGAAGTCGACGGCGAAACCGTCTCCTCGACCCGGATCCGCGCCCTCGTCGCCGCCGGCGAGATGGAGGCCGCCCGCCGCTGCCTCGGCGCCCCGTTCATGGTCGAGGGCGAAGTCGTCAGCGGCGACCAGCGGGGCCGCGAGCTCGGGTTCCCGACCGCCAACATCGTCCCCGACGACCGACTCGCGATTCCCGGGCACGGCGTCTACGCGGCCTTCGCCGACGGTGTCCCCGCCGCCGTCAACGTCGGCGTGCGGCCGACGTTCGACAGCGGCAGGGGGGTGCTGATCGAGACCTACCTGATCGACCGCAAAGAGGACCTCTACGGCAGGACCCTTCGCGTCGCCTTCGTCGAGCGCCTGCGCGGCGAGCGCAGCTATCCCGACGTGCAGGAGCTGATCGAGCAGATGCACCGCGACGTCGAGGACGCGAAGCGGGTGTGCGCCGCGTTCACCGGCTAGTGGGCGCTCGAAGCTCTGTGCTAATTTCCAGCGGCCGTCGCACCGAAGTGCGCGGTTTTTTTTGAGCCTGGTACGAGATGAGCCTGACCAAAGAGAAAAAGAGCGAGCTGATCGGCAAGTACGGTCGCGGCGAGGGAGACACCGGCTCGGCCGAGGTCCAGGTCGCGCTGATGACCGAGCGGATCAACGAACTCACCGAGCACCTGCGCGCGCACGCCAAGGACCATCACTCACGCCGCGGCCTCCTGATGCTGGTCGGCAAGCGCCGCCGGATGCTGCGCTACCTCGAAAAGTCGGACCTCGAGCGCTACCGCTCGCTGGTCAAAGAGCTCGGCCTGCGTCGATGATCGCCGTCGGGGACCAGGCCCCCGACTTCACCCTCCGCGACCAAGACGGGGAGAAGGTCTCGCTCTCCGACTACAGCGGCCGCAAGGTCATGCTGGTCTTCTACCCGGGCGACTTCAGCCCGGTCTGCGGCGACCAGCTCTCGATCTACCAGGAGGTGAAGCCGCAGATCGCCGAGCAGGGGGTCGAGCTGGTCGGGATCAGCGTCGACAGCTTCTTCGCTCACAAGGCCTTCCAGGAGAAGCTCGGGATCGACACCACCCTGCTCTCCGATTTCGAGCCGAAGGGCGAGGTGGCGCGCGCCTACGGCTCCTACCTCGAGGCGCCGCTCGGTTTCGCCAACCGCACCCTGGTCCTCGTCGGCGAGGACGGCAGGGTCGCCTGGACCTACGAGTCGCCGAACCCGGGCGAGTTCCCCGGCGCCAACGTCATCTTCGACGCGCTTGCCTGACCAGCCGGAAGGCCCGTAACCCGGCCAACACCGGTTTCTGTTCCTTTTGCCCGCTGGACAGCGATAAGGAACAGAAGAGGGCAGTGGCCGGCCCGTTCCCTGTTCCTTTTGGGCGCCTGGCGACCAAAAGGAACAACTGCGGGCAGACTCCTGTGCATGGGCGACCTGACGAGCGCGCCGATCCCGCCGGTCGGGCCCGACGACCACGTCGCCGGCGACGGGGAGGAGGGGATCGTGGTCTACGCCGATCTCGGCTGCCCGCACTGCGCCGCCGAGTGGCAGCGGCTGCGGGAGGGTCCCGGCCGGCTCGTCTTCCGCCACTTCCCGGTGGCCGGCAGGCATCCGCGCTCGCCGGCTCTGCATGCCGCCGCCGAGGCCGCCGGGCGCCAGGACCGTTTCTTCGAGATGGTCGACTCGCTCTACGCGGAGCGGGGGAGGGTCGACGACCCCCACCTGTGGGAGCGGGTAGAGGCGATGGGACTCGACCTCGAGCGCTTCGAGGCGGACCGGCGCCTGGCGGAGGTGGGGGCGCGGGTGCGGCGCGATTTCGAGTCCGGCATCCGCGCCGGGGTCACCTCGACCCCCGGGGTCTTCAGCCTCTCTTCCACCTGACCTCGAATTCCCGCTGTATCTGGTTGCCGGAGGCGTCAGAGGCATAGACGGTGACCTCCACCGAGGGGTGTCCGCCCTTGGCGACGGCACGCCTGGCGGCCCGCAGGGCCAGCCCGTTGACGTAGACGGGGAAGATCGCGCTGTCTCCGGCTCCCAGCCAGGCTTCGGAGCCGTAGAGGCCGTAGGCGTGGTCGCCGATGTTGAGAAGCCCCCCGGCGAAGACGTTCCCGTACTCGTCGGTGCGGATCCGCAAGAACAGCTTGTGCCTGGCAACGAAGTCCTGTCGAGGCGCGTAGGACACCCGGATGCGCGGCTTGACCCGGTCGGGCAGGCAGGCGGAGTGCCGCCTCGGGTCGAAGCGGCAGCCGTCCTGCGTCCAATCGCCCCAACCGTCGCCGTCGAAGTCCGGCTCGACGCGGGCGAGCAGCAGCAGCTTGGCGTTCCGCAACCGGTCGGAGGGGCGGTGGCGACCGAGCCCCAGCGGCGGGGCCCACTCGTCGATTTCCCGCACGTCCCGCACCGAACGCGCGATCGGAGCCGCTGCGGTTCCCCGGCGGGAGCCGCGGACCGCCACGTCGAGAGCGATCTGCTGGCCCCTGGCGATCGGCAGGCGCGCGAGGAACTTGTGGACCCCCGGCTTCTCGATCGGCAGCCGCCTGTACCGCGTCTGCGCGCCCGGAACGGGCTCGAGGCCGTCGAACACGCGCAAGCGGAGTTGGACGGCCGAGGTGGCGGGTGAGGCCGGCCCGGTGGCGACCCACCACTTGGTGATCACGCCGCTCGACCGCGCCTCGAACCTGCCGTCGAAGCGATCCCTGCCTCCGGGCCGCAGCTGGAGCACGGTGCAGGATGCCTCCGGGCTGCCGGACGAGGTTGGGCAGACGCCCATGTTCGGCGGGTAGTAGACGCCGTTGCCCAGGCTGTCCGTGAAGGCGGCTGCGGTGCCGCCGCAGGCGGCGAACAGCAGCCAGGTCGCCGCGGCGGCGCATCTCAAGCCGAGTCGGGCCACCGCGCACACGTTAGTGGGCCTGTAACCTTCCGCGGGAAAGAGAACGCGAGTTCTGAAAGCAGATGGCCGCCATCCGGGCGGCCGGAGGTAGACAACTAAATGAGCATGTTTGACGTTACCCGCGTCTCGGCGGATGTCGGCGACAGCCAGATTTCCTTCGAGACCGGCAAACTCGCGAAGCAGGCGGGTGGCGCGGTCGTCGTCCGCAGCGGCGACACGATGGTCCTCTGCACCGCCACCGTCGGCAATCTTCGCGACGTGGATTTCCTTCCCCTCACCGTCGACGTCGAGGAGCGGATGTACGCCGCGGGCAAGATCCCGGGCTCGTTCTTCCGTCGCGAGGGCAAATCCGGCGAGAAGGCGACGCTGACCGCGCGCATGATCGACCGGCCGATCCGCCCGCTCTTCCCCAAGGGATGGCACTTCGAGACCCAGCTGGTCGCGATGCCGCTGTCAGTCGACCACGAGCATCCCTATGACATCCTCGCCATGAACGGCGCCTCGGCGGCATTGGCGATCTCGCCCGTCCCCGTAGCCGCCCACGTCGGCGCCGTCCGCATCGGCAAGCTGGAGGGCGACTTCGTCGTCAACCCGCCGGAGGAGCGGCAGGAGGAGCTGGAACTCGACCTGATCGTCGCCGGCACCGACGAGGCGATCCTGATGGTCGAGGCCGGCGCCGACGGCGTCACCGAGGCCGAGATCCTCGACGCTCTCGATATCGCCCACGGCGAGATCAAGAAGCTCTGCGCGACGATGGAGGAGCTGCAGCAGAAGGCCGGCAAGGAGAAGATCCAGCACGAGGAGCCGGAGCTCGACGGCTCCCTGCTCGACGAGATCCGGTCCTCCCACGGCCAGGCCCTGGTCGACGCGATCGCCACCGAGGGCAAGCTCGAGCGCTACGAGGCGATCGACAAGGTCAAGGACGAGGTCGTCGGCCACTACGCCGCCGCCCACGAGGCCGGCGAGGTCGACGAGGAGCGCGTCGCCGAGGTCAAGGCTGCGATCGACTCGATCGAGAAGGAAACGATCCGCAGGGCGATCGCGGTTGAAAAGAAGCGTCCGGACGGGCGCGCCCAGGACGAGATCCGGCCGATCGAGACCGAGGTCGACATTTCCCCGCGCGTACACGGCTCGGCGCTCTTCACCCGCGGCGAGACGCAGATCCTCTCCAACGTCGCCCTCGGGACGACCCGGATGGACATGCGCCTCGACACCCTCGGGCTGCAGACGACCAAACGGTTCTTCCACCACTACAACTTCCCGCCCTTCTCGGTCGGGGAGGCCGGCTTCATGCGCGGCCCGAAGCGTCGTGACATCGGTCACGGCGCCCTCGCCGAGCGGGCCCTGCTGGCGACGATCCCCGACGAAGAGTCCTTCCCGTACGTGATCCGCGCGGTCTCCGAGACGCTCGAGTCCAACGGTTCCTCCTCGATGGGCTCGGTCTGCGCCTCCTCGATGGCGCTGCAGGCCGCGGGCGTCCCGGTCACCGCACCGGTCGCCGGCGTCGCGATGGGCCTGATCAAGGAGGGGGACGACTACATCGTCCTCACCGACATCGCCGGCGTCGAGGACCACCTCGGCGACATGGACTTCAAGGTCGCCGGCACCAAGGACGGGATCACCGCCCTGCAGATGGACATCAAGATCACCGGCGTCACCTTCGAGATTCTCGAGGACGCGCTGGAGCAGGCCCTCAAGGGCCGCCAGTTCATCCTCGGCAAGATGGCCGAGGCGATCGACGGGCCGCGGGAGAAGCTCTCCCAGCACGCGCCGGCGATCGAGTCGATCAAGATCGACCCGGAGAAGATCGGCGCGGTCATCGGCAAAGGCGGCGAAACGATCCGCGCCCTCTGCGAGGAGTTCGAGGCCGAGATCGACGTCGAGGACGACGGCACGGTGCGGATCTACGCGCCGACCGGCGAACTGGTCGAGGCCTGTGTCTCCCGCATCAACTCGATGACCAAGGAGGCCGAGATCGGCGACCGGTACGAGGGGGCCAAGGTCGTCAAGACGACCACCTTCGGCGCCTTCGTCGAGCTGGTCAAGGGCACCGACGGCCTGCTTCACATCTCCAACGTGAAGCCGGGCGAGCGGGTCGACTCGGTCGATGACGTGCTGAGCGCCGGCGACCAGATCGACGTCACCGTGGTCGAGGTCGACAAGGAGCGGGGCCGGATCGGCCTGCGCCTCTCCAACGACCCCTCGGTCGAGGGCAAGTCCCCGCAGGAGCTGGCCTCGGTCGGCTCCGGCGACGGCGGCCGCCGCAACGGCGGCGACCGTGGAGACCGCGGCAGCCGGGGCCGTGATCGCGACCGCGGCGGCCGTGGGCGCGAACGCGAGCGTCGCGGCTAGCTTGAGCGGCGCCAAGCTCACCACCCTGGACTCGGGCGTCCGGGTCGTGACCGAGGAGGTTCCCTCGGTCCGGTCCGTGGCGCTCGGGCTCTGGGTCCGGACCGGGTCCAGGAACGAGACCCCGGCGCAGGCCGGGGTCTCGCACTTCCTCGAGCACCTCCTGTTCAAGGGAACTGCGCGCTACTCGGCGATCGAGATCTCCGAGCGCTTCGACGGCCTCGGCGCCTCGGTCAACGCCGCCACCGGCAAGGAGACGACGCACCTGCACGCGCGCTTCCTCGACGAGCACACCGAGGCGGTCTTCGACCTGCTGGCGGAGATGCTGCTGGCGCCGACCTATCCGGAAATCGACTCCGAGCGGCAGGTCGTGATCGAGGAGATCGCGATGTACGACGACGAGCCGCAGGACCGGGTCCACGACGTCCTCGCCGAGGCCGTCTTCGGCGAGCACCCGCTGGGTCGCCGGGTGCTGGGGGAGACGGAGGTGATCTCCTCGATTCCGGTCCCCGACATCGAGTCCTACCGCCGCGCCCACTACACGGCGCCGCAGATCGTCGTCGGTGCCGCCGGGCACCTCGACCACGAGCGGATCGTCGAGTTGGCGCAGCGGCTGGTGCAGCCGCCGGCGCAGGGGGATGGGGAGCTGGTCGAGGCTTCCCTCGAGGGCGGATCCCGGCTCCGCTTCCTCAGCAAGGAGACCGAGCAGTACCACATCTGCTTCGGAGCGCCGGGGCTGCGGCGCGACGACCAGCGTCGCTTCCCGCTGGCCGTGCTCGATGCGATCTTCGGCGGCTCGACCTCTTCGCGCCTCTTCCGTGAGGTGCGCGAGAAGCGCGGCCTCGCCTACTCGGTCGGCTCCTACAACGAGCAGTTCACCGACCAGGGCCTGGTCGCGACCTACGTCGGCACCCGCGAGGACAACGTCGAGGAGGCCTGCGACATCATCGGCCGCGAGCTGGCGCGGCTCCGTTCCGAGCCGGTCTCCGAGGAGGAGCTGGTGCGGGCGAAGGAGAGCGTCAAGGGCCGGTTGGTCCTGTCATCGGAGTCGACGGCGGCGCGGATGACGCGGATCTCCCGCGCGACCCTGTTCGGGCTGCCGATCGAAAGCCTTGACGAGATGCTGGCCAAGGTCGACGCGATCGGGGTCGACGACCTGACTGAGCTGGCTTCCGAGCTCTACGCGGCCGACCGCCTCTCGGCGGCCGCGGTCGGCGCCGACGAAGGCTGCTTCCGGCAGGCGCTGGCGCCGGTCAGCGAGGCCCTGGTAGCCGCATGACTCGGGTCGCGGTCGCCGGGGCGGCCGGGAAGATGGGCGCGACCGTCTGCGAAGCGGTCGAAGAGGCCGAGGGGCTGGAGCTGACGGGCAGGGCCGATCCGGCGCTCGGGACCGAGCTGGACGAGGTGCTGCCCGATGCCGACGTCCTCGTCGATTTCACGATCCCCGACACGGCGCTGGCCAACGTCAAGGCCAGCCTGGAGGCGGGCGTCCACGCCGTCGTCGGCACCACCGGCTTCGACCTCGACGCGGCGCGAGCGGCCGCCCAAGACTCACAGGCCAACTGCTTCGTCGCCCCCAACTTCGCGATCGGCGCGGTGCTGCTGATGGAGGTCTCGCAGACGATCGCCAGGCACATGCCCGAGTGCGAGATCGTCGAGCTTCACCACGACCGCAAGCTCGACGCCCCCTCCGGCACCGCCAAGCGGACCCAGGAGCTGATCGACGCGGCCGGCGGCCACGTCCACCAGCCGCTCCACTCGGTCCGCCTGCCCGGCCTCGTCGCCCACCAGGAGGTGATCTTCGGCGGCGTCGGCCAAACCCTGGCGATCCGCCACGACTCGATCGACCGCCGCTCCTTCATGCCGGGGGTCGTTCTGGCGGTGCGCAAGGTGGGACAGCTGCCCGAGCCCTTTACGGTTGGGCTCGAGCAGCTGCTCTGACCTGATTCAGGCGGCGTTGAGGTAGCTGACTTGGAAGGAGCAGTCGGCGCCGAAGGCGTGGACTCCGGAGTTGGAGTAGCCCTGGAGTACGAAGTTGCCGTCCGGGCTGGCGGCGGCAAATTCATTGTAATAGCCGTACCAGCCCTCCCATTCGGGTCCGGTCGACTTGGCGTTGTATTCGGTGACCAGGTGCTCTTCTCCGGGTTCGAGGTCACCCTCGTAGAATTCGCTGTTCTCCGAGTTGAAGAACGAATGTGGCGCGCTCGTTTCCACGGTCACTTCGGCGAGGAAGCCTTCCGTCCCCTCGTCGATGCAGTGGCCCTTGAACGTGAATGGGCCGACGGTGGCCACGGTCAGACTTTCGCCGACAGATGCCTTCTTCAGCCCGGAGGTGGAGTAGCGGCTGAAGTTCGTGGAATTGACGGCGTTGGTGGCATTGACGGCATTCGTGGCATTGACGGCATTCGTGGCATTGATGGCGTTGGTGGCATCAGTTGCCTTGCTCGCCGAGTCGGCGGTCGAAGCGTGGGTCGCACTCGGCACCGTGCCGAGCGTTGCCGCATTGATCTTCGCGCCGGTCACAGCGCCGTTCTTGATCTTCGCGGTCGTGACTGCGTTCTTCTTGATCTTCGCGCTGGTTATCGCGTTGTTCTTGATGTTCTTGGTGCCGATCTTGGAGGCGGCGTAGGCAGAGCCGCCGAGGGCAACGAAGAGCGCCAAGAGCGAGATCACCAGGGACGGGGAGGGGCGCTTGCCTCAAAACTTCGACACTATTTGTCTCCTTTGGTTGAGGGCTTCGGCATAAGAAGCCTTGAGCGGCGAAGACTAAGGACGGGTTCGGACTCCAAGGCGGTTCGGGAATCCCTCTCGCGGTAGGCTGCTCGTGATGAAGCAGATCAAGGGAGTCCTCACCGCGATGGCGACCCCGTTCGACGCGAGCGGCAAGGTCGACCACGATGGGGCGCGGCGGCTGGCGGTGCACCTGCTGGAGCACGGTTCGCACGGACTGGTGATCGCCGGCACGACCGGCGAGTGCCCGACGCTGACCGACGGCGAGGAGATCGAGCTGCTGCAGGCGGTGCGGGCCGAGGTCGGTGATGGGACGCTGCTGGTCTGCGGCACCGGCACCAATGACACCCGCCATTCCTGCGAGTTGACGAAGATGGCCGCGGATGCCGGGGCTGACGCCTCCCTGGTCGTCGTCCCCTACTACAACAAGCCCAACCGGGCCGGGATCCGCGCCCATTTCGAGACCGTCGCCGCGGCCGTTCCCGAGTTACCGATGGTGATGTACAACATCCCCTCGCGGGTGGTGATCAACGCCGACCGCGAGCTGCTGGGCGAGCTCGGCCAGATCGACAACATCGTCGCCGTCAAGCAGGCCAACGACGCCGAGCTGGGGCCGATCGAGGGTCTGACCCTGCTCGCCGGCAACGACAACACCTTTTTCCGCGTCCTCGAGCTCGGCGGCGGGGGCGGCATCCTCGTCGCCTCGCACATCGTCGGCGAGCGGATGCGCGAGATGTGGGAGGCGGCTCAGGCCGGCGAGATCGAGCGGGCGCGAGAGATCGACGCCGAGATCACCCCCGTCTACGAGGCGACCTCCGTCACCACCAACCCGATCCCGCTGAAGGCGGCCCTGGCGATGCTCGGGCTCTGCGAGGACCGGCTGCGACTTCCCCTGGTCCCCGCCGACGAGGAGCAGAGGGCGGCTATCAGAGCCGGCCTCGATGCTGCCGGCGTCGCGGTAGCCAGTTAGAACTTCTAAGAGAGAGTGAGTAACTAGTGTCAAGCAAACTTCGCGTGCTGCCCTTGGGCGGCCTCGGCGAGATCGGCAAGAACATGACCGTGATCGAGTACGGCGGCCGCATCGTCGTCGTCGACACCGGGCTGATGTTCCCGACCGCCGAGATGCACGGGATCGACCTCGTGCTGCCGGACTTCTCCTACCTTCGCGACCGCGCTGAGGACATCGAGGCGATCGTCCTCACCCACGGCCACGAGGACCACGTCGGGGCGCTGCCCTACGTCCTCAAAGAGATCGGGATGCCGCCGAAGATCTACGGCGGCCTGCTGACGATCGGGATGGTCCGCTCCAAGCTCGACGAGCACAAGCTCGGCGAGAGCGCTCCGCTGCAGGAGCTGCCGCCGGGCGAGAAGGTTCAGGTCGGTCCGTTCGGGCTCGAGCTGATCCACCTCGCCCATTCGATCCCCGACATGCGGGCGGTGCTCCTCAGCACCGAGGCCGGCTCGGTCCTGATGACCGGCGACTACAAGTTTGACCAGACCCCGGTCGACGGCCGCCCCGCTGACGTCTCACGCCTGGCCGAGCTCGGCAAAGAAGGGCTGCTGCTGCTCTGCGGCGACTCGACCAACGCTGACCGCCCCGGCGTCGCACCCTCCGAGTCCTCGGTCGGGCCGGCGCTGCTCGAGCAGTTCTCGCGTTGCAAGGGCCGGATCATCGTCACCTCGTTCGCCTCGAACATCCACCGCGTCCAGCAGGTGATCGACGCGGCGGTGCGGCTCGACCGCAAAGTGGCGCTGGTCGGGCGGTCGATGCGAAAGAACTTCAACATCGCTTCCAATCTCGGCATCGCCAACGCGCCCGACGGGATCTTCGTGCAGCCGCGCGAAATCGGCGATTTCCCCGACGAGAAGGTCGTCGTCATCTCAACCGGCAGCCAGGGCGAGCCGCTCTCGGCGCTGCGGCGGATGGCCAACAACGACCACCGCGACGTGCAGCTGCACTCCGGCGACACCGTCGTCTTCTCGGCGACCCCGGTGCCGGGGAACGAGCGGGCGGTGAACGAGACGATCGACCGCATCTACGAGATCGGCGCCACCGTGATCACCGCCAAGGACGCGCCGATCCACGCCTCCGGGCACGGCTGGCAGGAGGAGCTCAAGCTGATGCTGAACCTGACCAAACCGCGCTACGTGATGCCGGTCCACGGCGACTACAAGCGGCTGCGGCTGCACTCCGAACTGGCCGAAGCGGTCGGGATCGAGAGCGAGCGGATCTTCCAGGGCCACAACGGCCTGCCGCTCGAACTCAATGCCGACGGTGCCCGTTTCGGCGAGGACATCCACGCCGGCGTCATCTACGTCGACGGTGTCAACATCGGCGAGCCCGACGACGCCGCCCTGCGCGACCGTCGCGAGATCTCGGCCGACGGCATCTTCATCGTCGTCGCCACGGTCTCGGGCGACGACGGCAGCATCGTCGCCGACCCCGAGGTGATCTTCCGCGGCGTCGCCTTCCTCGAGGAAGCAGACGCCCTCGTCGAGGACCTCAAGGACCTGGTCGAAGACCAGCTCGACGGGGCCGCCAAGCACGGCAACCGCGAGCCCAACCTGATCGAGGACGACCTCCACGAGTCGATCGGCAAGTTCGTCTGGCAGCGCCTTCGCCGCCGGCCGATGATCCTCCCGGTCGTGATCGAGGTCTGAGCCGACACGGGCAAAGAAAAAGCCCGCCGAGGCAATGTCTGGGGAGAACCTCGGCGGGCCAGTGTGTCTCGTCCACGGGGGAATCTAGGACCGAGCTCTAAAGCGCCTCTAAAGGTTTGGGAACGTGTTTCTCAACGCCGGCGAGGGGGATGCGGGCGACGAAGAGGGCACCGCCGGATGCCGATTCGGCGGCTTCGACGGCCCCGTCGTGGGATTCGGCGACGGCGCTGACGATCGCCAGCCCGAGGCCGGTGCCGTGGCCGCGAGCGGTGTCCGCGGGCCCCTGACCGCGGACGAAGCGGGCGAAGACCTGCGTGCGCATCGACTCGGGGATGCCGGGGCCGTTGTCGGCGACTTCCACCACCGCGTCTCCGTTCTCCTGGCGCAGGGCCAGCTCGATGCAGGCGTCGGCCTGGGTGTGGCGGATCGCGTTGTCGAGCAGGTTGAGGACCATCCGGTGCAGTTCGTCGCGGCTGCCTTCGACGCGGAGCGGCCGGTCGTTGTCGATCAGGAACTCGCGTTCGCCCATCAGCGGCGCCGCCTCGGCGGCCGCGTCGCCGGCGATCTCGGCCAGGTCGACGCGCCGGTGCGCCGCCACGCGACCCGCGTCGGCCCGCGCCAGCAGCAGCAGGTCGCTGACGAGGCGACCCATGCGGCGCGAGGAGCGCAGGGCCGAGTCGACGATCTCCCGGTCCTCCGCTTGCTGGTGAGCATCGAGGGAGGCCTGCAGGAGCTCGAGGTTGGCGAGGACGCTGGTCAGCGGCGTGCGCAGCTCGTGCGAGGCATCGGCGACGAACTCGCGTTGCTTCTGCATCGCCGCCTCGCGTTCGGTCTGGGCGGCATCGAGCGAGCGGAGCATGTTCTCCAGGGTGCGGGCGAGTTCCCCGACCTCGTCGTCGTTGCTCGGCTCCGGCATCCGCTGCGAGGGATCGCGGGTGGCGGCGACTTCGCGCGCGGTCGCCGTCAGCGAGGCGATCGGCCGCATCGCCCGGCCGGCGATCGCGACCCCGGCGAAGACCGCCAGCAGGGTGCCGCCGAAGATCCCGCCCGCGATCAGGAGCCAGACGCGGTCGATCGTCGACTCGACGTGTGCCAGGCTGCGCCCGTACTGGACGTACCCGGTGACTTGGCCGGAATCCGAGGTGATCGCCGCGGTCGCCACCCTCATGCCGTTGTGGTCGGAGAGACCGGGGTGGGGGGTGCCGAGGGCTGCCGCATGGTGACCGCCTTCGCCGAGCACGTTCCCGTTGAGGTCGAGGACGCGGGCGGAGGCGTCGTCGGGAAGGACGAAAGCGTCGAGGGAGGGGACCTTTTGGGCTTCCGGTTCGCCGAAGGGGGGATAGGCGATGCGGATTTCGCCGCCGAGGATCTGGACCGCGCTGCGCACCTCGCCGTTGAAGTCGTCGCGGATGCGCTGGGTCGCGATCTGCCCGATCGCGCCGCCGAACAGCATCAGGATCACCAGGGTCAGCCCGGCGGAGACGGTTGCCAGCCGCCAGCGGACAGGCCAGGAGCGGGGGTGCAGGAGACGCCGGCCGAACCGGCGCAGGCCGTTGCGCAGCCGGCCCATCGCTACGCCTTCAGCACGTACCCGGCGCCGCGTTTGGTGTGCAGCAGGCGGGACTCGCCGTCCGCCTCGAGCTTGCGCCGCAGGTTGGAGATGAAGACGTCGATCGTGTTCGTCGCCGCCATCGGGTCATAGCCCCAGACCTCGTCGAGCAGCCGCTCGCGGGAGACGACGAGGCGTTCGTTTCGCATCAGGAACTCGAGCAGCTCGAACTCGCGGTTGGTCAACTCGATCTCCCGCTCACCGCGGCGGACCTCGCGGGTGTCGGGATTGAGCGTGAGGTCGCCGACCTCCATCGAGGCGGCCCCCCGCGGCGGCCGCCGCCGCAGCAGCGCCCTGATCCGCGCCAGCAGCTCCTGGCGCTCGAACGGCTTGACCAGGTAGTCGTCGGCGCCGCTGTCGAGGCCGTCGACCCGGTCCTCGGTTTCCGCCCGCGCGGTCAGCATCAGGATCGGCACGTCGCCGTCGGCGCGCAAGCGGCGGCAGACCTCGATTCCGTCGAGGCGGGGGAGGCCGAGGTCGAGGACGACGAGGTCGGGCAAGAAGCCGCTCGCCACGTCGAGCGCGTCGACTCCGTCGGCAGAGGTGCGGACCTCGTAGCCCTCCTGGCGCAGCGAGCGGCGCAGGACGTCGGCGATCTCGGCGTCGTCCTCGACCACGAGCACCCGCGGCGTGGCCGTCTCCTGATCGGTCGCGAGCATTGCAGCGATGTTAGCCCGCCCCTACCGCACCGCAGCCAGCATTTAGCGGCGTTTTAGATACCCACCACCCGCTGAGTTCGCCTTTTGTAGTCCATCAGCACGGATAAAGGCGAACTCAGCGGGGAGCGCAGGGGAGAGGGGCTCGGCGTCGAAGCGGGGAGCATGTTCAAGCGCAAAAGGCGCGGTGCGGCCGCGCGCCGCAAGCCGAAAAGCAAACCGAAAGCCCGCGGAGGGAAGCTTCACCTGCCGCGTGCCCTGGAGCAGCGGCACCTCGACCTGATCGGGCTGTTCCTGATCGCCGCCGGGGTTTACCTCAGTTTCGTGCTCTTCTTCGGCTGGGACGGGGGCAAGGTCGGGTACGGGCTGGAGACGGCGCTGACGTACCTGGTCGGGAACGTCGGTGCGCGGATCTTCACTGTCCTGATGCTCCTGGTCGGGGGGCTGCTGGTCACCGGGACCTCGATCTCGACGCTGTTCCGGGGCATCGGGCGGGCGCTGCGCCGGGTCCTCCTCGGCAGTCGCGGAGTTGCCGAGACGGCGATTCAAAGCCGGCGGGACCGCAGAGAGGAGAGGACCTTCGCCTTCGAGACCCAAGCGGGCCCCACCGATGTGATGAGCGCCTATCCCGACGAGGACGAGGTGGAGCCGACCGTCGCCCTGATCGAGGAGCCGGACGAGGCCGTGGAGGAGCCCGTCACCCAGGACTTCGACCAGGAGCTGGCTGAAATCGCTGCCGAGGAAGAGGCCACGGTGGCTGACCAGGTTCCGCCGCCAGCGCAGGTGGCGTTGACGCCGCAGGGAAACAAGCGCGGGGTCACGACCTCGGAGGAGATCGACTACCGGCCGCCCCCGGCCAAAGCCCTGGAGCGGGGGAAAGGCGACAAGGGCGTCGATCCGCGCGACCACGAGGCGGTGGGGCGGACCCTGGTCGAGGCGCTCGGTCACTTCGGCGTCGAAGCGAAGATCGTCGGCATCGTCAGCGGGCCGCACGTCTCGCGCTACGAACTGCGGCTGGCCCCCGGCACCAAGGTGAAGAAGGTGACCGAGCTGGCCAACGACCTCGCCTACGCGCTCGCCTCGACCGACATCCGCATCCTCGCCCCGATTCCCGGCAAGCAGGCGGTCGGGGTCGAGGTGCCGAACACGCGCCGCCGCATCGTTCGCCTCGGCGACATCTACGCCGGTCGCCCGGAGAAGACCTCGCCACTGGTCGCCTGGCTGGGCAAGGGAATCGACGGCAACGCGGTCTGGACCGACCTGGCGAAGATGCCGCACGTCCTGGTCGCCGGCACCACCGGCTCGGGCAAGTCCGGCTGCGTCAACGCGATCCTCTCCTCGATCCTGATGCAGGCCTCGCCCAACGACGTGCGCCTGGTCCTCGTCGACCCCAAGCAGGTCGAGCTCAACCACTACGAGAACGTGCCGCACCTGCTGACGCCGGTGGTCACCTCGCCGCGCCTGGCGGCGAACGTCCTCGCCAACCTGATCGTCGAGATGGAGAGCCGCTACGGGATCATGGGCGAAGCCCGCTGTCGCAACCTGGCCGAGCTCAATCGCGCCCGCGCCAAGGCCGGCGAGCCGAAGCTGCCGCACATCCTCTGCGTGATCGACGAGCTCGCCGATCTGATGATGGTCTCCCCGGCCGAGGTCGAGGACTCGATCATCCGCCTGGCTCAGAAGTCGCGCGCCACCGGGATCCACCTGGTGCTGGCAACGCAGCGGCCCTCCACGGACATCATCACCGGCACGATCAAGGTCAACATCCCCGCCCGGATCGCCTTCGCGGTCTCCTCGCAGACCGACTCTCGGGTGATCCTCGACCAGGGGGGGGCGGAGGCGCTGCTGGGCCAGGGCGACATGCTCTTCCGCGGCGCCGGCACCTCGAAGCTGCAGCGGATCCAGGGCGCCTTCATCACCGAGGAGGAGATCGCCCGGATCACCGGCCACTGGGCCAAGCAGGGCGAACCCGAATTCGAGGCCGAGCTGCTCGAGGTCCACGACGAGAAGGGCCTCGGCGACGGTGAGGACGACTTCGACCCCGACAGCGACGATCTGCTCGACGAGGCGATCCGGGTCGTAGTCGAGACCGAAACGGCATCGGTCTCGATGATCCAGCGCCGCCTGCGGGTCGGGTACACCCGCGCCGGCCGCCTTATCGACATGCTCGAGCGGCGCGGCGTGATCTCCGGCTACGAAGGCTCCAAGCCGCGACAGGTCCTGGTCACTCAAGCGGACCTGGGACGGCTTACGGGCGGCGGTGGCAAGCCGGCCGAGGCGGGTGCCGAGGCGCCCACCGCCGTCGGCGAGTAACGCCGCACGCCTCCCTATTGGCGGGGCTGGCACCGGGTAGCACAATGTGTCTATGGACAGCCGTATTGGCGCGGTCCTGCGCGAGGCAAGAATTCGTCGCAAAATCGACCTTTCCGAGGTCGAAACGGCGACCAGGATCAGGCTCCGCTTCCTGCACGCGATCGAGAACGAGGAATGGGACGTGCTGCCCGGCGGCGTCTACACCCGCGGCTTCATCCGCACCTACGCGGCGTTCCTGGGGCTGGACGGCGAGCGCCTCGCCGAGGACTACCGCGAGAGCGTGGAAGGCGGCCGCGGCGGGCCCGCGGAGCCCGCGCCGATCGCCGTCTCCGGGTCCGGGCTTGCCGGTCCGTCTCGCCTGAGCACCGCGCTCGGCGGTTGGATCGCGGTGGCAACGGCGATCCTCCTCGTCCTGATCGCAATCGTCGCCATTCCCGACGGCGACGACGGAAGCGAGGAAGCGCCGGGGGAGCCGTCGCCCCAGCAGAGCTCGGCGAAGGAAGAGAATCAGAACCGCACAACAAGCTCCGCGACACCCAGTCGCGGGGTCTCCGTGCGGCTGACGGCGGGGGCGGAAGTCTGGGTCTGCATGCTCGACGCCGAGGGGAGCCCGCTCGTCAACGGCCAGATCCTCGAAGCGGGAGCACAGGAGGGACCGTTCCACTCCGGTAGCTTCACCGTCTCCTTCGGCAATGGGGAGATCGCAATGCTCATCGACGGCGAAGAAGCTGACATCCCGGCGACGTCCAGCCCGATCGGCTACGCGATCGACTCCTCGGGCGCCCTGACCGAACTCGGCGAAACAGAACGGCCAACCTGTACATGAGCGAGGTCCGGGCGGGGATAGTCGTGACCGGGACGGAGGTCCTGACCGGGCGGATCGCCGACCGCAACGGCCCCTGGCTCTCCGCGCAGCTGGCCGAGCTCGGGGTCGAGGTCGCGCACATCCTCGTAGTCGGCGACCGGCCGGACGATCTCGAGGCGGCGCTGCGCTTCATGGCCGCCGAGGGCATGGACCTGATCGTCACCTCCGGCGGCCTCGGCCCGACCGCGGACGACCTCACGGCGGAGGTGGTGGCGAGGTTCGCGGGCCGCGAGCTGGTCCTCGACGAGGAGATGGAGGAGAAGATCGCGGCAATCCTGCGGAACTTCGCCCGCCGCTTCAACTTCGATATCGAGGCGGTGCGGGAGGCGAACCGCAAGCAGGCGATGGTGCCGGAGGGGTCGGTAGCCCTCGACCCGGTCGGCACGGCGCCGGGGCTGGTCGTCCCGGCCGACGGCCGCGTCGTCGTCGTCCTGCCCGGCCCGCCGCGCGAGCTGCAACCGATGTGGCCGGTGGCGCTTGCGACGGAGCCCGTGCAGGGGCTGCTCGAGCGCGCCTCGCCGCTGCACGGTTACACGCTGCGCATGTTCGGCATCCCGGAGTCGGAGATCGCCAAGAGCCTGCGCGAGATGGAGGCCGAGGGCATGGCGCTGACGGAGGTGGAGATCACCACCTGCCTGCGCCGCGGTGAGATCGAGATCGACGTCCGCTACCGCGACGGGGCCGTGGCGACCGCGGAGGCGGTCCAGGCCGGCCTGCTCGCCCGCCACCGCCGTCACCTCTTCAGCCTCGAAGGGGAGACGATCGACTCCCAGGTGGCGCGCCTGCTCGCCGGGCGCCGCCTCGGCCTGGCGGAGTCGTGCAGCGGCGGCCTGTTGGCGGCGCGGATCACGGATCTGCCCGGCGCCTCCACCTACATGGCGGGGGGCGTCGTCTCCTACTCGAACGAGGCCAAGGCGGAGCTGCTGGGGGTCGATCCCGGGCTGATCGAGGCAAAGGGCGCTGTCTCCGCCGAGGTCGCCGAGGCGATGGCGCTGGGGGCGTTGGAGCGCTTCGGGGCGGACGTCGCAGTCGCGATCACCGGCATCGCCGGTCCCGACGGGGGGAGCGAGGAGAAGCCCGTCGGCTACGTCTGCTTTAACGCCCGCCTCGCCGACGGCACCGCGCTCGCCCGCGATCCCGTCATCCCCGGCGGCCGCGCCGACATCCGCGAGCGCTCGGCCCTCGTCGGCATGCACCTGCTCCGCATCCTGCTCAGCGGCGAGGAAGCGCCGCTGTAGCGGAACCCGGCACGCATTCGGCGCACTTGGGCGTTGTCCCGTGCGTCGCCGCCCCTTAGCGTGGGCGGGGATGGCGAAGGAGAGACTGAAGAGCCCTCGGGCGCGGCTGTTCGTCGCCCTCGACCTGCCGGAGGACCTACGCGACGGGATCGTGGCGTGGGGGAAACGCGAGCTGCGCGATCCGGCGCTGCGGGTGGCGCCGCGCGAGTCGCTCCACATCACCCTCGCCTTCCTCGGCTACCTGCCCGAGCGGGAGATCGAGCGGCTGGAAGAGGTCGTCGCCCGGTTGGAATCGCCGGCGCCGACGATCGAGCTGGGCGATCCTGTCGCCAAGCCCTCGTTCAGGCGCGCTCGGCTCTTTGCCCTGCCGGCAGATTCCGACGGGGCCATCGCGTTGCAGGCAGAGCTGGAGGGGGAGCTGGTCGCGCAGCGGCTCTACAAGCCGGAGCAGCGGCCCTTCTGGCCCCACGTCACGGTGGCTCGGGTCAAGTCCGGGGGAAAGGGGTCGAGGCGCCCGACGCAGGTCTCTGAGCCGCCGAGAGGTCTTTTGAGAGGTCTTATGCAGCCTGAGCTTTGCCGCCGGGTGTCGCTCTACCGTTCTGAACTTAACCCTCAGGGGGCTCGGTACGTCCCCCTGGCCCAAGTCGAGCTGTCCAAAAACAGGCGAGGTGGAAGAGATGGCAGATAAAAAAGCAGCTTTGAAGGACGCCTCGGCTAAGGAGGCAAAGGCCAAGGACGCGGCCCTGGAGGCCGCGGTGACCCAGATCGAGCGTGACTTCGGCCAGGGCGCGCTGATGCGGCTCGGCGCCGACAGCGCACTGCCCGTCGAGGCGATTCCGACCGGCGCCGTCGCGCTCGACCTGGCGCTCGGCATCGGCGGCGTGCCGCGGGGGCGGATCGTCGAGATCTTCGGCCCGGAGTCCTCCGGGAAGACGACGCTGATCTACCACATCATCGCCGAGGCCCAGGCGAAGGGCGGAGTCTGCGTCTTCATCGACACCGAGCACGCGATGGACCCGATCTACGCGCGGGCGATCGGGGTCGACACCGACGAGCTGCTCGTCTCCCAGCCCGATTACGGCGAGCAGGCGCTGCAGATCGCCGACCGGCTGATCGCCTCTGCGGCCGTCGACGTCGTGGCGATCGA
>DASSOC010000076.1:0-19002 GCA_035700965.1 Solirubrobacterales bacterium
CAAGGCCTGCGGCCTGGCCAAGGAGGTGCTGGAAAAGGACGGCGTCGAGAAGATCGCGGTGATGATGTCGATCGTCTCCAACACCCGCGTCGACATCGTCGCCCGCGGCGTGATCAAGGCCTGCCTCGAGCTCGGCAAGGACCCCGGCGAGACGATCGCGATCTTCCGCATCCCCGGCGCCTGGGAGGAGGAGGGCTTCAAGATCCTCGACAAATACGGCGTCGAGTACTGCGACCGCTCGGTCTCGATGTGGGAGGCCGCCGGTCGCGCCGTCGCCAAGATCCAGGGGGCACCGGCATGACCCTCCCATTCACCTGTTCCTTTTCGCTGCCCTGCAGCGAAAAGGAACAATCGAAGAGGGCGTCCGCATGAGCATCCTGCTCAGCAAGGAGACGACCTTCATCGTCCAGGGGATCACCGGCCGCGAGGCGGTCAACCTGACCCGCGAGTGCCTCGACTACGGCTCCAGGATAGTCGGCGGCGTCACCCCCGGGCGCAAGGGCCGCGAGGTCCACGGCGTGCCGGTCTTCGACACCGTCGCCCAGGCGGTCGCCCACCACGGCGGCCCGATCGACGGCTCCGTCGTCACCGTCCCCCCGGCCTTCACCAAGGACGCCGTCCTCGAGGCGATCGAGAACGGCATCGAGCTGATCGTCATCGTCACCGAGCGGATCCCCCGCGGCGACGTCGCCGAGATGGTCGAGCTGGCGAACATGCGCGGCGCCCGCATCATTGGCCCCAACTGCCTTGGCCTGATCGTCCCCGAGGTCTGCAAGATGGGCGGCATCGGCGGTCCCGCCAAAGACGCCGCCAAGGCCTACCAGCCCGGCCGCGTCGGCGTGATGAGCCGCTCGGGCGGGATGACGACCGAGATCTCCTCCTCGCTGACCGCCGCCGGCCTCGGCGTCTCGACCGCGATCTCGATCGGCGGCGACGCGATCATCGGCTCCACCTACGCCGAGCTGATGCCCTACTTCGAGGCCGACGAGCAGACCGAGGCGATCGTCATCTACACCGAGCCGGGCGGCCGCATGGAGGCCCAGCTCGCCGAATGGGTCAAGGAGAACGACTCCCGCCTCCCCATCGTCGCCTTCATGGCCGGCAAATTCATGGACGACGAGGAGATGAAGGGCATGTCCTTCGGCCATGCCGGAACCATTGTCGAGGGGGTAGAGGACACGGCGACCGAGAAGATCGCCCGCCTCGAAGCCGCCGGCATCCGCGTCGTCGAGCGGATCGACCAGATCCCGGACGTCGTCAAGGAGAAGATCGGAGCCCCCGCCTGATGGCCGAGCAACTGACCCCCGAGACCATGAACAAGATCTTCATCGACGTCGAAGTAGACAACTCGATCCGGGGCGACGCCGCCCTCGCCGCCAAGCTCGAGGAAGTCTGCCCCGTCGACATCTACAAGGACGCCGATGGCACCGTCGAGGTCGTAGCCGAGAACTGCGACGAGTGCGTCCTCTGCAAGCTCTGCATCGAAGCCGCCCCCCCGGGCACCGTGCACGTCAAGAAGCTCTACGACGGCACCGAGCTGAGTTAACTTCAGTCCCTCCCAAAGCGCGGCGCACTATTTTCCGCCGCGCAGACAAGTACCTTCGTAAGGTAACTGCATTTGGCTTCAGATAGCGGAAACCTTGATCGGAGAGGCTAGACTCGACATATGGCAGGCCACAAGAAAGCCGAAAAAAACGCCCTCGAATTACTGGAGGAAACCTGGGATGGGACCCTTCCCGTCGATCCCGTCCGCATTGCCAAGAAGCTCGGCGTCGAGGTCCTAGACGTCTTCCTGAAAAAGGACGTTTCCGGGGCACTCGTCAAGAAGGAAGACAGCGACCCTTCGATCCTCCTCAACGCCGAGGACAGCAAGACCCGAAAACGGTTCACCTGTGCTCACGAGCTCGGTCATTACATCTTGCGCTCCCAGGAACCGACGCCGAGCTACGAATACGTCGACTATCGCAACCAGAAGTCTTCCACCGGAACGGATCACGAGGAGCGCTACGCCAACAGCTTCGCCGCCAGCTTGCTGATGCCCGAAGTTGCCGTGAAGGCCCTCCACGAGAAGGAGGTCCCGGCTTTCCGGCTGGCAAAACGCTTCGGGGTCTCGCCGGAAGCGATGCAGCACCGACTGGACAATCTCGGTCTCTCCTGATGGACGCAGCCGAATCGCCGGGCAGCTCGACCTCGCCGAGCTCCTCGGACACCCCGAAGCTTGCGGAAGCAGGCATCTCCGAGGAGACGATTCGCCGCGGCATCTCCCGGAAGGATCTTGATCCACATGACCACGAGGCCCTCAAGGGAATCGACCATTGGCAGGACATCCTCCTCAAGAAGTCCTACGCCACCGCACTGCTCCGGCTCGTCACCGCCCAGCTGCTCGTCGCCGACGGGGTCTTCATTGCCTACGCGTGGGCAGGCAAAGATTGGCAGCTCGAGCCCGGGGTCATCCAGGTATGGCTGGCAGCAACCCTGATCGAGCTGATCGGGGTTGCTCTCGTAATCACGCAATACCTCTTTCCCCGGCGGGATCGATAGGCCGAGCGGCTGGCAGCGATCCCGGAACCGAAAGCGGGCTGCGCAATCTCGCTGCCCGAGGTCGGCCGTATGTGAAGTGCATCACGTTACTCTTCTATAAATTTATATTCGGGTAACCTGTACACCGATGGATGCATCGGTACGCACGCGGCTGTCCCGGGACGACCGCATGGAGCAGACGCTGAAGGCGGCGCACGCGCTGTTCGCCGAGCGCGGCTACGCGGCGGTGACGATGGACGAGATCGCCGCCGCGGTGGGCGTGACCAAGCCCCTGCTCTACAACTACTTCGGCAACAAGGAGCGGCTCTACATCGCCTGCATGGAGCGGGCGGGCGACGCGCTGATCAAGACGATCGCCGCGGCCGTTGGCGAGAGCGCCAACCCCGGCGACGCGCTCGGGGCGGGCGTCCGCGCCTTCTTCGGCTTCCTCGACACCGACCGGGCCGCCTGGGCGGTGCTCTTCGACGAGACCCTCCCCCACGGCGGCGAGGTCTTCGACCGGGTCGCCGCCTACCGCGGCCAGATCGTCGACCTGGTCTCTGCCTCCCTGCTGGCGCAGCTGCCCGAGCGCCGCCGCGAGGCGGCGAAGGTCGAAGTCGAGGCCCTCTCCACCGCCTTGCTCGGCGCCGCCGAGGCGCTCGCCCGCTGGTGGCTGCGCAGCGAGGCGATCTCCGCCGAGGACGCCGCCGAGCTGCTCGTCTCGACGGTCGAGCCCGGCATCCGCAACCGCTCGAACCCCACTTCGACTTCCAAGTCCCCCCAAGGAGGAACCAAACCCCGATGAACACCGAGACCCGCAAAGTCGCCGTCGTCGGCGGCAACCGGATCCCGTTCGCTCGCTCCAACAGCGTCTACTCGCACGCGAGCAACCAGGACATGCTGACCGCCGCCCTCGACGGGCTGATCGACCGCTACGGCCTGCAGGGCGAGACGCTCGGCGAGGTCGCCGGCGGCGCCGTCCTCAAGCACTCGCGCGACCGCGACCTCACCCGCGAGAGCGTGCTCAGCACGCGGCTGGCCCCCGAGACCCCCGCCTACGACGTCCAGCAGGCCTGCGGCACCGGCCTGGAGACGACGATCCTCGTCGCCAACAAGATCGCCCTCGGGCAGATCGACTCCGGCATCGCCTGCGGCGCCGACACGACCTCCGACGCGCCGATCGCCCTCAACGAGGACCTGCGCGAGACCCTGCTGGAAGCCAACCGCGAGCGCTCGACCGTGGGCAAGCTGAAGCAGCTGACCAAGGTCCGCCCCGGCCACGTCGTCCCGGCGATCCCCCGCAACGAGGAGCCGCGGACCGGCCTCTCGATGGGCGATCACTGCGCGATCATGGCGACCGAATGGGAGATCGGCCGCTCCGAGCAGGACGAGCTCGCGGTCCGCAGCCACAAGAACCTCGCCGCCGCCTACGAGCGCGGCTTCTTCGACGACCTGATCACCCCCTACATCGGGCTCGACCGCGACCAAAACCTGCGCCCGGACTCCAGCCTGGAGAAGCTGGCGAAGCTGAAGCCGGTCTTCGGCGGCCCCGAGGGGACGATGACCGCGGCCAACTCGACGCCACTCTCCGACGGCGCCTCGGCCGTCCTCCTCGCCTCCGAGGAATGGGCCAAGGAGAGGGGCCTCCCCATCCTCGCCTACGTCACCGAGGCGCAGACCGCCGCCGTCGACCACGTCCACAAGCGCGAAGGCCTGCTGATGGCGCCGGCCTACGCGATGCCGCGGATGCTCGACCGCGCCGGGCTGAAACTGCAGGACTTCGACTACTACGAGATCCACGAGGCCTTCGCCGCGCAGGTGCTCTGCACGCTGAAGGCCTGGGAGGACAAGGACTTCTGCTCCGAGAAGCTCGGCCGCAGTAAACCGCTGGGCAAGATCGACCGCAAGAAGCTCAACGTCAACGGCGGCTCGCTGGCGGCCGCCCACCCGTTCGCCGCGACCGGCGGCCGGATCGTCGCCAGCCTCGCCAAGCAGCTGGGCGAAGACGGCAAGGGCCGCGGCGTGATCAGCATCTGCGCCGCCGCCGGCCAGGGTGTCGTCGCGATCCTCGAGGCCCCGGGAGGTGCCAAGTAACCATGGCCGACCGTTACTCGCAACTCGTCAACGCGCCGGTCGTCTCGACCGTCGCCAAGCAGCTTGGGCTGCCGCAGCCGGTCGCGCTCGACCGCTACCAGCCCGGCCGGCCCCTCGTCGCCGGCCCTGTCCTCTCCGGCGCCGCGCCGGAAGGCCGGCTCGGCAAGCCGCTCGCCGCGATCCTCGACAGCGTCAAGGCCGAACGGGCCGGCGCCGAGGGCAGGGCGAAGGCGCTCGTCTTCGACGCGACCGGGATCGCCGGCTCGACCGAGCTGGTCGAGCTGCAGCGCTTCTTCTACCCCGCCGTCCCCCGCCTGCAGCGCAGCGGCCGCGCGATCGTCCTCGGCACCCCGCCCGCGGAAGCGGGCTCGGTCGAGGCCCACATCGCCCAGCGGGCGCTGGAGGGCTTCGTCCGCTCGCTCGGCAAGGAGATCGGCGGCAAGGGCTCGACCGCCCAGCTCGTCTACGTCGAGCCGGGCGCGGAGGACCAGCTGGAGTCGACGCTGCGCTTCCTCCTCTCGCCCAAATCCGCCTACGTCTCCGGCCAGGTGATCCGCCTCGGCAAAGCTGTCGCCCCGGCTCCGAAGATCGACTGGGAGCAGCCGCTGGCGGGCAAGGTGGCGCTGGTGACCGGCGCCTCCCGCGGGATCGGCGCCGCGATCGCCGACACGCTTGCCCGCGACGGCGCCGAAGTCGTCGGCCTCGACATCCCGCCGATGGAAGCCGACCTCAAGGCCGCGACCGAGGCGATCGGCGGCCGCTCGATCGCGGTCGACATCACCGCCGACGACGCGCCGGAGAAGATCGCCGCCGAGCTCTCAGGCGGCGTCGACATCGTCGTCCACAACGCCGGCGTGACCAAAGACCGGACGATCGCGAAGATGCCGGAGGAGCGCTGGACGCAGCTGATGGAGATCAACCTCTCCAGCGAGGAGCGGATCAACGAGACGCTGCTGGCGAAGAAATTGCTGCGCCCCAACGGCCGCATCGTCTGCGTCTCCTCGATGTCGGGGATCGCCGGCAACGGCGGCCAGACCAACTACGCCGCCTCCAAGGCCGGCGTGATCGGGATGGTCGAAGCGATGGCGCCAAAGCTGGCGAAGCGCAAAGCGACGATCAACGCGGTCGCCCCCGGCTTCATCGAGACGCAGATGACCGGGGCGATGCCGATCGGCCCCCGCGAAGCGGGCCGCCGTCTCTCCAGCCTCTCGCAGGGCGGGCTGCCGGTCGACGTCGCCGAGACGATCGCCTGGTTCGCCAGCCCCGCCTCGACGGGCGTCAACGGCAACACGGTCCGCGTCTGCGGCCAGAACCTGCTCGGAGCGTGAGCCGGTGAGCAGGGCCCTCGACAGCTCCCCCAGCATCCTGCCGCTCTACGCGCTGGCGGCGCTGCCGATGATCCCGGGCGCCTCGCTGCTGCCCTTCGTTCCCGGCGGCGGCGGCGAGATTCCCGATGGGCTCGACCTCGAGCTGGGCGGCGTCAGGGCCGAGGCGGCCGACGTCGCCGCCTACGCCAGGGTCTGCGGCTTCGCCCTCCGCGACACCCTCCCCCCCACCTACCCGCACATGCTCGCCTTCCCGCTGCAGATGGCGGTGATGAGCGACGGCTCCTTCCCCTTCGGCGCGGTCGGCCTCGTCCACGTCGAGAACTCGATCGCCCATGAGCGGCCGATCGGAATCGAGGAGGAGATGACGATCCGGGTGCGGCCGACGCAGTTGCAGCCGCACCCGAAAGGCAAGACCTTCTCGCTCGAGACCGAGGTCCTGGTCGACGGCAAGCCCGCCTGGCAGAGCACCAGCACGATGTTGCGGCGTGGCAGCTCAGGCGCTGCGGGTGAGAACGCGGTTCCCTCCGCCATGCGGAAAGAAAAGCGTTCTCAGCCGCCGCGGGACTTCGACTCGCTTCCGCAGGACGCTGCGGCTGGGGCCGAATGGAGGCTCCCGGGCGACCTCGGGCGCCGCTACGCCTCGGTCTCCGGCGACCGCAACCCGATCCACATGCACTCGCTGACCGCGAAGCCGCTCGGCTTCCCCGGGGCGATCGCGCACGGGATGTGGACGAAGGCGCGGGCGCTGGCGCAACTCCAGAGCGAGCTTCCCGACAGCTTCGAGGTCGAGGTGCGCTTCCGCAAGCCGGTCCTGCTGCCGGCGCGCGTCCTCTTCGCCGAGGAGGAAACGGGCGAGGAGATCCTCTTCGCCGTCCGCGACGCCAAGAAGGGCACGCCGCACCTCGACGGCCGCGTCCGTGGGACCGGATCGAGTGCAAAAACCGCCAAAACCGGAAGGAAGAAAGCGAAGTGACGACGACCACCACCGAGAACAAGGGGATGGCGGAGCGCGGGATGGGCTACGGCCTGCGGGCGCTGAACCGCCTCGCCGGCTCCGACCTGCTCGATCGCATCCGCATCCGCAAGCAGGTCGAGAAGGCCCTCTTCCAGGGCACCAAGAACGGCTTCAAGGGCGCGACCGCCGCCGGCCGCGCCTTCAAGGCGACGCAGACGCTGGGCAAACCGGCGCGCCAGAAGAAGGGCAGGTCGAAGGGCCTCTTCGACCTCACGCCCGACGACGAGCAGCAGATGTTCCAGGAAGGGGGGCGCGCCTTCGCCGAGGAAAAGATCCGCCCTGCGGCCCTCGAGGCTGACGAGAAGCGCGAGACGCCGAAGGAGATCCTCGACCAGGCCACGGAGCTCGGCGTCGCCATGCTCGGCGTCCCCGAGGAGCTCGGCGGCGTGATGACCGAGCAGTCGGCCGTAACCGCCGTCCTGATCGGTGAGGCGCTCGCCCACGGCGACATGGGCATCGCCTACGCCGCGCTCGCCCCCGGCGCCGTCGCCACCGCGATCGGCCTCTGGGGGAGCGCCGAGCAGGAGGCGACCTACCTCCCTGCCTTCACCGGCGAGGACGTCCCCGCCGCGGCGCTGGCGATCCTCGAGCCGCGGCCGCTTTTCGATCCCTTCGCGCTGGAGACGAAGGCGAAACGCAAAGGCGACGAGTGGGTGTTGACGGGCGTGAAGTCGCTGGTCGCCCGCGCCAAGGAGTGCGAGCTCTTCGTCGTCGCCGCCGACGCCGAGGGCATCGGCCCGGCGCTGTTCGTGGTCGAGTCCGGGGCCAAAGGCCTCGCGGTCGAGGACGAGCCGGCGATGGGGCTGCGCCCCGCCGCCACCGGCCGCCTCCTGATCGACAAGGTGAAGCTCCCGGCGAGCGCCCTGCTCGGCGAGGGCGAGGCGAAGGCCAGGGACTACGCCGCCTGCGTCAACCGCTCGCGGATCGCCTGGTGCGCGCTCGCGACCGGCACCGCTCAGGCCGTCCTCGACTACGTGATCCCCTACGTCAACGACCGCCAGGCGTTCGGCGAACCGATCTCCAACCGGCAGGGCGTCGCCTTCGCGGTCTCCGACATCGGCATCGAGCAGAACGGGATGCGGCTGGCGACCTACCGGGCGGCGAGCCGCGCCGACCACGGCAAGAGCTTCGCCCGCGAGGCGGCTCTGGCCAAACGGCTCTGCTCCCAGAAGGGGATGAAGATCGGCTCCGACGGCGTCCAGCTGCTCGGCGGCCACGGCTTCGTCAAGGAGCACCCGGTCGAGCGCTGGTACCGAGACCTGCGAGCTGCGGGCGTGATGGAGGGCGCCCTGCTCGTCTAGTGACGACTTCCTCTCGCATACCGAGAGCAAATCGACACGCCTAAGACGAGCGAAGGAAGAACCATGACGATCAACCTCGAGATACCGAAGAAGTTCAAGCCGCTGGCGAACCAGGCCAACCAGGTCGCCACTGAGGTGTTCCGCCCGATCTCGCGCAAATACGACGAGGCCGAGCACACCTACCCGAAAGAGCTCGACATGCTCGCCTCGCTGATCGACGGGATGAACGAGGGCTCCGACATCGGCGGCGCCGGCGCCGCCGGCGTGCGCCGCGAGAAAGGCGCCGACGGCGAGAACCGCAACGGCTCCAACCTCTCTACCGTGCTCGGCATCATCGAGCTCTGCTGGGGCGACGTCGGCCTGCTGCTCTCGATGCCGCGCCAGGGCCTCGGCAACTCGGCGATCGCCTCGGTCGCGACCGAGGAGCAATTGAAGAAGTACGGCGGCAAGTGGGCGGCGATGGCGATCACCGAGCCGGAAGCCGGCTCGGACTCGGCCGCGATCCGCGCCACCGCCGAGCTCGACGGCGACGAATACGTCCTCAACGGCGAGAAGATCTTTGTCACCTCGGGCGACCGGGCCGACCTGATCGTCGTCTGGGCCTCGCTGGACCGCTCGAAGGGGCGGGCGGCGATCAAGTCGTTCATCGTCGAGCGCGACAACCCGGGCCTGAAGCTCGACCGGCTCGAGCACAAGCTCGGGATCCGCGCCTCGGACACCGCCAACTTCACCCTGCAGGACTGCCGGGTGCCGAAAGAGGCGCTGCTCGGCGACCCGGAGGTGAAGGAGAAGGGCTTCGCCGGGGTGATGGAAACGTTTGACAACACGCGGCCGCTGGTCGCCGCGATGGCCGTCGGCGTCACCCGCGCGGCGCTGGAGGAGACTCGCAAGCGCCTCAAAGAAGCCGGCGTGAAGATCGACTACGACAAGCCCGCTCTCTCCCAGCACGCCGCCGCGGCGCGGTTCCTGGAGATGGAGGCCGACTACGAGGCCGCCTGGCTGCTCACCCTCCAGGCCGCCTGGATGGCCGATAACTCGAAGCCGAACTCGCTGCAGGCCTCGATGGCGAAGGCCAAGGCGGGCCGCACCGGCGTCGACGTCACCCTCGGCTGCGTCGAGCTCTGCGGCAGTGTCGGCTACGGCGAGAACGAGCTGCTGGAGAAGTGGGCCCGCGACTCGAAGATCCTCGACATCTTCGAGGGGACCCAACAGATCCAGCTGCTGATCGTCGCCCGCCAGCTGCTGAAAAAGACCTCTGCCGAACTTCGGTAGCCGGGGAGCACGGCGAGGGGCGACGGGACGAAATGTCGCACCGCCGTCGCCGACGGGCCGATTTGTCTTTCTACGCAAGACAAATCGGCCCGTCGGCATTCCTTACTTGACGGATCGGCCCGTCGCCGGCGGTTCCGGCAGACTGGCGGCGTGAATCTGATCGAGGATCTGATGGAGCGCTCGCCGGCGTCCCGTTTGGGGATCGTCGCCATCGATGCGGAGGGGCAGCGGCGGGACTGGCACTTCGGTGAGCTGATCGCTCGCTCGGCGGGGCTCTCGGGGGCGTTTGCTGCCCGGGGGGTGCGGCGCGGCGACGTGGTGATGACGCTGGTGGGGAACCGGATCGAGTGGGTGCTCTCCCTGCTCGCCTGCTGGCGGATGGGGGCGGTGGCGCTGCCTTGCAACACGATGTTGCGGCGCCACGACCTCCAGCACCGGGTCGCCGCCGCAAACCCGAAGCTGTGCGTCGGCGAGGAATCCCTGCTGGCGGAGATGCCCGGGGGCGTGCCGCTGTTGACGATGACCGACCTCGCCGCGGTGATGGACGAGGACCGCCCGCAGGAGACTCCGGCCGCGGTCGAGGGGATGGAGGCCGAGGACCCGGCGCTGATCGTCTTCACCTCCGGCACCACCGGGGAGCCGCGCGGCGTCGTCCACGCCTACCGCTACCTGCTCGGCCAGCGGGTCCAGGCCGAGCACTGGTTCGGTTCGCGCCCGGGCGACCTCGCCTGGTGCACGACCGCGACCGGCTGGTCGAAGTCAGCCCGCAACGTCTTCCTCGCCCCCTGGCTCACCGGCGCCGCCGCGGTGATCCACGACGGCCGCTTCGACCCGGCCGAGCGGCTCGACCTCGCCGAGGCGCTCGGGGTCAACGTCCTCTGCCAGGCGCCGACCGAGTACCGGATCCTGGCCCGCCGCACCCGATTGCGGCCGCTGCCGGCGCTGCGGCGGATGGTCTCCGCCGGCGAGCCGCTCGACCCGGAGACGATCGCCGCCTTCCGCGAGGCGACCAGCCTCGAGCCGGCCGACGGCTATGGCCAGACCGAGACCGGTCACGTCACCGCCAACCAGGTGGGCGAGCCCGTGCGGCAGGGGTCGATGGGCAAACCGCTGCCGGGCATGGAGGTACGCATCGTTCCCAGCGAGGAGGCCGACGGCTCCGGCTCCGGCGAACTGCAGCTCCGCGCCGCCTCCTCCCCCACCTTCTTTTCCCGCTACCTCGACGGCGAGCGCTTCGCGGCCGAGTGGTGGCAGACGGGGGACCTGGTTCGCGAAGACGAGGAGGGCTACCTCTACTTCGAGGGCCGCGGCGACGACATCATCCTCTCCTCCGGCTACCGGATCGGCCCCTCCGAGGTCGAGGCCGCCCTGCTCGCGCACCCGGCCGTGGTCGAGGCCGCCGCGGTCGCCGCCCCGGATCCCGAGCGCGGCGCCGTCGTCCGGGCGATCGTCGTCCTCCGGGACGGCGGCGGCGACGCGGCGCTGGCGCGCGAGCTGCAGGAGCACTGCAAACGCGAGACCGCCCCCTACAAGTTCCCGCGCATCGTCGAGTTCGCCGACGAGCTGCCGAAGACCAGCAGCGGCAAGATCAAGCGGGCCCAGCTGCGCGCCGGCTGACGCCGCCGCGGCTCAGGCGGGCTCGGCGGCCAGCTCCTCGGCCGCGTCAACCGGCCTGCCCAGGTGGTAGCCCTGGCCCATGTCGACGCCGAACCCGCGCAGGATCCGGGTCGTGTCCTCGTCCTCGACGAACTCGGCGATCGTGCGCTTGCCGAGACCGCGGGCGATCTCGACGATCGCCTTCACGACCAGCTGGTCGGCATCGTTGCGGGCCAGCTCGCGGACGAAGGTGCCGTCGATCTTGATCACGTCGAAGGGCACCTTCTTCAGGTAGGCGAAGGGGCCGAAGCCGGCGCCGTAGTCGTCGATCGCCACTTCGCAGCCGAACTCGGTCAGCCGGTCGGCGAAGGCGCCGGCGGTGTCGTAGTCCTCGACCCGCGCCGTCTGCGTGATCTCGAAGGTGCAGCGGCCCGGGTCGGCTTCGCCTTCGTCGAGCCGCCGTTCGATGAATTCGAGCACCGAGAGGTCGGTCAGGGAGGCGCCGGAAAGGTTCATGTGGAGCGAGACCGGGTCGCCGGCGCGCTCGCGTTCGGCCATCAGCTCCAACGCCCGCCCCACCACCCAGCGGTCGAGCTCCTGGACCATGCCGGAGCGCTCGGCGACCTCGATGAACGAGGCGGCGGGCAGCAGCTCGCCGTTCTCGCCGGTCATCCGCAGCAGCAGCTCGTAGCGCTCGATCCCGCCGGAGGCAAGGCTGCGGATCGGCTGCGTGGCCAATCGCAGGCGGTCCTGGGTGAGGGCGTCGCGGATCCGGGCGCTGGTCGTCTGCGCCCGCCGCGGCCCGTCCCCCTTCTCGCCGGGCGCGTGGAAAAGCACGATCCGGTTGCGGCCGTCTTCCTTGGCCTGGTACATCGCCTGGTCGGCCGCCAGCAGCACCGCTTCGGAGCCGGCGCCGCCGTGGCCGCCGAACATCGTGATCCCGACGCTGATCGAGGCGGGAGCAACCTCGGCAGCCAGCGCGAATCCCTCCGCCACCTGCGCCCGCAGGTCCTCACCCAGCTGCAGCGCGCCGGCGGTGTCGGTCTGCGGCATCAGCACCGCGAACTCGTCGCCGGAGAGACGGGCGACGATGTCGGTGGCGCGCACGCGCTCGCTGAGGATCTCGGCAACCCGGCGGATCAGCCGATCGCCGGCCGCGTGCCCGAGCTTGTCGTTGACCTCCTTGAGCCCGTCGATGTCGATCACCATCACCGCGCCGCGGCCGCCGTAGCGGGCGCTGAAGGAGACGTACTGGTCGAGCTCGGCGCGGAACCGGCGCCGGTTCAGCAGCCCGGTCAGCGAGTCGTGGTCGGCGAGGAAGCGCAGTTCGGCCTCGGTCCGCTCGGCCCGATCGAGGGCGTCCTGGACCGCTGCCCGGTCCCCGGGCGCCAATTTCGTCAGGGCCGCCTCCACCGCCGGATCGGCCTTTCGGCTTCTGCCTGGGTCATCCATCAAGATGAAGGTATTCGGTTACCCGTGAGAGCGGCGCTCATCAGCGAAGAAATCAGTCTGCGGCCCCTGAATTTCACCTACCCCGGCGGCCGAATACTTGACTTGCACGAGCCCGGGTAGGTTCAGGGGGATGCCGAACCGCCTCGCACAGGAGACCAGCCCCTACCTGCTGCAGCACCGGGACAACCCGGTCGACTGGTACCCGTGGGGGCCGGAGGCGCTGGGGCGGGCGCGCGAGCAGGACCTGCCGATTCTGCTCTCGGTCGGCTACTCGGCCTGCCACTGGTGCCACGTGATGGAGCGCGAGTCCTTCGAGGACCCCGAGACCGCCGCTTACATGAACGAGCACTTCGTCTGCATCAAGGTCGACCGCGAGGAGCGCCCTGACGTCGACGCGATCTACACGGAGGCGGTGCAAGGGATGACCGGCCACGGCGGCTGGCCGATGACCGTGTTCCTCGACCCCGACGGGGTCCCGTTCTACGGCGGCACCTACTTCCCGCCCGACGAGAGCCGCGGAATGCCGAGCTTCCGGACGGTGATGGAAGCGGTCGTCCACGCCTTCGAGACCCAGCGCGAGGAGATCCGTGAGCGGGCGCCGGGGACGCGGGCGCGACTGGGGGCGCTGGGCGAAGTCGAGCCCCGCGCCGACCTGCCGGGCCCGGCCGAGCTCGAGGGGGCGGTGCAGCGGCTGCTCGGCGCGGCGGACCGCCGCAACGGCGGCTTCGGCGGGGCGCCGAAGTTCCCGCCCGCCTCCTCGCTGGAGCTGCTGCTGACCCGCGGCGAGAACGAGATCGTCGAGCTGACCCTCGACAGGATGATGGCCGGCGGCATCTACGACCAGCTCGGCGGTGGCTTCTCCCGCTACTCGGTCGACGCGGTCTGGCTCGTCCCCCACTTCGAGAAGATGCTCTACGACAACGCCCTGCTGGCGTGGATCTACCTGCACGGCGCCCAGGCGTTCGGGCACGAGCGCTACCGCCGCGTCTGCGAAGCGACCCTCGACTGGATGCTGCGCGAGATGCGCGGCCCCGAGGGCGGCTTCTACTCCGCCCTCGACGCCGACTCCGAGGGCGAGGAGGGCAAGTTCTACGTCTGGACCCCGGCTCAGATCCGCGCAGCCCTGGAACGCCCCGCCGACCCGAGCTGCATCAACTTCAACTCCCAGCAGGCGGAGAAGCTGATGCAGTTCTACGGGGTCAGCGAGGGTGGGAACTTCGAGGGGGCGAACGTGCTTCATCTGGCCGGGGGCGCGGAGGCGGCGGAGCCGGAGGGGCTGGAGGAGATGCGAGCGGCGCTGCTGGCGGCGCGCTCGCAGCGGGTGCGCCCGGGGCTCGACGACAAGCGGCTGACCTCCTGGAACGCGCTGGCGATCGCGGCGCTGGCGGACGCCGGGGCGGTGCTCGGGCGGGAGGACTACCTCGACGCCGCCCGCGCCTGCGCCGAGTTCCTGCTCGACCGGCTGAGCGACGAGGCCGGCAACCTGCTGCGCACCTACAAGGACGGCCGCGCCCACCTCAACGCCTATCTCGAGGACCACGCCTTCCTGATCGAGGCCTTGCTGGCTCTCTACGAAGCGACCTTCGAGACCCGCTGGTTCACCGCGGCGCAGGCGCTGGCGGACGCGACGATCGAGCGCTTCGGCGACCCCGAGCGCGGCGGCTTCTACTCGACCTCCGCCGACCACGAGGAGCTGATCGCCCGCCGCAAGGAGGTCGGCGACCACCCGATTCCCTCGGGCAACAGCGCCGCGGCCCTGGGCCTGCTCCGCCTCGCCGGCCTGACCGGCGAGCGCCGCTACGCCGAGGCCGCCGAAGGCGTCTTCGCCCTCTTCGGCAAACCGGCGGTCGAACACCCCGACGCCTTCGCGCACCTGCTGCGGGCGCTGGACTTCTTCCTCTCGCCCAGCCGCGAGGTGGCCCTCGTCGGCGAGGACCTCGGCGAGCTGGCCGCGGTGGTGCGCGAGCGTCCGCGCCCCCGGCTCGTCCTCGCCGCCGGGCCGGAGGGCAGCGACCAGCCGCCCCTGCTCGCCGGCCGCAGCGCCCTCGACGGCCGCCCCGCCGCCTACGTCTGCGAGAACTTCGCCTGCAAGCTGCCGGTGACCGACCCCGGCGAGCTGGAGAAGCTTCTCTAGGAGCCCGCCGAGGAGACTCGACCGGTTCTGATATGGATGGAAGCCGTGCGCGGCTCGTCCTTCACCTTCGCCGCCGGTCGCCGGGCGAAGTGGATCGTCTTCGCGGTCTGGCTCGTGGCGATCCTCATCGCCGCCGGCCCGGCCGACCTGCCCGGCCGCTTCGCAGACGCCGAAAACAACGAGGCGACCTCCTACCTGCCTGAAAGCGCCGAATCGACCAAGGCGCTGGAAGCAACCGAAGCGCTGCAGAAGGGCGAAATCGCCCCGGCGGTGATCATCTACCGCCGCGAGTCCGGCCTCACCCCCGCCGATTACCGGACGATCGAAGCCGACGTCCGGCGGATGACCCAGCGGCGGTTCCCCGGGGTGATCCCCGACGGTGCGACTGCGCTTGCCGGCGGCAAAGGCGGCGGCAATAGCGAACGGGCCGCCGCCGCGCACGACCGGGCCGCCGGCTGCGGCGCCCCCGGCCCGATTCCCGGCCAGCCCAAGGGCTACGAACCCTTCGTCGGCCCGATCTGCTCAGCCGACGGCAGGGCGGCGATCGTCAGCGCCTACATCAACGCCGAGGGCGAGGGCGAACGCCTGTCCGACCCGGTCAAGTACTGGCGCGAACAGATCAGCGACGGCAAGGACGGGCTGCAGGCGAAGATCACCGGCGGCGCCGGGTTCTCCACCGACGCGATCGAAGTCTTCGAAGGGATCAACGGCACCCTGCTGCTGGCCGCAGTCAGCCTGGTGGTCTTCCTCCTGATCGTCATCTACCGCTCGCCGATGTTCTTCCTCATCCCGCTGGCGGCGGTGCTCTTCGCCGAGACGCTCTCCCGCTCGATCGGCTACGGCGTCTCCGAGCTGGGCGCGACCGTGAACGGCCAGTCGAGCTCGATCATGTCGGTGCTCGTCCTCGGCGCCGGCACCGACTACGCGCTGCTGCTGGTCTCCCGCTACCGCGAGGAGCTCCATCGCAGCGCCGACAAGCACGAGGCGATGCAGACGGCGCTGCGCTCGGCCGGGCCGACGATCTTCGCCTCGGCGGCGACCGTGATCGCCGCCCTGCTCTGCCTGCTGATCGCCAAGGTCAACGGCACCTCCGGCCTCGGCCCGATCGCCGCGATCGGGATCGCCTGCGCCGCGCTCTCGATGCTGACCCTGCTGCCGGCGCTGCTGACGATCTTCGGCCGCCGCGCCTTCTGGCCGTTCGTCCCGCACACCGAGGAGACCGCGCCGCGGGCGGAGGAAGTCTCGCCCTGGGGGCGCCGCCACGTGATCGAGGCTTCCGGGGCGGCGGCGCTGGGATGGGTCGTCCTCGCCTGCCTGGCGATCCTGATCCCGCTGCTGGTCCTGCTCGCCGTCTTCCCGCCGGCCGCGGGCCTGGTCCTGGCGCTGCTGCTGCTCAACTGGGTCGGGCGGGTGCTGAGCCGCAGGCGCGTCGCCTTCCTCCTCGCCCCGCTCGGCCGCCACGTCTTCCGGCCCTACGAGATCCGCCGCCACCGCCTCGAGCACGCCGCCGACGCGACCCACGGCGTCTGGGCGCGGCTCGGACGCCGGATCGCCCGCGGCCCGCAGCGGGTGATGGTCGGCGCGATCGCGATCCTGCTCGTCTGCTGCTGCGGCTTCGCCTTCTTCTCCACCGACCTGACCAGCGAAGACAGCTACCGGACCGAAGTCGAATCGGTCGAAGGGCAGAAGCTGCTCGACAAGAGCTTCCCTTCCGGGACCACCGCGCTCACCGACGTGGTCGTGCCGCCGGGCGGCCAGGTGGCGGCGGTCAAGCGTGCGGTCGAGGGCGTCCAGGGCGTCGACGAGGTCTCCGGGCCCGTCGCCCACGGGCCGCCGGGCACGCTGATCCAGGCAACCCTGATGCCGAACCCCTACTCCACCGAGGCCTTCGACCTGGTCGAACCGATCCGCGAAGCGGCCCACGGGGTCGATCCCGACGTCCTCGTCGGCGGCCCCTCGGCGGTCGAATTCGACGTCCGCGACGCCGCCGGCTGGGACTCGACGGCGATCCCGCCGCTGATCCTGCTCGTCGTCTTCGCGATCCTGATGCTGCTGCTCCGCGCGGTGGCGGCGCCGCTGATCCTGATCGGGACGGTGATCCTCAGCTTCCTGGCGGCCCTCGGCATCGGCTACTTCTTCTTCCAGGTCGTCTTCGGCTTCCCGGGCTCGGACCCCTCGCTGCCGCTCTTCGCCTTCGTCTTCCTCGTCGCCCTCGGCGTCGACTACAACATCTTCCTCGTCGCCCGCGCCCGCGAGGAGGCCGAAAAGCACGGCTCCGAAGAGGGAATGCTGCGCTCGCTGGCGGTCACCGGCGGCGTCATCACCAGCGCCGGGATCGTCCTCGCCGGCACCTTCGCCGTCCTCGCCGTCCTCCCCCTCACCTTCCTCACCGAGCTCGGCTTCGTCGTCGCCTTCGGCGTGCTCCTCGACACCTTCCTCGTCCGCAGCATCCTCGTCCCCGCAATCGCCCTCACCGCCGGCAACAAGTTCTGGTGGCCCTCATCCCTCTCCCACAGGGACGACCCGGAGCCCGCTCCCGCTCCAACGCCGACCCCCTGACGATCCCCCGATCGAGCAGTCCGGGAGGGGGTGCCCCTCTCAGGACACTCAACCGCGAGCCATAGGCGAGCGGTGTCCGGAGAGGGGCACCCCCTCCCGGACCCAACCCCTAGAGAATCGGCAGGAAGTTCTCGATCTCGTACGGCGTGACCTGGACCCGGTAGTCGTCCCATTCCTGCCGCTTGATCTCAACGAACCGCCGGAAGGTGTGCTCGCCGAGCGTGCGCAGGACCAGCTCCGACTCGGCGGCGATCTCGATCGCCTCGCCCAGCGTCGCCGGCAGCTGCTCGATCCCCTGGTGGGCGAGCTCCTCCTGGGAGAGGTGGTAGAGGTTCTGCTCCATCGGCTCGGGCAGCTCGTAGCCCTTCTCGACCCCTTCCAGCCCCGCCTGCAGCATCCCGGCGAAGCAGAGGTAGGGGTTGGCGGCGGGGTCGGGGCAGCGCAGCTCGGCCCGGGTCGCCGACTCCTTGCCGGGGTGGTAGAGCGGCACCCGGATCAGCGCCGAGCGGTTGCGGCGCGACCAGGCGAGGTAGACCGGCGCCTCGTAGCCGGGCACCAGGCGCTTGTAGGAGTTGACCCACTGGGCGAAGAGCGGCGCGATCTCGCGCGCGTGCTTGAGCTGGCCGGCGATGAAGCTCTTCGCCACCGGCGAGAGGTAATAGGCGTCCTCGGCGTCGTAGAAGGCGTTCCCCCCGTCGCGGCTGAGCGACTGGTGGACGTGCATCCCGGAGCCGTTCTCGCCGAACAGCGGCTTCGGCATGAAGGTCGCGTGCCAGCCGTACTTCATCGCGTACTCCTTGACGACGATGCGGTAGGTCATGCAGTCGTCGGCCATCGCCAGCGCGTTCTTGTAGCGCATGTCGACCTCGTGCTGGGAGGGGCCGACCTCGTGATGGGTGTACTCGACGTGGATGCCCATCTTCTCCAGCGCCAGCACCGTCTCGCGGCGGACGTCGGAGCCGGCGTCGAGCGTGGTCAGGTCGAAGTAGCCGCCCTCGTCGAGCACCTCGGGCACCCCGTTCTCGGGCTTGGCCGAGCGGAAGTAGAAGTACTCCAGCTCGGGCCCGACGTTGTAGGCGTCGAAGCCGAGCTCCTCGGCCCTTTTCAGGGCGCGCCGCAGGATCCAGCGCGGATCGCCCTCGTAGGGCTCGCCGCCGGGCACCTTGATGTCGCAGAACATGCGGGCGACGGCGTTCTCTTCCTCCGGCCGCCAGGGAATCACCGCGAAGGTCGAGGGGTCGGGCATGGCGATCATGTCCGACTCCTCGATCGGGTTGAAGCCGGTGATCGAGGAACCGTCGAAGCCCATTCCCCCGTCGAAGGCGTCCTCCAGCTCGGCGGCGTTGATCGAGAAGCTCTTCAGCTGACCGAGGACGTCGGTGAACCACAATCGGATGAAGCGGACGTCGCGGTCCTTGACCACCTTCGCCACGTCGTCGGCGGTCTCGGTACGCACGGCGTTGGGGCTGTCGGCCATCTCGATCCTCCGGGTGTCGTGACGCTGCGGGCCAAGCCCGCGAGGAGGCCGAACCATATCGGCGGTTCGGCGCGTGAACCGGTCAGGCCGAGAACTACGTATTCAGGTGCGAAGGAGTTGCGATTCGGCGCGCTCCGCGCTATAACTTACGTCGGGTAAGTAACCCGCTAAAAGTAAAGTAAAGGACTCCTTAACACGCCGTAAACCGCGCGATACGCGGGCCCGGATAGAGAGCCGAGAACACACCAGATGAC
>DASSOC010000077.1:0-1322 GCA_035700965.1 Solirubrobacterales bacterium
TGAACCGTACCGGGTTTTGTGGAGACTCGGTTAGTTGAGTGCTTCGACCGGCGTCACGGCGGTGTTGGGATGGTAATACTGCTCCTCGTACTCCGCGGGGGGAAGATACCCAAGCGGTTCCAGCAGGCGTTGCGTGTTGAACCAGGCCACCCATTCCAGCGTCGCGTACTCCACGTCCTCGAAGCCGCGCCACGGGCCGTCCCGGTGGATCACCTCGGTCTTGTACAAGCCAATCACCGTTTCGGCGAGGGCGTTATCGTACGCGTCGCCGCGGCTCCCGATCGACGGCGCAATCCCGGCGTCGGCCAGACGCTCGGTGTACCGCATCGAGAGATATGGCGTGCCGCGGTCGCTGTGATGGACCAGCCCAGCGTCCGTCGCGCGGTCATGCAGCGCCTGCTCGAGCGCATCCAGGACCAACGTACTGCGCTGCGTCGTGTGGGCGCGCCAGCCGACAATCCGCCGCGAGAACACATCGATCACAAAGGCCACGTACACGAAGCCGCGCCAGGTCGCCACATACGTGAAGTCCGCCACCCAAAGCTGATTGGGGCACGCCGCCGTGAACTGGCGCTGCACCAGGTCGAGCGGCTGGTCCGCCGCCGGTTCGGCGACGGTGGTGCGGACCCGGCGTCCCCGGACCACGCCGACGAGGCCCTCCGCGGCCATGAGCCGCGCGACGGTGCAGCGGGCCACGCCTACCCCCTCCCGCCGGAGCTGCCGCCAGACTTTCCGCACGCCGTACACGCGCCGGTGCGGCTCCCACACGCGCCGCACCGCCGCGCGCAGCGTGTCGTCCCGTTGCGCGCGCACGGGCCGGCGACTCGGATCCGCCTGGCGGGCCCGGTGCACATAGTACCCCGACGGGGCGATCGCCAAGACGCGGCAGATCGGCTCGACTCCGTAGTGGACTCGCTCTTGGTCAATGAACGTGTACATCAGCGCGTATGGCGGTCGAGCTCCGCCGCCGCGAAAAACGCCGAGGCCTTGCGCAGGATTTCATTCGTGCGCTTCAGCTCCCGATTCTCGCGTTCCAACGTGGCGAGCCGGGCCCGCTCCTCGCTCGGTGTGCCCGGCCGCGTGCCCGCGTCGACTTCGGCCTCCCGGATCCAGCGCCGTAGCGTCTCCTTCGTGCACCCCAGCTTGGACGCAATGGCGGTGATCGTCGCCCATTGGGACGGGTGCTGCGCGGTTTGCTCCTGGACCAGGCGCACGCCGCGCTCCCGGACTTCTGCCGGATACCGGGGCCGCTTGTGTTTGATGTCGCTCATGCTCACAACCTCTCACAGGTGGGAGCCTCCTGTAAACCCGGGGCGGTTCAA
>DASSOC010000078.1:0-16727 GCA_035700965.1 Solirubrobacterales bacterium
CGTCAGCAGACCGGCCGCGAGCACCGTCGGCACGAGCACGACGGCCTGCAGCCGCACCGAGCACGCGAGGACGCAGGCGGCCGCGAGGAGGGCCTGACCGGCGAGCGTCGGCCGCGCGAGGACGCGGGCGAGCGCGAGCAGGGCGAGCGTGACGGCCGGGTACGCGGCCGCCTCGGTCATCACGAGCCCCGCGTAGGCGAGGCCCGGGATCGCGACCGAGAGCGTCGCGGCGACGAGCGCCCACCGGCGCCCGGCCGCCGGCGCGGCCCAGACGTACACGAGCGCGGCGGTCGCCGACATCAGCAGCGCCTGCACGAACTGGAGGAGCCCGATCCCGAGCGCGAGATCGTGAACCAGTAGCGGCGGGCCGACGAGAAGCGGGTAGACGAGCGAGTAGTAGGTCGTCGGGCCGTCCAGGAGCCGAAGCGAGCCGTCCTGCCACAGCGACCGGCCGAGCAGGGCGTAGACGGGCTCGTCCGGCGCGATCCACGGCACTGCGACCGGGCGCGCCGCGGCGAAGCGGAGGGCAGCCGAGACGACGACCAGCAAGGCGACCAGGCCCCCGGCGCGTCGCGGGGTCAGGCTGGGCACCGCCGAAGGATGCCAAGCATGAGCCGCGAGGCCTGTCCGCCCGGGCGGTTAGGATGCGCGCCGACCCTTTAACCCGGTCCAGCGAGGCCGGAAAGGAGCCAGATGACCACGCACGTCCCCAGTCGGCCGGCGCAGCTGCTCGACGCCGAGGCAGTCGGTCGCAGCCTCTCCCGCATCGCGCACGAGGTGATCGAGCGGAACGCCGACCTCGAGAACGTCGCGCTCGTCGGCATCCACACGCGCGGCCTCCCGCTCGCCCGCCGCCTCCGCGCGCTCGTCCGGGAACGGAGCGGGGTGGAGCTCGACCTCGGCGCGCTCGACATCACCCATCACCGCGACGACGGCCCCCGCCGCCGGCACGCCGTCCTGCACGCGACGGAGCTCGACTTCCGCGTCGACGGGCGCACGTGCATCCTCGTCGACGACGTCCTCTACACGGGCCGCACGGTCCGGGCCGCGATGGACGCGCTGCTCGAGCACGGCCGGCCGGCGCGGATCCAGCTGGCGGTCCTCGCCGACCGCGGTCACCGGGAGCTCCCGATCCGGCCCGACTACGTCGGCAAGAACCTGCCGACCGCGCCCGACGAGCGCGTGCAGGTCGAGCTGGTCGAGACGGACGGCGCCGATCGCGTCCTGCTGCTGCCCGCGACGGGCGGGGAGGCGCGGCCGTGAACGCGCTCCGCCACCTGATCTCGGTCGCCGACCTGGCGCCCGCGGACGTCGACCGCCTGCTCGCCACCGCCGACGTGTTCGCCGGCGGCGAGGCTCCCGACTCGCTTCGCGGCCGCACCGTCGTCAACCTCTTCTACGAGAGCTCGACCCGCACGTCGTCCAGCTTCGAGCTCGCGGCGAGGAGGCTCGGCGCCGGCGTGACGACGATCCGCGCCGCCGGCTCGTCCGTCGACAAGGGCGAGTCGCTCAAGGACACCGTGCTGACGATCTCTGCGTACGAGCCGGACGCGATCGTCGTCCGCCACCCGCACGCGGGCGCGCCCGAGGTCGTCGCGCGGCACACGGCCGCCCACGTGGTCAACGCGGGCGACGGCAAGCGCCAGCACCCGACCCAGGCGCTGCTCGACCTCTTCACGATGCGCGAGCACCTCGGCCGGCTGGACGGCCTCCACGTGGCGATCGTCGGCGACGTCCTCCACAGCCGCGTCGCCCGCTCCAACCTGATCGCCTTCGCCCGCATGGGCGCCGAGGTCACCGTCTGCGGACCGCCGACGCTGATCCCGCGCGGGATCGAGGAGCTCGGCTGTGAGGTCTACTACAGCCTCGACGGACTCGAGCAGGCCGACGTCGTCTACGCGCTGCGGATGCAGAAGGAGCGGATGGGCGAGAGCTTCGTCCCCTCGCTGCGCGAGTACGCCGCTGCCTTCCAGATCGGCACGCGGCGCCTCAATCCCCGCCAGCTGCTGATGCACCCCGGTCCGGTCAACCGCGGCGTCGAGCTCTCCGGCGAGGCGATCGACTCGCCGCAGTCGCTGATCGCCGAGCAGGTCGCGGCCGGCCTGGTCGTGCGGATGGCGATCCTCTACGAGCTGCTCGCCGGCGGCGACGCCTCGACCCCTGCCGCCGAGGGCGAAGGCAGCGCCCCCACCCCGATCGGAACCCCGGCATGAGCGCGCCTGAGACGCCGGCGAGGAGCCTGCGCGACCAGCTCGACGTCCGCGCCGGTGAGGAGGCGCACCTGGTCCTGCGCCGGGCGACCGTGCTCGATCCGGTCGCCGGCATCGACGCGGTCCACGACGTCCTCGTCCGCGACGGCGAGATTGCCGCGCTCGCTTCGCCCGGCGAGGCCGAGACCGACGGCGCCGAGGTGATCGAGGCCGAGGGGCTGCATGCCTTCCCCGCTTTCTTCGACCCCCACGTCCACCTCCGCACCCCCGGCCACGAGCACAAGGAGGACGTCGAGACCGGCACCCGCGCGGCCGCGGCCGGGGGCTACTGCGGAATCCTGGCGATGGCCAACACCGAGCCGCCGGTTTCGACCGCGGCCGACGTCTCCGCTCTGCGCGAGCAGGCGCGCGAGAGCGCCTCGGTGCCGGTCGGCTTCCTCGCCACGGTGACCAAGGGCATGGAGGGAGCCGAGCTGGCCGAGATGGTCGAGCTGCGCGAAGCCGGTGCGGTCGGCTTCTCCGACGACGGCCTGCCGATCACGGATGCCGGGGTGATGCGCCTGGCCCTGCAGTACCAGCGTCTCTGCGGCGGCAACATCGCTCTCCACGAGGAGGACCCGCGGCTCTCGACGGGGGGAGCGATGCACGAGGGGCCTGTCTCTGCCGCGCTCGGAATCGGCGGCATCCCCTCGGTCTCGGAGTCGACGATGGTCGCCCGCGACGCCGCCCTTGCCGCCTACGAGAAGGCGCGCATCCACGTCCAGCACCTCTCCGCCGCCGAGTCGGTCGAGATCGTCCGCGCCGCCAGGGCCGCCGGGGTCCAGATCAGCGCCGAGGCCAGCCCGCACCACCTCTGCCTCACCGACGAGGAGGTCCGCAGCCTCGACCCGCACCGCTTCAAGATGAACCCGCCGGTCCGCGAGGAGCGCGACCGCCAGGCGCTGATCGAGGGGCTGCGCGACGGCGCGATCGAGTGCATCGCCACCGACCACGCGCCGCACCAGCCGGAGGAAAAGGACGTCCCCTTCGAGCAGGCGGCGTTCGGCGTCACCGGCCTCGAGACCGCGTTCGCGGCGCTCCATACCGAGCTCGTCCTGCCGGGGGTCATCGGCCTCGACCTCCTGGTCGAGCGGATGGCGGGCGGTGCCGAGCCCTTCGACCTGCCGCGGCCGACCCTGGCGCCGGGCTCGGAGGCCAACGTCGTCCTCTGCGACCTCGGCGCCGAGTGGACGGTGGGGGAGGACGGCTACGAGAGCCGCTCCGCCAATGCCTGGTGCGCCGGGCGCACCCTAACCGGCCGCGTCCTGATGACCGTCGCCGCCGGCCAGGTCGCCTACCGCCTGCGGTCATTCAGCCTCGGAGTTGCGGCGTGAGCGCCGCAACGACCCCACTGGCGGGGCGCCTCGCCAGGAGTCGCATTCAGCTGTTCCTTATGCCTGCTATACGACGGAAAGGAACAGGCGAATGAGTGCCTATCTGCTGCTCGAGGACGGGACCCGGCTCGACGGGCTCGCCTGCGGGCACGACGGCGCCGTCACCGGCGAGGTCGTCTTCAACACCGCGATGACCGGCTACCAGGAGGCGGTCACCGATCCCAGCTACGCCGGCCAGATCATCGTCTTCACCTACCCGCTGATCGGCAACTACGGCGTCTCGGAGCGGGCGATGGAGTCCGACCGCGTCCAGGCCCGCGGCGTCGTCATGCGCGACGCCAAGAACCGCGAAGACGTGTCGACCGCCGAGGGGGGCTGGCTCGACTGGCTCGGCGACTGCGGCGTCCCGGCGCTCAGCGGCATCGACACCCGCGCTCTGGTCCGCCACCTGCGCGACCAGGGGGCGATGCGCGGCGGGATCTTCCCGGCCGCCATGCCCGAAGCCGAGGCGCGCGAGCACATCGCCGCCGAGCCCTCGATGACCGGCGCCGACCTCGCCCGCACCGTCACCCCGGCCGAGCCGGTCCGCTTCGAGGGCGAGGGCCCGCACGTGGTCGGGATCGACACTGGGGTCAAGCTCAGCATCGTCCGCCAGCTGCGCGAGCACGGCGCCAGGCTGACGCTCCTGCCCTGCACCAGCAGCACCGAGGAAGTCCTCGCCGAGGAGCCCGACGTCGTCTTCCTCGCCAACGGCCCCGGCGACCCCGCCGCCCTCGACTACGTCGTCGACACGGTCCGCGGCGTGATCGGACAGAAGCCGGTCTTCGGCATCTGCCTCGGCCACCAGCTGCTCTGCCGCGCCGTCGGCCTGCGGACCTACAAGCTGCCCTTCGGCCATCGCGGCGCCAACCACCCGGTCAAGGACCTCGAGACCGGCCGCATCGACATCACCTCCCAAAACCACGGCTTCGCCGTCGTCGGCCCCGGCGGCGAGCCAAGGATCGAGGGTGACGAGCCGGTCCGCTGGGACACCGACTTCGGCGTCGCCGAGCTCTCGCAGCTGAACCTCTACGACCGCACGGTCGAGGGCCTGATCCTGCGCGACGTCGCCGGCGCCACCGTGCAGTACCACCCCGAGGCCGGCCCCGGCCCGCGCGACGCCCGCCATCTCTTCGACCGCTTCCTGGAGCTGGCCGCGTGAACTGGCCGCCGCCGGATCGCCTGCTCGAGGGCAGCCTGGTGCGCCTCGAGCCGTTGACCGAGGCCCACCGCGAGCGGCTGCGCTCGGTTGCCATTCACTCGGAGATCTGGCAGTGGATAGACCGGCGCGTCACCGAGACCGAGGAGGGCTTCGACCAGTGGTTCGACGGCCGCCTCCTCGCCCGCAAGATGGGCGATGAGCACGGCTTCGTCACCCTGAGCGCCGACGGCGACCCGCTCGGCAGCTCGTCCTACCTCGCCCCGCGCCCGCTCCACGACGGAGTCGAGATCGGCAACACCTGGCTGACTCCCTCGGCCTGGCGCACCGGTGCCAACGTCGAGGCGAAGCTGCTGATGCTCGGCTTCGCCTTCGAGGTGCTCGGCTGCATGCGGGTCGAGCTGAAGACCGACGCCCGCAACGAGCGCTCACGCGGGGCGATGGAAGCGCTGCCGGCCAAGTTCGAGGGCATCCACCGCAAGCACATGCTGATGCCGATCACCGGCACTCGCGACTCGGCTTACCACTCGATCGTCGACGACGAGTGGCCCGCGGTGCGGGAAAACCTGGAGAGGCGCCTGGCAGGGGCGCGGGAGGTGGCGAGTGCCTAAACGCGAGGACATCCGGAAGATCCTCCTGATCGGCTCGGGGCCGATCGTGATCGGCCAGGCGGCGGAGTTCGACTACTCCGGCGTCCAGGCCTGCAAGGTGCTGCTGGAGGAGGGCTACGAAGTCGTGCTCGTCAACTCGAACCCGGCGACGATCATGACCGACCCGGAGTTCGCCACCCGCACCTACATCGAGCCGCTGCTGCCCGGCCCGGTGACCAAGATCATCGAAAAGGAGCGCCCCGACGCGCTGCTGCCGACCCTCGGCGGCCAGACCGCACTCAACATCGCGATGTCGCTGTTCGAGGACGGGACGCTGGAGCGCCTCGGGGTCGAGCTGATCGGCGCCGACGCCGCCGCGATCCGCCGCGCCGAGGACCGTGAGGAATTCCGCAAGACGATGAACAAGCACGGGCTGCGGATCCCGTGGTCGGTGACCGTCGAGACGGTCGCCGAGGTGGAGGAGAAGCTGGCGGCGGGCGAGATCTCGCTGCCCGCGATCGTCCGGCCCGCCTTCACGATGGGTGGCCAGGGCGGGGGAATCGGCAACACCGAGACCGAGCTCCTGCAGGTCGTCTCCGAGGGCCTCGCGGCCAGCCCGATCAACCAGGTCCTGGTCGAGGAGTCGGTGATCGGCTGGGGCGAGTTCGAGCTCGAGGTGATGCGCGACCGCAACGACAACGTCGTGATCATCTGCTCGATCGAGAACGTCGACCCGATGGGCGTCCACACCGGCGACTCGGTCACGGTCGCCCCCGCGCAGACGCTGACCGACCCGCTCTACCAGGACCTGCGCGACCAGGCGATCAAGGTGATCCGGGCGATCGGGGTCGAGACCGGCGGCTCCAACGTCCAGTTCGCGGTCGACCCCGAGAGCGGGGAGATCGTCGTCATCGAGATGAACCCGCGCGTCTCCCGCTCCTCCGCGCTGGCCTCGAAGGCGACCGGCTTCCCGATCGCGAAGATGGCGGCGAAGCTGGCGGTCGGCTACGCGCTGGAGGAGATCCCCAACGACATCACCCGCGCCACGCCCGCCTCCTTCGAGCCGACGATCGACTACGTCGTCACCAAGATCCCGCGCTTCGCCTTCGAGAAGTTCCCCGGCTCCGAGGGCCGCCTTTCGACCTACATGCAGAGCGTGGGGGAGTCGATGGCGATCGGCCGCACCTTCCGCGAGTCATTTGCCAAGGCGATGCGCTCGCGCGAGCTCGACTCGCCCGCCGAGATCCCCCCGTCCGACGAGGAGCTGCTGGCGGCGCTCGAGGTGCCCTGCGCCGAGCGCTTCGACCTGGTTCTCGCCGCCTTCGAGCGCGGCCTCGAGGTCGAGGCGGTGCACGAGCGCTGCCTGGTCGACCGCTGGTTCCTGCGCGAGCTGCGGGCGCTGGCAACCGAAGGCGACGGCACCGACGGCCTCGCCCGCACTTACAAGGCGGTCGACACCTGTGCCGCGGAGTTCGAGGCGGCGACGCCCTACTACTACTCCGGCCACGAGCGTCCGCGCCACGACGGCTCGCCGCCGGCGAGCGAGATCCGCCGCGGCGAGCGCGACTCGGTCGTCATCCTCGGCGCCGGCCCGAACCGCATCGGCCAGGGGATCGAGTTCGACTACTGCTGCGTCCATGCAGCGATGACCGCGCGCGAGCTGGGGCGCGACGCGGTGATGATCAACTGCAACCCGGAGACCGTCTCCACCGACTACGACACCTCGGACCGCCTCTACTTCGAGCCGCTGACGGCCGAGGACGTGCTTGCGGTCTGCGCGCAGGAGAACCCCGAGGGCGTGATCGTCCAGTTCGGCGGCCAGACGCCGCTGAAGCTGGCCCGCACCCTCGAAGAAGCCGGCGTGCGCCTGCTCGGAACGCCGGTCGACGCGATCGACCTCGCCGAGGACCGCGGCCGCTTCGGTGTCCTGCTGCGCCGGCTCGGGATCGAGCACCCGCCCTACGGCACCGCGCTCTCGGCCGAGGAGGCGGAGGTGATCGCCGAGGAGGTGGGCTTCCCGCTGCTGGTGCGGCCCTCCTACGTCCTCGGCGGCCGGGCGATGGAGATCTGCTACTCGACCGCCGACCTGAAGCGGTACCTGGAGGCCAACGTCAAGGCCGACCAGGAGCACCCGCTGCTGCTCGACCGCTTCCTCGAGGACGCGATCGAGGTCGACGTCGACGCGCTCGGCGACGGGGAAGAGGTCTACGTGGCCGGGATCATGCAGCACGTCGAGGAGGCCGGCGTCCACTCCGGCGACTCGGCCTGCGTGATCCCGCCGCTCAGCCTCGGCGAACCGATGCTCGACCAGATCCGCGCCACCACCGAGCGGATCGCGCTCGAACTCGGCGTGATCGGCCTGATCAACATCCAGTACGCGGTCGCCGGCGGCAGGCTCTACGTGATCGAGGCCAACCCGCGCGCCTCGCGCACCGTCCCCTTCGTCTCCAAGGCGATCGGGGTGCCGCTGGCGAAGCTCGCCTGCAAGCTGATGCTGGGCGAGAAGCTGGCCGACCAGGAGCTGCGGCAGGGGCCGCTCGAGCACGTCAGCGTCAAGGAGGCGGTCCTGCCCTTCGCCCGCTTCGCCGGCGCCGACTCGGTGCTCGGCCCCGAGATGAAGAGCACCGGCGAGGTGATGGGAATCGCCGGCGACTTCCCGACCGCCTTCGGCAAGGCGCAGGCCGCCGCCGGGGTGCGGCTGCCGACCGAGGGCTCGGTCTTCATCACCGTCACCGACACCGACAAGGCCGCGGCGACCCAGCTCGCGACCCGCTTCCACGATCTCGGCTTCGAGGTGATCGCCACTCACGGCACCGCCCAGGCGATCGAGCGGATGGGGGTGCCGGTGACGCCGATCAACAAGCTGCAGGAAGGCTCGCCTCACGTCCTCGACCTGATCCGCAAGCGCAAATGCGACCTGGTGATCAACACGCCGACCGGGTCGGGAGCGCGCACCGACGGCTACGAGATCCGCACCGCCGCCGTCCGCCACGGCATCCCCTGCGTGACGACGATGACCGGCGCCACCGCCGCTGCGCGGGCGATCGCCGCCGCCAGGCAGGGCGACGCCGAGGTGCGCTCGCTGCAGGAGATCCACGGCGCCGCCGCGGCCGAGCCGCAGCCGCGATGACGGCGCCCTTCGGCCGCCGCCTCTGCGAGGTCACCGAGAGCCAGGCCTCGGGCGGTTACCGGATCTTCTCCCTCGCCGACCGCGAGGGGCCGACCCCGGAGCCCGGCCAGTTCTACATGCTCGCCGCGGCCGAGAGCTGGGGGGAGGGGGGAGGCCGGCCCTTCCTGCCCCGGGCGATCTCGGTGGCGGAGGCGGTGCCGGCGAAACAGGGGACGCGCCTCGACTTCCTGATCGAGGGAGTCGGTCCCGGCACCGACCGCCTCTGCGAGCTCAAGCGGGGGGAGGGCGTCTGGGTCACCGGTCCGCTCGGCAACTCGTTTTCGACCCCGAAGCAGGTGAACCCCGACGCCGCGGGCGCGATCCTCGCCGGCGGCGGCATCGGCATCGCCCCGATGGCGATCTGGCGGCGCCACCTGGTCGAACGCGGCATTCCCTTGCGGGTGCTGCTGGGTTTCCGCAACGAGGCGCATTCCGGCGGCCTCAACGAGCTCTTCTGCTCCGGCGGCAATCTCTGCCCCGACGTGAAGGTGGCCAGCGAGGATGGCCACCTCGGTCACCGGGGCTTCGTCACCGACCTGCTCCTGCAACTGCTGGAAGGCGACGACGCCCGCTCGGCCGTCGTCTACTCGTGCGGTCCGCCGGCGATGCTGGAGGCGGTTCGCGGCCTCTGCCGCGAGGCCGACGTCGCCTGCGAGCTGGCGATGGAGTCGCCGATGGCCTGTGGGTTCGGGGCCTGCTTCGGCTGCGCGGTGCCAAAGCCCGAGGGCGGTTACCTGCGGCTCTGCGTCGACGGTCCGGTCCTGCGCGGCGATGCCGTCGCGGAGGTGGCCCATGCCTGAGTTCTGCGGCATCTCGCTCGAGCATCCGGTGATCAACGGCTCCGGCACCTATGACGCGATCGCCGCGCGCAGGGTCTTCGGCGACGAGCTCCTCGCGGACTTCCCGTTCGCGGCCTTCGTCTCCAAGACGATCACGCCGGAGCCGCGGGCAGGGAACGAGCCGCGCCGGATCTGGGAGACCCCGGCGGGGATGATCAACTCGATCGGGCTGCCGAACAAGGGGCTCGAGGGATTCCTGGCCGAGGACCTGCCGCGGCTGGCGGAGCTGCCGGTGCCGCTGATCGTCTCGGTGATGGCGACGAATCGGGAGGACTTCGCTCGCTTGGTGAGCACGGTTGCGGAGAGGGAGGAGGTGGCGGCGATCGAGCTCAACGTCAGCTGCCCCAACGTCCACTCCGGCTTGATCGTCGGCGAGCAGCCGGCCGAGACCGAGGCGCTGGTGGAGCGGCTGCGGCCGCTGACCGAGAAGCCCCTGGTCGTCAAGCTGACGCCGAACGTCGCCGCGCCCGAGGGCGTCGCGGTGGCCGCCGAGGCGGGAGGGGCCGACGCCGTTTCGCTGATCAACACGCTGAAGGCGAGCGCGATCGATCCGGTGACCCGGCGGCCGGCGCTGGCGGCCGGGCACGGCGGCCTCTCCGGCCCCGCGGTGAGGCCGATCGCCCTGCAGCAGCTGCGGGCTGTCGCCGCCGCCGTGAAGATTCCGGCAATCGGGATGGGCGGTATCAGCACCGCCGCCGACGCGGCCGAATTTCTCACCGCGGGAGCGTCCTTGGTAGCCGTCGGAACCGAGAGTTTCCGCGATCCGCAGGCAGGCGCGCGGATCGCAAATGGGCTGGAAACCGGGATGTATCGGGTGCGGTCACCCGTCTAGAGGCTCGACCTCCACTAGAGGTTCAGATGAATTTTGCGACTTTTCGGGGTTTCCGCCTTGCGCGGCCCCAAGCCGCGGCTATACTCGCCGCCCACATGACGGCCCCACCAGTCAAATCCTCACTCGCGGCGCCCGAACGGTCCCTCGACCAGAGGATGGAGGCCTTGAAGCGGGCGAACGACATCCGCACCGCGCGCGCCAAACTGAAGAAGGATCTGAAGGCGAACCGGGCCAGTATCCAGACGATCCTCCTCGACCCGCCCGAGTACGTCCTCACCGCGAAGGTCTTCGACATGCTCCTCGCCGTTCCCAAGTACGGCCGGGTGAAGACGAACCGGATCCTCAATCAGTGCCGGATCTCACCGTCGAAGACGATCGGCGGCCTCTCCGAGCGCCAGCGCGCCGAGCTCATTTCCCAGCTTCGTCGCTAGTTGGCGACCGCCGCGGCGGTCAGTATCCGGCGCTCGATGGCCGCAGCCAAAGTTTTCGTCATCACCGGGCCCTCAGGGGTCGGCAAGGGAACGCTGATCAGAGAGCTCCTGCAGCGGGTGCCCGACCTCGAGCTTTCGGTCTCGGCGACGACGAGGGCGCCGCGAGAGGGCGAGCTCGACGGCCGCGACTATCACTTCCTCACTCCAGAGGAGTTCGAACAGCGGATCGAGGAAAACGACTTCCTCGAGTTCGCCACCTACAGCGGCAACCGCTACGGCACCCTGCGCAGCGAGGTCGACCGCTGTCTCGAAGGCGGCCGCTCGGTTGTGCTGGAGATCGAGGTTCAGGGGGCCCAGCAGGTGCGGGCGGCGAAACCCGACTCGGTCCAGATCTTCATCGCCCCACCCGATCCCGCGGTTCTGCGGAAACGGCTCCTGGGTCGCGGCACCGATTCAACCGAGGCGATCGACGAGCGGCTGAAAGTGGCCGAGCAGGAGCTCGCCGTCCAAGACGACTTCGACCACCAGATCGTCAACGACGACATCACCCGCGCCGCCGGCGAGCTGGTCGAGGTGGTCCGCTCGGAGCTGGACCTCGGCGCCTGAGCTTCAGCTGTTCCTTTTAGCCGCCATAGGCCGAAAAGGAACAGCGGAAGCTGTCGTGAGGACCCCCGGACCCCTTACCGCTAGACTCCGCCGCCGATGATCAAACCACGCGTAGACAAGCTTCTGGACCACGCTGATTCCCATTACGCCGCCGTCGTCGTCTCGGCCAAGCGGGCTCGGCAGATCAACAGCTACTTCCACAACCTTGGCGAGGGCGGTTTCGGCGAGTACCCACCGCCGATGGTCGACACGACCGGCGAGCGCAACTACCTCTCGATGTCGCTCGAAGAGCTCGCCGAGGGCAAGCTGAAATACGAGTACCGCGCCTAGCGCTGGTCGCGCCGCAGGGCCGGGCGTGCTTTAAAACCGGGGCATGGCCCGCTTACTTCTCGGCGTCAGCGGCGGCATCGCCGCCTACAAGGCCCTGGAGCTGGGACGGCTGGCGACGCTCGCCGGCCACGGCGTCCGGGTGCTGATGACCGAGAGCGCGACCCGCTTCGTCGGCGCCGCCTCCTTCGAGGGGATCGTCGGCGCCCCGGTGCTGATCAGCGAGTTCGACCGCGACCCGATGCGCGGCGCCTTCCCCGGCGAAGCGGCGGTGGCGCACGATCCGATCGGCCACCTCGAGCTGGCCTCGCGCTGCGACGCCTACCTCATCGCCCCGGCCTCGGCCAACACGCTGGCGAAGCTGGCGAGCGGCGCCGCCGACTCGATGCTGACCACCTCCTTCCTCGCCTGCACCGCCCCGTGCCTGGTGGCGCCGGCGATGAACGACCGCATGTACGCCGACGCGGCGACCCAGGCGAACCTGGAGACCCTGCGCGCCCGCGGCGTGCAGGTGATCGAGCCGGAGGAGGGCAGGCTCGCCTCCCGTGGCGAGCACGGCCGCGGGCGTCTCCCCGACCCCGCGCAGCTGCTGGCCCGCGTCGAAGCCGCCCTGCCTGCCGGCGACCGCCCCTGGGACGGGCTGCGGGTGCTGGTCACCGCCGGCGGCACCCGCGAGCCGATCGACCCGGTCCGCTTCATCGGCAACCGCTCCAGCGGGCGGATGGGGATCGCCCTCGCCACCGCCGCCGCCAAGCGCGGCGCCGCGGTGACGCTGATCGCCGCCAACGTCTCGCTGCCGGCCCCGGCCGGCGTGCGGCGAATCGACGTCGAGACCACCGGCGAGCTGGCTCGGGCTGCCGCTGAGGAGTTCGCGACCGCCAGCGTCCTGCTGATGGCCGCCGCCCCCGCCGACTTCCGCGCCGCGGCGGCAGCGGGGGAGAAGCTGAAGCGCCAGGGCGACCTCGACCTGCACCTGCAGCCGACCGAGGACATCCTCGCCTCGCTCAGCGCCAGACGCGCCGACGGCCAGACGATCGTCGGCTTCGCCGCCGAAGCCGGGGGCGACAGGGGGGAGGCGATCGACCGCGCTCGCGGCAAGCTGCGGCGCAAGGGGGCCGACATGATCGTCTTCAACGACGTCTCCGACCCGGAAATCGGCTTTGAGAGCGAGCGCAACGCCGTCACCCTGATCACCGAGGACGATGAGACCGAGGTCCCGATCGATTCCAAGCAGGCGATCGCCGAGGCGATCCTGGGCGGGGTCGACCGCTTGCGGGGAAAAACCGGCGAGCCGGCACGCTGAGCGGGCTATACTGGCCGCAAGCTTTTCTGTCCCCTATGCGTGTCGAGAAGTGGGCCTGGCCCACTTTTTTTACGTCTAGACCCCAAAATCGCCCTCAAACCCCAGGCATGAACGACCCCACCGAGCAAGACCTGCAGCAGCGGTTGTCCGAGCTTGACCCGGACATCGACGTCGTCGCCCTCGAGAAACCGAGGGGCGATGCGCTGCGCCTGTTCATCGATCACCCTGAAGGTGTCGACCTCGCGCTCTGCGAACGGGTCACCAAGCACCTCACGCACCTGCTGGTCGATTATTCGCTCGAGGTGTCCTCGCCGGGGCCGAAGTACCGAGACAGCCGCAACGCCGCCAGTTCCGAACCCAAGGAGTCGCTTCAGTGACCAAAGAGATCGTCGACGCCGTCAGGGCGCTCGAGCAGGAGAAGGGAATCTCCGCCGACAAGTTGATGGACGCCCTCGAGGACGCCCTCCTCTCGGCTTACAAGAAGACTCCCGGTGCGGCCAAATACGCGCGCGTCGACCTCGACCACGAAACCGGCGACTTCCGCGTCTTCGAGCTGATCCTGCCGCCCGAGCTGGAGGAGAAGCTGCTGGCCGAAGCCGCCGAGCTGCAGGAGGAGCCCGAAATCGACCCCGAGACGGGTGAGATGAAAGAGCCGGAGGAGCCCGAGCTCGACCCCGAGATGATCGCCCCTTACGAGGACCAGATCGAGACCCGCGACGTCACCCCCGACGACTTCGGCCGGATTGCCGCCCAAACCGCCAAGCAGGTGATCCTGCAGCGGATCCGCGAGGCCGAGCGGCAGATGATGTACGACGAGTACCAGGACCGGGTCGGCGAGCTGATCACCGGGATCATCCAGCAGTCCGACAAGCGCTACACGCTGGTGCAGCTGCGCGAGCGGGTCGAGGCGCTGCTGCCGAAGTCCGAGCAGGTCTACAACGAGCGCTACGACCACGGGATGCGGGTCAAGGCGGTTATCACCGACGTCTCCGACTCGACCAAAGGCCCCGCGATCGTCGTCTCCCGCCGCAGCCCGGAGCTGATCAAAAGCCTGTTCGAGCTCGAGGTGCCGGAGATCGCCGACAAGCTGGTCGAAATCGTCGGCGTCGCCCGCGAGCCCGGCTACCGCTCGAAGATCGCCGTCGTCTCCCACGCCGAAGGGGTCGACCCGGTCGGCGCCTGCGTCGGCCCGCGCGGCTCGCGGGTGCGGATGGTCGTCTCCGAGCTGCGCGGCGAGAAGATCGACATCATCCCTTACAACGAGGAGCCCGCCCGCTTCGTCGCCAAAGCGCTCTCGCCGGCGCGCGTGCGCGAGGTCATCGTTGACGACGCGGAGCGCCAGGCGACGGTGATCGTGCCCGACGACCAGCTCTCGCTGGCGATCGGCCGCGACGGCCAGAACGCCCGCCTCGCCGCCCGCCTCACCGGCTGGCGCGTCGACATCAAGTCCGAGACCGAGTTCGCCTCCGAAGAACAGGAGATCGACATCGAGGGCGAGGAAACCTTCGACGGCCGCTGCATGGCGGTGATGACCACCGGCCGCCGCTGCCCCAACGCGGCGCTGCCGGGCTCCACCTATTGCGGCCTGCCGCAGCACCAGGCGCTCTCGCGCTTCCAGACCAGCCAGGTCGCGATCCTCTCCCACCTCGAGGAGGCCGAGGTGGCGATCCTCGCCGACCCCGACGCCGACGGAGGCCAGGTCGAAGAGATCGTCGCAAAGGCCGAGGCGGACTTCGTCGAGCCGGTGGAGGCTTCCGGGGAGGCGCCTGCCGAGGAGAGCGCCGACGAGGTCGCCACCGAGGAGGCAATCGAAGGCGACATCCAGCAGGAGGCCACCGAAGCCGAGGAAGTCGCGGGCGAGACGCTCGACGACGATTCCGAAGTGGAGGATGAGGCCCCGGCCGAGCAGGCTGAAGAAGTCGTCGAGGAGGCGGAGCAGGCCTAGTGGCTAAGAAGCGGGTTCACGAGATCGCGAAAGCGCAGGGCGTCAGCTCGAAAGAGCTGCTGGCTGCCTTGAAAGCGGCCGGCGTCGAAGTGAAGGCCGCCGCCTCCACCGTCGAGGAGAGCGACGCGTTGAAAGCGATCTCAGCCGCGAAAGGCAACGGCGGCGCCGAGGCGACGAAAAAAGCGGCCACCGCCAGCGACGGAAAGCCTGCCGCGGCGGCTCCGAAAGCCGCTGCGGTGCCGGCCAGGCCGGCTGCCGCCAAAGGCAACCAGCCCTCGACCAAACCGGTTCGTCCCGCCGGTTCCCAGCAGAGTGGCGGCGGGGGAGGAGGGGCGGCCTCGAAAAAACGCCGCGTCGTGATCGACTCGCAGGCCTCCCGTCGCGAGCAGCAGGGCGGGCCGCCGCCGCAGCGTCCGCCCCGCCGCCGCGGTGGCCGCCGCCGCCGGCCGCTGCTCGAGGAGCCGCCGATGGGCCCGGCGACGCCGGCCGAGCCCGAGGCGACCAAGGTCCACTCCGGCGCCACCGTGCGCGAGGTCGCCGAGTCGCTCGGCCTCGCCCCGGCCGAGGTGATCAAAAAACTGATGATGATGGGCGAGATGGCGACGCTGACGCAGACGCTCACCGACGATTCGGTCAAGGCGATCGCCGACGAGTACGACCGCAAGGTCGAGATCGTCCACGCCGCCGACGAGGAGCCCGAGGAGCCCGAGTTCACCGACGCCGACGAGGACCTGGTCGAACGGCCGCCGGTGGTGACGATCATGGGTCACGTCGACCACGGCAAGACCTCGCTCCTGGACGCGATCCGCGAGACCGAGGTGGCCGCCGGCGAGGCCGGCGGGATCACCCAGCACATCGGCGCCTACCAGGTCCACCACGACGATAAGACGATCACCTTCCTCGACACTCCGGGTCACGCCGCCTTCACCGCGATGCGGGCCCGCGGCGCCAAGGTCACCGACGTCGTCGTCGTCGTCGTCGCCGCCGACGACGGCGTCATGCCGCAGACCAAAGAGGCGATCGACCACGCCCGCGCCGCCGACGTGCCGATGCTGGTGGCGATCAACAAGATCGACAAAGAGGGCGCCAACCCCGAAAAAGTCAAAGGCGAGCTCTCCTCCGAGGGCATCGCGCCCGAGGACTGGGGCGGCGACACCGTCTTCTGCGAGGTCTCGGCCAAGACCAGGGAGGGGCTCGACAACCTGCTCGACATGATCCTCCTGGTGACCGAGCTGGAGGAGCTCTCCGCCAATCCGGGCGCCGAGGCCTCCGGCCACGTGATCGAGTCCCAGCTCGACCCCGGCCGCGGCCCGGTCGTCACCGTCCTCGTCGCCCGCGGCACCCTGCGCGTCGGCGACTCCCTCGTCGCCGGGCCCCAGTGGGGCCGGGTGCGGGCGATGCAGGACTTCACCGGCGCCGCCGTCACCGAGGCGGTTCCCGGGATGCCGGTCGAGGTGCTGGGCTTCGACGGCGTCGCCGACGCCGGCGAGTTCGTGCAGGCGGTGGAGGGCGACCGCCAGGCCCGGCAGCTGGCGGGGGAGCGCGCCCACCGGCTCAAAACCGAGGCGCTGGCCCGCCGCCAGGGCCGCAAGGTCAGCCTCGACGAGGTCTTCGCCCGCGCCCAGGAGGGCGAGATCAAAGAGCTCAACATCGTCCTCAAGGCCGACGTCGCCGGCTCCCTGGAGGCGCTCCAGGACGAGCTCGCGAAAGTGCCGCAGGAGCGGGTGGCGATCAACATCATCCATTCGCAGACGGGTGGCATCAACGAGTCCGACGTGATGCTGGCCTCGGCCTCCGACGCGATCATCATCGGCTTCAACGTGCGGCCGCTGCTCGACGCGAAACGCGCCGCCGGGCGCGAGGGCGTCGACGTCCGCACCTACTCGGTCATCTACAAAATCACC
>DASSOC010000079.1:0-27475 GCA_035700965.1 Solirubrobacterales bacterium
AGAACCGGTCGCCCATGAAGAGGACGGCCACGACCCTGCCCGCCCCGCCGCACGAGGCCGGCGGACACCAGACGCTCTCCGCGTACATCCAGGCGCGCTTCGACGACTTCTCGCGCTCGCAGAAGGACGTCGCGCAGTACATCGTCGACCATCTCGACGAGGTCGCCTTCCAGACCGCCGAGGAGCTTGCCCGGCGGGCCAACACCTCGAGCTCGACCGTCGTGCGCTTCTCGCAGGCGCTCGGCTTCGAGGGCTTCCCCGAGCTCCAGCACTCGGCGCGCGAGGAGTACCGCCGCAAGGTCGCGTCGGGCGCGGCCGGCGGCGCGGCGGCCGGCTCGCCCGAGCCGCTGTTCTCGCTCGACCAGAACGAGTTCGAGACCGCGATCGCCGCCGACTACCAGAACGTGGAGGAGACGGCCAAGCGCGTCTCGCGCACCGACGTCGAGGCCGCGATCGACGCGATCGTCGAGGCCGAGCGCGTGCTCGTCTGCGGCACCGACCAGATGGCCTTCTTCGCCAGCTACCTGCGCCACACCCTCAGCCTGCTCGACATCCGCGCCGAGATCGTCGCCTCGACCGGCGGCGAGTCGCTGCAGCGGCTGGGCCGGATCGACGAGAACACGCTGGTGATCACCCTTTCCGCCGGCCGCGCGCACCCGCTGCTGCTGCGGGCGATGAAGCTGGCGCTCCACCGCGGCGCCCGCACGCTGGCGATCTCCGACGCGACGATGTCGGAGGTGGGGGAGCACGCGGAGCTGACGCTCTACTTCTCCTCCAACAGCCCCAGCTTCACCCGCTCGCACACCGCCTTGATGGCCCTGGTACAAGGTCTGGCCCACGGGTTGTACGCGCGGGACGAAGCCGCGCACAAAGACCGCATCCGCGCCTACAAGCTGAAGTAGCCCAGGCACGGGTCAGGCGACCGGCCGCGTAAGATGGCTCGCATGAGCGAGCGAGCGACTTTCCGGCTGAAGACCGGCCTGGCCGAGATGCTGAAAGGCGGGGTGATCATGGACGTGGTCACGCCCGCGGAGGCGAAGATCGCCGAGGAGGCCGGTGCCGTCGCGGTGATGGCCCTGGAGCGGGTTCCCGCCGACATCCGCGCCCACGGCGGCGTTGCCCGGATGTCCGATCCTTCGATGATCAAAGGGATCCAGGAGGCGGTGACGATCCCGGTGATGGCGAAGGCCAGGATCGGCCACTTCGCCGAGGCCCAGGTCCTGCAGGCGCTGGAGGTCGACTACATCGACGAGTCCGAGGTCCTGACCCCGGCCGACGAGCGCAATCACATCGAGAAGCTCGCCTTCGAGGTGCCGTTCGTCTGCGGCGCCACCAACCTCGGCGAGGCGCTGCGGCGGATCGGCGAGGGGGCGGCGATGATCCGCTCCAAGGGCGAGGCCGGGACCGGGAACGTGGTCGAGGCGGTCCGCCACATGCGCGAGATCACGTCGGGGATCAAGCGGCTGGCGCAGCTGCGGCCGGAGGAACTGGCGGCGGCGGCGAAAGAACACCAGGCGCCGCTGGAAGTCGTCCAGGAGGTGGCGGCCGCGGGCCGGCTGCCGGTGCCGCTCTTCTGCGCCGGCGGGATCGCGACGCCCGCCGATGCGGCGCTGATGATGCAGCTCGGCGCCGAGGGCAATTTCGTCGGCTCGGGCATCTTCAAGAGCTCCGACCCGGAGCGGCGGGCGCGGGCGATCGTCGAGGCGACGACGCACCACAGCGACCCCGAGCGGGTCGCCGCCGCTTCGATGGGTCTCGGTGATGCGATGCCAGGGCTGGGGATCGCCGGGCTCGCGGCCGAGGACGCCCTGCTGCAGAACCGCGGAGCGTAGGTGGCCGGCCTGAAGGTCGGCGTTCTCGCGCTCCAGGGCGATTTCGAGGCCCACGCGAAAACCCTGCGCGCGCTCGGTGCCGAGCCGCGCGAGGTTCGCACCGCGGGCGAGATGGAGGGCCTCGATGCCCTCGTCATCCCCGGCGGCGAGAGCACGACGATCGGCAAGATGATCACCGCTGCGGAGCTGGAGCCGGCTCTTCGCGCCCACCACGAGGCGGGGCGGCCGATCCTCGGCACCTGTGCGGGAATGATCGTCTGCGACGCCGAACACCTCGGTTTCATCGACGCGACGGCACGCCGCAACGCCTTCGGTCGCCAGCTGCAGAGCTTCGAGGTCGACCTCGAGGTGGAGGGGGCGGGCGACGAGCCGCTGCGGGCGGTCTTCATCCGGGCACCATGGATCGAGAGCTGCGGGCCGGAAGTCGAGGTGCTGGCCTCCTTCGAGGGGCATCCGGTTGCCGTCCGGGAAGGAAGCGTCCTGGCCTGCGCCTTCCACCCCGAGCTGACCGACGACCCGCGCTTCCACGCGATCTTCATGGCAATGGCAACCGCCGCTCGGGAGCGGGCGGGGGAGGAGGCGGCGAGATCATGAGCGGCGGCGACCCGAGGGTGCAGAACCTGGCGCAGATCCTGGTCGGCTACTCGACCAAGGTGGAGAAGGACGACGTCGTCTCGATCGACGGCGAGAGCGCGGCGGCACCGCTGCTGATCGCGGTCTACGAAGAGGTGCTGAAGGCGGGCGGGCACCCGATGCTGAACGTGGCCCTGGAGGGGCAGGTCGCCGCCTACTTCAAGCACGCTTCCGACACGCAGCTGGAATGGATCTCGCCCTATGCGGAGTGGATGGTCGACAACGCGGATGTGCGGATCGCGATCGGCGCCAGCACCAACACCCGCGAGCTCTCCGGCGTGCCCCCGGAGCGCCAGACCCTGCGCCAGTCGGCCACCGGCGACCTGATGACGCGGGCGATGAAGCGCGCCGCCGAGGGCGACTTCCGCTGGTGCTACACGCTGTACCCGACCAGCGCCTACGCCTCGGAGGCGGAGATGAGCCTGGCCGACTACGAAGACTTCTACTACGGCGCCTGCCTGGCGACCGATCCCGAGCCGCTGACCGCCTGGCAGCGGGCCTCGGAGCAGACGCAGCGACTCGCCGACTGGATCGAGGGCCACGAGGAGGTGCGGGTGACGGCACCCGGCACCGACATCAAGCTGGGCATCGCCGGGCGCAAGTTCATCCCCTGCGTCGGCGACAACAACATGCCCGACGGCGAGTTCTTCACCGGGCCGGTCGAGGACTCGGTCGAGGGCGAAGCCAGCTTCCACCTGCCGGCGGTGATCGGCGGCCGCGAGGTCTCCGGGGTGCGCCTGCGCTTCGAGTCGGGGCGGGTGGTCGACGCCTCCGCCGAGCGCGGCGAGGAGTACCTGCTGAAGCTGCTCGACACCGACGAGGGGGCGCGCACCCTGGGCGAGCTCGGGATCGGCACCAACTACGGCATCGGCAAAGGGACCCGCGAGGTCCTGCTCGACGAGAAGATCGGCGGCACCGTCCACATGGCGGTCGGCTCCAGCTATCCGGAGTCGGGCGGCGAGAACGAGTCCGCCGTCCACACCGACCTCGTCTGCGACCTCCGCCTCGGCGGCAAGCTCGAAGTCGACGGCGTCGTGATGCAGGAAGACGGGAGCTTCGTCGTCTGAGCTCAGGCCTGGGTGACGATGATGCCGACGAAGCCGATCATCGTCGTCGCGAACATCCCGCCGAACAGCTGAAGCAGCATTCGATTCTGCGCAGCGAATTCGCGCCGCATCTCTGCGAAGCCGGTGTCCACCCGTTCTTCGAGGCGACCGAGCCTCTCGTTCAGGTCGTCGAGCCTCTCGTCGGTCCAAGCTTCCCTTGCCATCACGGCCATGATGCCACCCTACGGGATCGAGCGCAACGTTTCGTGCGCAAAAACAAAAAGTTTCGAAACGGGCCCGTGACGAACCTGTGACCTACTGGTTCGGGATCGGCGAGCCGGCCCAGAGGAAGAACCAGAGGGTGAGGGCCAGCATCGCCATCAGCACCGAGCCCATCAGCACCGCCTCGACCACCGTCACCGAGCTGCGGGCGGGGCCCGTGTCGCGCATGCTCTTCAGCCAGGTCGGCCGGATCGGCTCCAGCCGGTTGGTGCCGGTGATGCGGATGTAGAGGGTGTTGAGACGGCCGATCAGCCAGGCGACGAAGAGGATCGAGGCGACGATGCCGACGGCGACGATCGCGTAGGGGCCGCCGCTCGGGAACTGGGTCTGGGAGAGCTTCGAGGCGATGTAGACCCAGGTCAGCGGGATCGCCGTCCAGAGCGAGAACGCGGCCAGGAGCATGGCGAGGAAGACGAACCCCGCCGCCACGCTGTGAACCGCCCCGTGCCTTTGCGCTCTCGACTCCATGTTCCGAGCTCATAGAATGGCAGGCGATGTCCGGGCATTCCAAGTGGCACTCGATCAAACACAAGAAGGGCGCCGCCGACGCGAAACGCGGCAAGCTTTTCAGCAAGCTCGCGCGCGCAATCACGGTTGCGGCGCGCGACGGCGGGGGCGACCCCGATCACAACCCGACGCTGGCCACGGCTGTCCAGAAGGCCAAAGACGCTTCGATGCCGAAGGACAAGATCCAGAAAGCGATCGATGTCGGCACCGGGGCGGGGAGCGACGGCGCGGCGATCGAACGGGTTCTCTACGAGGGCTATGGGCCGGCGGGCGTCGCGGTGCTGGTGGAGGCGCTGACCGACAACCGCAACCGCGCCAGCGCTGAGATCCGCCACGCTTTTTCAAAACACGGCGGCAATCTCGGCGAGCCGGGCTCGGTCGCCTGGATCTTCGAGCGGAAGGGCTCGATCCTCGTCGACGGCGGTCGCTACGGGGAGGACGACCTGATCGGCGCGATCGACGCCGGCGCCGAAGACGTCCAGGTCGACGAGGGCAAGCTGCGCGTCATCTGCGACCCCGCCGACCTCACCGCGGTGAGGGAATCCCTGGAAGGCGAAGGAATCGAGGTCGAGTCCGCCAGCCTGGCGATCGAACCGAAAAGCACCGTCGAGATCAAGGGCCACGATGCGGAACGGGTGCTGAAGCTGCTCGACGCGCTCGACGAGCAGGACGACGTCGACGAAGTCTTCGCCAACTTCGACATCCCCGCCGAGGTCCTGGAGCAGCTCGCTGCCTGAAGGCATCCGACCGGATTCCGAGAATCACTACCCGTGCAGGTAGTGATGGGAATAGACCCAGGCGCAGCCAACCTCGGCTTCGGGGTCGTCCGCATCGAGGGAAACCGCATGGTCGCGCTCGACGGCGGCGTCGTCGAGACGACCGCCGAAGAGCCGATGGAGCGGCGCCTGGCCCGTATCCACGGCGCCTTGCGGGATTTGATCGCCTGGCACGAGCCGGCGGCGATGGCGATCGAGGAGGTCTACTTCGGCAAGAACGTGCGCTCGGCGATGGCCGTCGGTCAGGCGAGCGGGGTGGCGATGCTGGCCGCTGCCGAGCACGAGGTCGGCTGCTTCTCCTACACGCCGCAGGCGATCAAGATGGCCGTCTGCGGCTCCGGCGCTGCCGACAAGCGACAGGTCCAGCGGATGGTGAAGACGCTGCTGGGCCTGCCCGAGCCGCCCTCGCCCGACCACGCCGCCGACGCGCTCGCGGTCGCGATCTGCCACGGCGGCGGCAGCGGCCACCGGCAGGCGGTCGCCGCGGTCGGGGAGGTCGGCTGATGATCGCCGCGGTGCGCGGCGAGGTGATGGTGCGCCGGCCCGATCACGTCGTCATCGATGCCGGCGGCGTGGGCTACCGGCTCGCCGTCTCCGCGGAGACGTTGAAGGCGGTGCCCGCGACCGGGCGCGACGCCTTCCTCCACGCCGAGCTGATCGCGCGCGACGACTCGCTCGCTCTCTACGGCTTCTCGGCCGAGGAGGAGCGCGACCTCTTCCGGCTACTGATCACGGTCAGCGGGGTCGGCCCCAAAGTCGCGATCGCGACCCTCTCCGGCGGCAGCACCCGCGACCTCCTGCGGGCGATCGCCGCCGGCGACGCCAAGCGCTTCCAGGCGGTTCCCGGAATTGGCAAGCGCACCGCCGAACGGATCATCGTCGAGCTGCGCGAGAAGGTCGCGGGGGCGCTCGAGGAGGAGGTGGTCGGAGTCGAGGGCGAGGAGGGCAGCGCCCGCACCCTCGCCCGCGACGGCCTGGTCAACCTCGGCTACGCTCCGCTCGAGGCCGAGCAGCTTCTGGACGGCGTCGAGGGCGTCGAGCCGCAGGAGCTGGTCGCGGCGGCGCTCCGCAAAGCCGGCAGCTCCAGGAACGCCGCGTGAACGGACGCCCCGACATCGGCGGCGACCGGATCCGGACGCCGGGGATCGACGGCGACCCGGTCCCCGTGGACGCTGAGGTGAAGGTGCACGACGCGCGGGCGGAGGCGCCCGACGAGGAGCTCGACCGCTCGCTGCGGCCGCCGACCCTGGCCGACTTCGTCAACCAGCAGCAGGTGACCGACCAGCTGACGATCTTCATCGAAGCGGCGAAGAAGCGCGGCGAGCCGCTCGACCACGTCCTCCTCGCCGGGCCTCCCGGCCTCGGCAAGACCTCGCTCGCCCACATCGTCGCCGCCGAGCTCGGCGTGCCGATGGTCCAGACCGCCGGTCCGGCGCTCGAGCGCAAGGCCGACGTCGCCTCCTTCCTCACCGCGCTGGAGCCGGGCAGCGTCTTCTTCATCGACGAGATCCACCGCTTGGGGAGGGCGGTCGAGGAGACGCTTTACCCGGCGATGGAGGACGGTGAACTGCCGGTGGTGCTGGGTCAGGGAGCCGGCGCCCGCACCGTCACCCTGCCGCTGCCGCCCTTCACCCTGGTCGGGGCAACCACCCGCGCCGGCCTGCTGACGACGCCGCTGCGCGACCGTTTCGGCGTTTCCCACCGCCTCGAGTACTACTCGGCCGAGCACCTGGCGCTGATCGTCGAGCGCTCGGCCGACATCCTCGGCGTCGCCGTCGACAGCGAGGGCGCGGCGACGATCGCCGGCCGTTCGCGGGGGACGCCACGGGTCGCCAACCGGCTGCTCAAGCGCGTCCGCGACTTCGCCGAGGTGAAGGGCAGCGGCCGCATCGGCGCCGAGGTCGCGGCCGCCGCCCTGGAGATGCTGGAGGTCGACGAGGGCGGGCTCGACCGCAGCGACCGGGCGCTGTTGGAGACGGTGGCGGACAAGTTCGCCGGCGGACCGGTCGGACTGTCGACCCTGGCGATTGCGATCGGCGAGGAGCAGGACACGATCGAGGACGTGCTCGAGCCCTACCTGCTCCAGCAAGGCCTGCTGAAGCGGACCCCGCGCGGACGGGTATTGACCCAGCGCGCCTACGACCACCTCGAAATTCCCGCCCCCGACGGTGCCGCCAGCCTCTTCTGAGGCGCCGAATCCGGATCGGGAACCAATCATCTAGCCTGTCGCCCTATGCCGTTTTTCATCTGTCCGAATTGCGGACACCGGGAGGTGAGCGGGGAGCGGACCGCGGGGTTCAGCACCCGCCCGAAAGGCTGCTCGAAATGCGGCTTCGGCTTTGTCTTCGAACTACTCGACGATTATTATCCGGCGCCCAATGCCGCCTTCTTCGTGTGTGACAAGCAGGGTCGTGTGATCGACGCCGGCAAAGGCAGCTTCGAGCTGACCGGACTGACCGACGAGGACGTGATCGGCCGCCCGGTGAGCGAGGTCCTCGGCCTCGACTGGGTCGACTCCGGCGACGGCGGCATCGAGGCCGACGCCAACGGCGACGGCGTCAGCGACCCGATCGAGACCTCGCTCGAGTGGGGCGTCCGCTCGCTCGGCAAACGCGTCGCCGTCAACGCCGAGGGCGATCTGCCCGCCAAGGCGGTGGCCGACGTGTTCCCCGCCTACGACGACGACGGCGGGCTCCTCCTCGTGCTCACCCCGGAGGGCTGAGGAGAGAAGATGGGAACCCGGCGCCGTCACCTCTTCGTCTTGCTCTTCGTCGTCGGCCTCGTCGCGATCTCGGCGGTCGTCATCGCCAGCAAGGAAACGAAGCTCGGCCTCGATCTGCAGGGCGGGCTCGAGCTCGTCTACCAGGGCCAGCCGACCGGCACCACCACCGAAGTCAGCGGCGAAGACATCGAGGACTCGATCTCGATCATCGAAAAGCGGATCAACAAGCTCGGCGTTTCCGAGCCCGAAGTCGCCCGCCTGGGCACTGACGAGATCACGGTCAGCCTGCCCGGCATCACCGACGCCAACCGCGCTGCCGAACAGGTCGGCAGCACCGCCCAGCTCTACTACTTCGACTGGGAACCGAACCTGATCGGACCCGAGTCGACGATCGGCGGCCACCCTGGGCGCGAACCTCCGGAAGGGCCGCGCAAAGCCTCGGAAAAGCGCTGGGAAGAAGCCGGTCGCAACGTCACCAGCGCCGAGAACAAACAGCTGATCTACGCCGGCGCCTTCCCGACGGCCTACGAAGCGGCGCTGCTTGCCTCCGAACAGAAGCCGGTCGAAAACTGCGAGGAATGCTCGGTCGCGAAGCCGCGCTATTACCTCTTCCAGAAAGCGGAGCCGCATGAGCTGATCGCCGGCCCCGAGCTGACGAAGAAGGACCTCTACATCAGCCCGACCGGGAAGAAGCGCCCGAAGAACGGGATCGTGGTCGAAGTGCCCGCCGGCACGATCGTCGTCTCCGAATACCCGAGCGACGAAAGCGGGCAACTCGACGAAACCGCCGACCCCGGCTGGTTCGCGCTGAAAGACAACCCGTCGCTCAGCGGCAGCGACATCACCAACCCGGAACAGTCCTACGGCCCCAACAACGAACCGATCGTCACCTTCGAATTCACCGGCAGCGGCCGCGAAGCGTTCCAGGAAGTGACCCGGAGGATCGCCCAGCGCGGCCAGGCGCAGGCGATCGGCCCGGTCGGCGCCGAAGAAGCGGCCGCTCTCTCGGGCCATTTCGCCGTCATCCTCGACAACGAAGTCAAGACGCGCCCGATCATCAACTTCGCCGAAAACCCCGACGGGATCGACGGCCGCACCGGGGCTCAGATCTCGGGCGGCTTCAGCAGCGTCGGGGACGCGCAGGACCTGGCGACGACGCTGCAGATCGGCGCCCTGCCGATCAACCTGAAGCTGATCAGCGAGACCCAGGTCTCGGCCACCCTCGGCACCCAGGCGCTCCACGACGGCATCAAGGCCGGGATCATCGGCCTCGGCCTCGTCGTCATCTTCCTGCTCCTCTACTACCGCTTCCTCGGCCTGATCGCCTCGGTCGCGCTGGGCGCCTACGGGGTGATCTTCTTCGCCCTGATCAAACTGATCCCGATCACCCTGACCCTGCCGGGGATCGCGGGCCTGGTGCTGACGATCGGCGTCGCCGCCGACTCCAACATTGTCATCTTCGAGCGAATAAAGGAGGAGGTGCGGGCTGGGCGCTCGATGGCGAGCGCGATCAGCGCCGGCTACAAACGCGGGATCAGCACGATCATCGACGCCAACGTCGTCACCCTGCTGACCGCCTTCATCCTCTTCGTCCTGGCGAGCGCCGGGGTCAAGGGTTTCGCCTTCACCCTCGGCGTCGGCACCATCGTCTCGCTGCTGACCGCCGTCGTCTTCACCCAGGCGCTGCTCGGCAGCATGAGCCGCTCGCGGCTGCTGCGCTCGCCGAGCGCGCTCGGCGCCGGTGGCGAGGGCAGGCGCTGGCACTTCAACTTCATCGGCGCGAGCCGCTGGTTCTTCACGATCTCGGGCGTGATCCTGCTGGTCGGGGCGCTGGCGCTGGCGACCAAGCAGCTCAACTTCGGGATCGACTTCGAGTCGGGCACGCGGATCACCGCCGCGCTGGAAAAGCCGACCGACGAGGAAGGCGTCCGGACCGCGCTCGAGGGCGTCGGCATCAGCGGCGAGGAGGTGCAGCAGGTCAGCGACCCCAACTTCGGCGACAACGTCTTCCAGATCCAGTCGCACCAGCTCGAACCGGGCGAAGTGCACGACGCGCAGTCGGCGCTCGTCTCCGAATTCGGGATCCAGCCGACCGGGTTCGAAAGCACCAGCGTCGGGCCGACGTTCGGCCAGCAGGTGGCGAACAGCGCCCTGAAAGCGCTGATCTTCTCGCTGCTGGTGATCTGCGGCTACGTTGCCCTGCGGTTCGATCCGAAGTTCGCGGTTCCGGTGCTGATCGCGATCTTCCACGACATCCTGATCACCGGTGGCGTCTATTCACTGACCGGGAAAGAGGTGAACAGCGGGACGGTCGCCGCTTTCCTGACGATCTTGGGCTACTCGATCTACGACACGATCATCGTCTTCGACCGGATCCGCGAGAACGTCTCGCGGATGCCGAGGGCCGCGTTCTCGCAGATCGTCAACCGCTCGATGAGCGAGGTGCTGACGCGTTCGCTGGCGACCAGCTTCTCGACCCTGCTGGCCGTCGGCTCGCTGCTGGTCTTCGGCGGCGCCACCCTCAAAGACTTCGCCTTCGCGATGCTGGTCGGGATCGCCTCGGGAACCTACTCGTCCATCTTCATCGCTTCGCCGGTGCTGACCGCCTGGAAAGAACGCGAGCCCGGCTTCGTGCGCCGCCGGCTGCGGATCGCCGAAGTCGAGGGCGGCCGGGTGCCGGCGTTCGCCGACGAGATCGAGATGGCGAAGCTCGGCCGCGACGACGAGCGCGAAGGGGAAGCCGCGCCGCTCGCGGCAGAGGAGACCGGAGCCGAAGCGGCCCCCGGTGCGGTGGCGATGGCCGAGCGCGCCGACGAGGGTTCCGGCAACGGCGCCGGCTCGACCGCCAACGGCGACGCCGACGCGGCCGCGGCTGCTTCGGCGGAGCGGCGCCAGCGCAACGCCGAGCGCAAGGCGCGCCGCCAGGCGCGCCGCAAGCACGGGAGGAGTCGATGAGCTGCACGGACACGGAGGCGGTCATCTGATGGCCCTGGTCGTCTTCTTCATGATGGGCATCGCCATCTGGCACTTCACCATCTTCGTGCCCGATCGCTTCTGGCAGGGGATCGTCGGCGCCTTTGTCGGCTCGGTCCTCGGCGCGATCGTCTTTGGCCTGATCGTCCAGGAGGCGAGCGGCAAAAGCCTCGGCGACACCGACCTCTCGACCGCGCTGATCGCGATTCCGGGGGTGCTGATCGGGCTCGCGATCGTCTACGGGGTCGGCGCCCGTTCCGAAGAGGCTGCCTAGCCCTTTTTCCGCCCAGCTTGCGCCCTTGCGGCGAGCTCTTTCCGCCGCGGCTGTTCCTAGCCTGGAAACGTGCCGGAAACCATCAGCGCCTTCGCCTCAGAGCCGTATTCCTACGCCGACGCCCAGCTTCTGACCGAGGAGCTGGGCTTGAGCGAGCCGGTCGCGGTGACCCTGGTCCGGCGCGGGTACCGGACGCCGGAGCAGGCGCGCGCTTTCCTGGCCGCTGACGAGGCTCATTCGCCGGCGGCATTTGCCGGGATGGACGCGGTGGCCGAGCGGGTGCGGAGCGCGATCGCCGCTGGGAAGCGGATCACGGTACATGGCGACTTCGACGTCGACGGCGTCTGCGCGACGACGGTGATGGTGAAGACGCTGCGCGAGCTCGGGGCCGACTGCGACTGGTTCATCCCCGGCCGGCTGGAGGACGGATACGGGCTGAGCGCGGAGAACGTGCGGCGACTGGCACAGCGGGGGACGGAGTTGCTGATCACGGTCGACTGCGGGATCACCTGCGCCGGTGAGGTCGCGCTGGCGCAGGAGCTGGGGATGGAGGCGATCGTCACCGATCACCATCAGCCCAAGGACGAGCTGCCCGGCTGCCCGATCCTGCACCCGCAGGTGAGCGGCTATCCGTTCGAGGCGCTCTGTGGGACGGCGGTGGCCTGGAAGCTGGCCTGCGCGCTGCGGGAGAAAGCGGCATTGCCGCAACCCACCGGGGATCTCGATCTGGTGGCTTTGGCGACGATCGCCGACGTAGTGCCGCTGGTCGGGGAGAACCGGGCTCTGGTTCGGAGGGGTTTGGCCGAGGTTCGGCGGGCGAAGCGGCCAGGGATCCGGGCGCTTTTGGAGGCCGCGAAATGCGACCCGGAGCGTTTGGACGAGGGGGACCTCTCCTTCCGGCTGGCACCGCGAATCAATGCGGCCGGACGTCTGTATCGGGCGGACGCCGGGGTCGAGCTCTTCCTCACCGAGGACCCGGAGCGGGCGAAGGCGATCGCCGAAGAGCTGAGCAGGGCAAACGCCGAGCGGCGAGCGACCGAGCGGGAGGTCGACGCGGCGGCCGAGGCGGCGCGGCGGGAGCTGCCCGAGGACCTGCGGCAGGCACACGGGCTCGTGGTGGCGGGGGAGGGCTGGCACCCCGGGGTGGTCGGAATCGTCGCCTCGCGGCTGGTCGAGCGGCACTGTCGACCGGTCGTCGTCATCTCGCTCGATGCAAACGGCGAGGGTCGGGGGAGCGGGCGCAGCATTTCCGGCTTCGACCTGCTGGCGTGCCTGGAGGCATGCGCCGAGCACCTGGAGGGTTTCGGCGGGCACCGAGCGGCCGCGGGCCTGACGATCAGGGCCGAGAACGTCGCCGCCTTCCAGGAGGCCTTCGCGGCTCACGCCAACGAGGTCCTTGCCCCAGAGGACCTGCGGCGGACCGAGCGGGTCGATGCCATTGCCGGCGGCGTCGGCCTGGGGCTCGAGTTGGCAGAAGAACTGCGGCAGCTGGCGCCGTTCGGGATGGGAAACCCGGGCGTGCGGCTGCTGGTGCCCTCGGCTCGCATTACCGACGTGCGGGCGATGGGGGACGGCAAGCACGCTCGCTTCAGCCTCCACAGCGGCTCCCACCGGGCGCTCGGCGTCGCCTTCGGCCGCTCCAGCCTCGGCGTCGAGGACGAGGACCTGCTCGACGCGAGCGTGCGGCTGGAGGTCAACCACTGGAACGGTTCGGTCGAGCCGAGGGTTGTCCTGCGGGAGCTCTATCGGCTGGAGGAGCCCGAGGCCGAAGGTGAGGAGCCGACGCTTCCGCATAGCTGCGTGTGCGATGAATCGGAATGGTGGCGGCGCTTCGAGGCCGAGCTTCAGGCCGATCCCAACGGCGAGTCCGCGAAAACCACCCTTCAAGAACGCTTTTCGCGGACTCGTGGGGAGCGGCGGCTGGTGCAGGGGGGGACGACGGTGACGGTTGCGGTCGCCGAGCTGGTCTCCAGCGGCGCTGGGGTCCTCGCGGTCTGCGCTGACGCTTCGCGCCGCGCCGGCCTCGGCAACGGCGCCACCGGCCCTGCCCGCTTCAACGGCGGCGCCGCGCTGGTCGCCTGCCACCGCTGTGGCGATGGCGAGATCGAACGGCTCGCCGCCAGAGGAGAGGCGGGTCTCGCGCTCGTCGACTACGCGGCCCTGGAGCGGGCGCCGGAGCTGGCCGCCGCCTTCGAGCACGTCGTCCTCGTCGATCCGCCGCGGGACGAGGGCGACGAGTTGCGGGCGGGACTACCTCACGCCGCAGGCGATCCCGGATTCCTCCACCTGCTCTGGGCCGATCCGGAGCGGGAGTTTGCCGCTAAGGCGCTTGTCGAGCAGTGGCCTGGGCGCGAGGCGATAGTCGGGGCATTCCGGACTCTTCGCGAGGCTGGCGAATGCAGCGGGGAGGAGCTGCGCCGCACGCTCGCCGGCGAGGGCAAGCACCCGCTCTGCCCCGAGGCGTGCGCCCGCCGCTTCCGCGTTTTCGCCGAGCTCGGCCTGGTGCGGGGAGAGCCGGGCGGCGGCGCTGGCACCGTCCGGGTCGTATCCTCAGAGAGGACGGAACTGCAGCGCTCCGCTGCCTTCCGTGCCTACGGCGCAAGACTCTCGGAGGCTCAGCGATTCCTGGAAAGACCGAAACCGCAGTAGCTCACAAGGAGCTCCTCGGCGACCTGTTCGCCGTGATCGAGGAGTTCGACTCCTCCCTGGTCCCAAGCGGGAACGGCGACGGTCTCTCGGGCGCCACCACGATCGCGGTCGCGACGATCGACCGCGCCAAGGTCGAGCGGGCCTTCGACTTCGCCTGCGAGCGCCATGCCGACCAGCGCCGGCATTCCGGCGACGAGTTCATCACCCACCCGCTGGGGGTGGCGCAGATCTGCGCCGGGATGCGGCTCGACACCGAGACCCTCTGCGCAGCCCTGCTGCACGACACGGTGGAGGACACGACCGCGAGCCTGGAAGAAATCCGCGACGAGTTCGGTCCCGAGATCGCCCAGCTGGTCGACGGGGTGACGAAGCTGACCGGGATCACCTTCGAGAGCCGCGACGAGCGGCAGGCGGAGAACTACCGCAAGATGATGGTGGCGATGGCCACCGACGTCAGGGTGATCCTGATCAAGCTGGCCGACCGCCTTCACAACATGCGCACGCTCGGCGCCCTGCCGAAGCAGAAGCAGACGCTGAAGTCGCACGAGACGCTGGAGATCTACGCGCCGCTGGCGCACCGTCTCGGGATCCACGCGATCAAATGGGAGCTCGAGGACCTCGCCTTCGCGACCCTGCACCCGCGCAAGTATGCCGAGATCAAACAGCTGGTCGCCCAGCAGCGCGACGAGCGCGAGAAGTACGTGGCCGAGGCCGGCGAGTTCCTCGCCGAGGAGCTCGAGCAGGTCGGGATCGAAGCCGAGATCTCCGGCCGCGCCAAGCACTTCTACTCGATCTACACGAAGATGGCGAAGAAGGGCCGCGAGTTCAACGAGATCTTCGACCTCACGGCGATGCGGGTGATCGTCGGCTCGGTCAAGGACTGCTACGGCGCGATCGGCGTCATCCACTCGCTCTGGAAGCCGCTGCCGGGCCGCTTCAAGGACTTCGTCGCGATGCCGAAGGCCAACATGTACCAGGCGCTGCACACGACGGTGATCGGCCCCGAGGGCAAGCCGCTCGAGATCCAGATCCGCACCGAAGAGATGCACAAGCTGGCCGAGTACGGGATCGCCGCCCACGTCGCCTACAAAGAGGGGACGAGCGGCGACCCGCGACGGGAGAAGATGACCTGGCTGCGGCAGCTGGTCGAGGCCGAGGGCGAACAGGACCCGACCGAGTTCCTCGAATCGCTCAAGGTCGACCTCTTCGAGGACGAGGTCTTCGTCTTCACCCCGAAGGGCGAAGTGAAGAACCTCTCGGCTGGCTCGACGCCGCTGGACTTCGCCTACGCCGTCCACACCGACGTCGGTCACAGCTGCGTCGGCGCCAAGGTCAACGGCTCGATCGTGCCGCTGCACTACCAGCTGCGCTCGGGCGACATCGTCGAGGTCCTGACCGCGAAGCAGAAGCGCGGCCCCTCGCTCGACTGGCTGAAGCTGGTCCGGACCAGCCGCGCCCGCAACAAGATCCGCGCCTGGTTCAAAGAGGAGCGGCGCGAGGACGCCGAGCGCGACGGGCGCGAGAGCCTCGAGGAAGCGCTGCGCACGCGCGGGATTCCGATGCAGAAGGTCTCCGGCTCGGCCCTGCTCGCGGACGTGATCCGCGAGATGGGTTTCCGCAAAGCGACCGACTTCTACATCGCCCTAGGCCAGGGCAAGGTCTCGGCCAAGACCGCCGCCAACAAGCTGATGCAGAGGCTGAAAGCGGGGGAGGGGGTCGAGGACGTCGCCGAGGCGGCCCAGCCGGGCCGCGAGGACCGTGCCCGCCGGACCAAGGACGCCTCCAACTACGGGATCACGGTCAAGGGCGTGGAGAACGTCGCCGTCCGCCTGGCCAAGTGCTGCCGTCCGGTCCCCGGTGACGAGATCGAGGGCTACGTCTCGCTCGGCCGCGGAATCACGATCCACCGCGCCGACTGCAAGAACGTCAAGGCCCTGAAAAGAGCCTCCGAGCGTTTCGTCGACGTCTCCTGGCAGGGCGAAAACGAGGCTGCCTACAGGGTCGAGCTGCAGATCGACGCCTACGACCGCACGCGACTGCTCGAGGATCTCTCGCGGACCTTCTCCGAGGGCGGGATCAACATCATCGGCGCCACCTGCACGACCAACCACCCGATGGTGAAAAACCGGTTCGTGGTCGAGGTCGGCGACACGGAGCAGCTCAAACACTGCATCGGCCGCCTCCGTAACGTCGAGTCGGTATTCGATGCGTATCGGATCACCCCGGTCGCTTAGGACGGCCAAGCGGGCGGGGTAGATGTCCTCAGCCGTCGCAGTCACCGGTCCCACCGGAGAGATCGGCAAGCCGCTGCTGTCGGAGCTGGAGCGGCGGCCGGAGGTCGAGAGCGTGCTGGGGATGGCGCGGCGCCCGTTCGATCCCGCCGCGGAGGGCTGGGAGAAGGTCGCCTACCGGCGCGGTGACATCCTCGACCGCGGCGCCCTGGCGGCGCTCTTCGACGGCGCCGACGTCGCCGTCCACCTCGCCTTCGCGATCTTCGGCAGCCGCGAGGAGACGCGCAAGGTCAACCTGCAGGGAACCCGCAATGTCTTCGAGGTGGCGATCAGGTCCGGGGTGAAGCGGCTCGTCTACGCCTCCTCGGTCGCCGCCTACGGCTTTCATCCCGAGAACCCGCAGCCGCTCGGCGAGGACGTGCCGACTCGCGGCAGCGAGGGCTTCTACTACTCGCGCCAGAAGGCCGAGCTGGAGGAGTTGCTGGACGAGCTCGTCGCCGAGTGCGAGGTCGAGGCCTACGTCTTGCGGCCCTGCATCGTCGCCGGGCCGCGGGCGACGATGCTGGTCGAGCAGACCATCGAGGCGGTGCGGGTCGGCGACCCGGTGCCGTTGCTGCGCAAGGGGATCGAGAAGCTGCCGCTGGTGAAGCCGCTCCTGCCCGACCCCGGCGTCCCGTTCCAGCTCGTGCACCACGACGACGTCGCCCAGGCGATGGGCGCGGCAATCTGCGGCGAGGGTCCGCCCGGCGCCTACAACCTCGCCGGCGAGGGCGAGATCCGCGTCCGAGACCTCGCGGGCGCGCTCGGCTGGCGCTGGATCCCGGTCCCGCGCCCGGCGGTGGCGGTCGGCACCGCCGCCGCCCGCCGCCTCAGCTTCGCCTCGCCGAAGCTCGAGTGGGCCGTCGCCGCCGACACCCCGGTGCTGATGGACACGACCAAAGCCCACCAAGACCTCGGCTGGCAGCCCAACTTCAATGCGGAGGAGACGCTGCGTCAGACCGTTGCCGGTGCGCGTCGCAAGGGGCTCTTGGACTAGGGGTCGGGGGAGGGCTCAGCGGACCCTCCCCTCAGTTGTCCGCCGAGCCCTCCCCCGACCCCGTTTAGGCGACCATGGTCAGCGCACCGGGAACGGCCCGCAGCTCGATCCGATCACGCTCACCGATGTAGTCGCCGTCGACCTGCAGCGGCAGCGGCCGGGTTTTCCCGTGCTTGTCCCTGGAGACGGTTTCGACCACGGCGTGGCCGACGCCGTCGAAGTGGGAGACCTGCTTGTGCCGGGCCGCCGGCCGGCTCTCGCTGAAGAGGCGGTTGATCAGGGTCGGCATGTCGCGCTGGGCCGCGCGCTTGAGGACGGCGAGCGAGAGCGTGCCGTCATCGATGGCGATCCCCTCGCAGACCCGAATCGGCCGGCTGGCGAAGTAGGAGAAGGGGTCGGAGTTCTGGACGATCGTGGTGATGCCCTCGACCGGCTCGCGGCCGTCGACCGTGGCGCGCATGCGGACCGGGTTGAGGAGGTACCTGCGGTAGAAGCTCGAGATCCCCGCCCAGGAGTAGTAGTAGGGACCCGCGTTTCCCTTCATCGTCGGGTTGCGGTCGACCCGTTTGACGACCGTCGCGTCGAGGCCGGCGCCGCAGGCGAAGACGAAGAAACGCTCGTCGACTTTTCCCAGGTCGATCTTGCGCGGCTGCCAGTCGTCAGCGAGCGAAAGCAGGTGCTCGGTGGCGTCAACCACGTCGTTGGGCATCCCCAGCGTGCGCGCGACCACGTTGGTCGATCCGCCCGGCAGGATCGCCACCGGCAGATCGGTCCCGGCCACCCCGTTGACGACCTCGTTCAGCGTCCCGTCGCCGCCGAAGGCGACGACCACGTCGTAACCGCCGTCGATCGCCTCGCGCCCGATCTCGGTCGCGTGGTTCTGCGCCTGCGTCGAGACCGCTTCCACCTCGAAGCGCCCCTGCAGCGCGTAGACCACCAGATTTTTCAGCCGGTCGGAGACCGTCGTCGCGTACGGGTTGACGATCAGCAGCATCCTTTTCTTCGCAGGCTTGCGGCGACGGAGGTGGCGGAGCTGGGCGGACACGGATGCTGGAGCCTAATGCGCGATCCAGTGCCCGAGGGCGAAGGCCCCGAAGCCCGCGAGCTGGGAGATCGCGAGGTTCGCCCACGCCAGGCGGGGCAGGTTCGCCGAGTGAAGCCGGTGGGTGTCGAGCATCCAGGTGGAGAAGGTCGTGAAGGATCCGACCAGGCCCGCGCCGAGGACCGTCAGCGCCTGACCGTCGATGCCCGAACCCGCGAGCATGCCGAGGGCGAGGGCGCCGAGCAGGTTGACGGCCAGGATTCCCGCCGGGAAAGGGCCGACCGTCCGTAGGGAGACCTCGAAGTCGAGCAGGAAGCGGGCCCCGGCGGCGACGCCGCCGATCAGCCCGACCGCGACCCAGGCGACCGCGCTCACGCCCGCGCCTCCCGAAGCGACAGGCGCTCGATGGCCATTCCCGCCCGGACTGCCGAGAACCCGAGAGCGATGGTGACCCCGCAGTAGAGAGCGGCCAGGGCCAGGTGCCCCCCGTCGACCATCGCGTAGAGCTCCAGCTGGACCGTGGAGAAGGTCGTCAGCGTGCCGCAGATGCCGGTTGCGAAGAAGGGATGGTGCAGCCGGTCGGGGGGGTGGTCGCGGAAGGAGGCGAAGAAGTACCCGATCAGGAGGGCGCCGATCATGTTGACGGCGAAAGTCGGCCAGGGCCAGGACGAGGCGGCATGCGGGAATGCCTGCGCCAGCCCGACCCGGACCAGGGCGCCGAGAACGCCGCCGCCGTAGATCGCGGCAAGCTTCCGTTTCGGGTGTTGGGTGAAGAACGGCATGGCTCCTATCCGCTTCGTCGACGGCGGGGATAGGAGCTATCAGCGGACCGAGCCGCGGTTATGAAGGAGCGAGCCCCATCGCTCGACGGCGGCATCATAACCGCCCCGACAGCGGCCCTGTTCGGACCCCGGGCTCTCCTCAGCCGGCGACTTCGTAGCGGAGAACGCCGTCGTCGACCTCGCGCACGCGGCCTTCGTTGACGAGGAGGTCGGCGTGGCCGATCACCTCGGAGAGGGTGAGGAAGGCCTGGGTGACGGCGACGTTGCCCCAGATTGCCTGCGCCAGCTCGTAGGCGTTGCGGGGCCTCTCGGCGACGAGGCGGTAGATCTTCTCCTTGCGGCGGTCGTAGCTCGCCATCCGCGAGTCGATCAGCTCGGCGTGGTCGGTGATCGGCTCCCCGTGGCCGGGCAGGACGATCTCGACCGGCATCTCCCGCGTCTTGCGCAGCGACTCGATGTAGGTGACCAGTGCCTGCGTCCGCCGCGAGGAGCCGTCCAGCGGCCGGGTGATCAGGGGGTTGGAGGAGATCTTCGGCAGCAGGTGGTCGGCGGCGATCAGGATCCGCCGCTCGGCGTCCCAGAAGACGGTGTCCGAGGGGCTGTGTCCGGGCCGGTGCAGGACCTCCAGGCGCCGGTCGCGCAGCTCGAGCGTGCCGCCGTCCTCGAGCGGCCGGGTCACCTCGACGTGCGATCCCCAGCCGCGGAAGCTGCGGGAGACGCTGCGCAGGGCCACGGTCACGTCCTCGGGAATGCCGTTGCGCAGCATCACCTCGACCGCGAACTTGTCCTCCTCCTCGGCGTCCTCCTCGAAGGAGGCGAGCCGCCGGGCCGCCGCCCCCAGCGCCGCCACCTCGGCGCCCGAGTGCTCGACCAGGATCTCGACCAGCCCGAGGTGGTCGATGTGCTGGTGGGTGACGACGATCAGCTCGAGGTCGGAGAGCTCGTAACCGCGCTCGGCCAGCCGCGCGGTCAGCTCGTCGAGCGCCTTGCCGGAGTTGGGCCCGGTATCGACCAGGGTCAGCGGCTCGTCCTCGATCAGGTAGCAGTTGACCCGCCCGACCGCAAAGGGGGTCGGGACGGCGAACCGGTGGATGCCGGCCAGCGCCGCTTGCTCGAGCGCCTGCTCGGGCGTCGCCGTCATGCGCGGATCAGGCCGAGCACCTCGTCGCGGCGCCGCTCCATGTCCTGACGCGAGATCAGCGACTCGAGGTTCAGCCGCAGCAGCGGCTCGGTGTTGGAGGGGCGGACGTTGAAGTGCCAGTCGGGGTAGTCGACCGAGATGCCGTCGAGGTGCGTGATCTCCCCGTCGGCGTAGCGCTCCTCGATCTCGTCCATCTTCGCCTGCGCGTCGCCGACCTCGGAGTTGATCTCGCCGGAGATGAAGTACCGGGAGCGGAACTCCTCCATCAGCTCGGCCATCGAGCGGCCGTCGAGCGAGAGCAGCTCCAGCACCAGCAGCGCCGGGATCGTCCCCGAGTCGGCGTTCCAGAAGTCGCGGAAGTAGTAATGGCCGGAGACCTCACCGCCGAAAGCCGCCTTCTCCTCGCGCATCCGCGCCTTGAAGAAGGCGTGGCCGACGCGGGAGAGGTCGGAGCGGCCGCCCTCGGCGGCGACCAGGTCGGGCACCGCCCTACTCGAGCGCGGGTCGTAGAGGATCGTCGCGCCGGGGTTTTTCTGCAGGACCGAGCGCGCCAGCAGGGCGCAGATGAAATCGCCGTCGCAGAAAACCCCGTCGCCGTCGATGAAGAAGCAGCGGTCGGCGTCCCCGTCCCAGGCGATCCCGAGATCGGCGCCGCTCGCCTTGACGCGGTCGATGATCATCCGCCGGTTCTCCTCGAGCAGCGGATTCGGCTCGTGGTCGGGGAACTCGCCGTTGGGCACGAAGTACATCTCCTCCAGCTCCAGCGGCAGCCGTTCGAGGATCGGACCGACCATCGGGCCGCCCATCCCGTTGCCGCCGTCGACGACCACCCTCATCGGCTTCACCTTCGACGGGTCGATGAACGAGAGCGCGTGAGACTGGAATTCCTCCCAGACGTCGACCGCTTCGGCCCTGCCGCCGCCCGCCGGGTCTCCGAGGCCGCCCTCGATCTCGGCCTTGACGTCGCCGATCCCGGCGTCGCCGGAGAGCGGCAGCGCCCCCTCGCGGACGAGCTTGATGCCGGTGTAGGCCTTGGGGTTGTGCGAAGCGGTGACCATCGCGCCGCCGTCGAGCTGGCGGGAGCCGACCAGGTGGTAGAGCATCTCGGTCGCGACCTGGCCCGCGTCGATCACGTGCGCCCCCTCACTGAGGAGCCCGTCGCACAGCGCGCCCGCCATCCGCGGCGCGGTCAGCCGCATGTCGCGCCCGAGGCCGACCCGCAGCTCGCCCGGCTCCTTGCCGCGCAGGCGCCCCAGCACCCGGGCAAAGGCGCGGCCGATCGCCCGCGCCGTCGTCTCGTCCATCTCCTCGCCGTAAAGGCCTCGAATGTCATAGGCCTTGAAGATCTCCGGCGGCGCCAGGGTCGACTGGTCGTTCAAAACGCTCCTTTCAAAGCCTCGTAGCTCTGCTCGATCGACTGCGGCATCACTTTCGTGTCGGCGATCACCGGCATGAAGTTGTTGTCACCGGCCCAGCGGGGGACGACGTGCATGTGGATGTGGTGCTCGACCCCTGCTCCGGCCACCCGGCCCTGGTTGAAGCCGACGTTGTAGCCGTGCGGCTGGTAGACGGACTCGAGCCGGTCCATCGCCCGCTGCGCCAGCGCCATCATCTCGGCCAGGGTCTCGCCGGGGATCTCCTGCAGGCGGCCGACGTGGTCGTAGGGCGCGACCATCAGGTGCCCGTTCGTATAGGGGAAGAGGTTGAGGATCACGAAGCTGCGCTCGCCGCGGTGGACGATCAGGTTCGCCTCGTCGTCAGCCGCCGCCGGCTTGGCGCAGAAGATGCACTCCTCCTCGATGTCCTTGGACGCGTCCTTCACGTAGGCGAGGCGCCAGGGCGCCCAGATGCGGAAATTTGCCACGGGCGGCTCATCCTTTCAGAGCGGCGACTCAGAGCCAGCGGCGCTTGCGGAAGTAGACGACGAGGCCGAGCAGGAGGAGCGCCATCACGCCGAGGACGAGGAAGAAGCCCTCCTCGTTGTGTTCCCCCGGCACCCACGAGTTCATCCCCATGATGCTGGCGATCAGGGTCAGCGGCAGGATCACGACGCTGATCGAGGTCAGCACGCGGAGAATGTCGTTGAGGCGGTGGGAGATCACCGACTCGTTGGTCTCCTCGAGCGCCTCGGCGACCTCCTTGTAGTTCTCGAGCATGTCCCAGATCCGCTCGTGGGCGTCGACAATGTCGTCGAAGTAGATCTCGAGGTCGAGGTCCGAGGCCAAATAGCGTTGTTTGACCTTCTCGAGGTCGCGCAGGACCGGCCGCTGCGGCCGGATCACCTTGCGGAAGTTGATGATCTCCTGCTTCACGTTGGAGATGTCGCGCACGACCTCCTCGCCCCGCCCGATGAAGATCTCCTCCTCGAGCTGCTCGAGCTTGTTCCCGATCTTGCGCAGCATCGGGAAGCAGTAGTCGACCGACTGGTCCACGATCTGGTAGAGCAGGTAGCCCGTCCCGTTGGAGAAGAGCTGCTCGCGGAACTCCTCGTTCGTGCGGCAGCGCTCGAACAGGTACTGGACCGGCTTCAGCTGCTGGTTGGGCAGCGTGATGATGAAGTCGGGGCCTACGAACAGGTCCAGCTCGCCCGCGTTCAGCCGGCCCACCTGCTTGTCGAACACCGGGAAGTGGAGCACGATGAAGAGGTAGTCGGGGTACTCGTCGATCTTCGGCCGCTGGTTGCGCGACATCACGTCCTCGAGGTCGAGGGCATGGAACTCGAAGTGCTCGGCGAGCCAGGCGCGCTCGAGCGCGGAGGGCTCGTCCACGTGGATCCACTCGACGCCTCCGTGGGAGAGGCGCTCTATGTGCGGCTGGGTGCGCTCCGGAGCAGCAGGGACGGCGGCGGCCAGGCGCCTTGCACGCGTGCGTCTCGGCAGTCGTGGGCGAAAGGCGATCGGCATCTCGGTGGGTCTTCGCTCGTCGTCATCACATGTCGGGTCGGTCGCGGACCGATTGTAACTGTGCATCCCCGCGCCCCCGGCCCGCTCCTACGCGGGGCGCGCGAAGTCGTCGGCCCCGATCAGGTCGAGCGCCAGGGCGCGCGACATCAGCGCCGCCTCGTGGCCGAGGTTCTCGCACACCGTCGCGTGGTAGAGGGCCTGCATCTCGAGCCGCGCCTCGGTCAGCGCCCGGTCGAGCCGCTCGACCTGGCCCGCGTCGAAGTCCCCCACGATGCGGACGAAGCACTCGGGGCACCGCAGGCGCAGCGTCATCCCGCCGTCGCCCCCTTCCTTCCATGCCTCGAGCTGGAGGAGGGCGGACCCGCAATTGGCGCACGTGGAGGCCGTCATGGTCACTGCACCCGGACTCAGCGCACGCTAGGGCCAGCGCAGGACGTAACCCGCCCGAGGGAAGGTGCGCCGGAACATCGGGGCGGCTCCGCCGCCACCTAAAGTCTCCTGCTTCGCGCCTGCGGCGCTCGCCCGTCATATTTTCCACATGGAAGCGCACGCATCCTCCGCGCCGGCGGAGCGCCGCCGCGGCTGGGGCCGCTGGGTCGTGATCGGCGGCGTGGTGCTGTTCATCGCGCTGCTCGTGTACGGCCTCGAGAGCCGCGGTCCCGACGACGCGATCGACGGCGCGCTCACGGAGGGTCGCGCCGCAAAGGCCCCCGCCTTCGACCTCGAGGTGCTCGCCCGGGGCGAGATCCCCGCCCGCCTGCGCGAGCCGCTCGGCGGCGCGCTCGCGGACGGCCGGCTGGCGCTCTCGGAGCTGCGCGGCACGCCGGTCGTGCTGAACCTGTGGGCCTCGTGGTGCACGCCCTGCCGCGAGGAGGCGCCCCGGCTCGAGCAGGGGTGGGAGCGCTGGGGCCGGCGCGGGGTCGCCTACCTCGGCCTGAACATCCAGGACCTGCGCGGCGACGCGCGCGAGTTCGCCCGTCGCTTCGGGATCACCCATCCGAGCGTCCGGGACGCGCGCCGCGGCGTCGCGGACAGCTACGGCGCCACCGGCATCCCCGAGACGTTCTTCGTCGACCCGCGCGGGCGCGTCGTCGGCCACGTGATCGGCGTCGTGTCCGAGCGCGAGCTCGAGCTCGGCGCCCGCGCGGCGCGGTCCGGGCGGGTGATCGGCACGGTCACCGGCGGCCGCACGTTCGACGTGCGCTGAGCCCCGGTGCCCGGCCGGGATCGATTCTGCTGTTTCCGTTCATAGTGAACGGAAACGATCGATGCGTCAGACGTCCAGCTCGCCCTGCGGCGCCGGGTACGTGAGCCGCCCGTCCTCGACGACCGCGAAGTCGGTCAGCTCGTGCGGAGTCGTGCGGCCGTCGGGAGCGATGTGGGTCACCGGGCGCCCGCGCGCGACGAGCGCATCGGAGATCAGCCGCCGGTGGCAGCGCCACCACAGGCCCTCGGCGCACATGATCGCCGTGCGGCGCGCATCCGCCTCCGCCTCCAGCCGCGCCAGCCCGGCGGCGAACTCCGCCGTCCCCATGAAGTCCGCATAGCCGCGAAAGCCGGCGACCCTCCAGCCGGTGTTCGCGCTGTCGGGGCGCGCCGGGCGGCGCCCGCCCAGCTCCTTGAAGGACAGGTACGCGATCCCGTGCCGGGGCAGCTCCGCCGCCAGCGACTCCTCGGAGAAGTGCGGCATCCGCCGCGAGCCCGGGAAGCGCCGCACGTCGGCGAGGGCCTCGATGCCGTGCGACGCGAGCAGCTCCAGGAAGCGGTCGAGCGAGTGCGTCGAGTGCCCGATCGTGGCGATCCCGAAAGCGTCGCCAGGCTGGTCCGATGATTGCAAGCCCGAATCTGGGTCCAAAGTAACATCGATCATGTCGAAAGGAACGTGAATGCCTAGATCGATCTGGAGAGGTGCAATCAGCTTCGGGCTCGTGAACGTGCCCGTGAAGCTCTACAGCGCGGTCTCGAAGAAGACCGTCCGCTTCAACCAGCTCCACGACGCCGACGGCGCCCGCATCCAGCAGAAGCGGGTCTGCTCGGCGGACGGGGAGGAGATCGCCTACGAGAACATCGTGAAGGGGTTCGAGATCGCCCCCGACCGCTACGTGGTGATCACCCCGGACGAGCTGGAGGCGCTCGACCCGGCAAAGACGCGTTCGATCGACATCGAGGACTTCGTCGACCTGGCCGACATCGACCCTCTCTATTACGAGCACCCCTATTACCTGGTGCCCGACGCCGGCGCCTCCAAGGCCTACAAGCTGCTGCTCGACGCCCTGCGCGACACCGGGAAGGTGGCGATCGCGCGTGTCGTGCTGCGCTCGAAGGAGTACCTGGTGGCGATCAGGCCCGCCGGGGACGTCCTCACGATGGAGACGATGCTGTTCGCGGACGAGCTGATCCCCGCCGACCGCCTGGACGAGCTGCCCGACGCGGACGCGAAGGTCACCGACCGCGAGCTCGCGATGGCCCGCCAGCTGATCGAGGCGCAGGCGACGGAGTTCGACCCGAGCAAGTACCGCGACGAGTACCGCGAGCGCGTCCTGGAGCTGATCGAGCGCAAGGCCGCGGGCGAGGACGTCGCCGTGCAGCCGATGGCCGAGGAGCGCGAGGAGGTCCCCGACCTGATGGCGGCGCTCGAGCAGAGCCTCGCCGCGGCGAAGAAGGGCCCCCCGGCGAAGACGCCCACGAAGTCCAACGGCGCGGCGGCGAAGAAGCCGGCAAAGGCACCGGCAAAGGCATCGGCGAAGGCAGCGGCGAAAACACCGGCAAAGGCAGCGAAGAAGAAGCCCGCGGCAAAGAAGAAGCCGCGCGCCGGCGCCCGCTCCTAGGCCACGACGCCGCTCAGCCCCAGCGCGTCCTTCAGCGCGAGCGCGTTGCGCACCGCGAACGCGTTCCAGTCGTTGTTGAAGTAGGCGAAGACTTCGACCTCCCGCCGCCAGCGGGCGATGCGCCGCCCCCATTCCTCCACCTCGGTGGCGGAGTAGTTGCCGCCCCGGCCGCGGTGCCCGTGGTGGAAGCGCACGAACGTCCAGCCGGCGGTGAGCTCATGGGTCTGGAAGGGCCGCTCAGGGGTGTCGCCGATGACCAGGGCCGCGCCGTGGCGGCGCAGCAGGTCGTAGACGTCGCCGGTGAACCAGCTCGGGTGGCGGAACTCGAAGCAGTGGCGACCCGCCGGCAGCGCGGCGAGGGCGGCGGCCAGCCGGTCGGTGTCGCGGTGGAAGTTGGCCGGCAGCTGCCACAGCACCGGCCCGAGCTTGCCCGCCTCGATCAGCGGCTCGATTCGCTCGTAGAAGCGCTCGATTCCTCCGCCCAGGTCGGTGAGCCGCTTGATGTGCGTCAGGTAGCGGCTGGCCTTGACCGCGAAGAGGAAGTCGTCCGGGGTCTCGGCGGCCCAGTTCGCCACCGCCTCGCGCTTCGGGAGCCGGTAGAAGGTCGTGTTGACCTCCACGGTGTCGAACAGCGACGCGTAATACGTGAGCCAGTGCCGCGCCGGCAGGCCCTGGGGGTAGACCCGCTCGCGCCAGTCGCGGTAGTTCCAGCCCGAGCAGCCGACCCGGACGGCTCTAGACGCCAGGCGCGTCGGCGCGGTGGCGGGCGGCGGTGCCACTCGCTGTCGCGTCCGGGACGCTCGAGTCGCGCACCGGATCTGCCGCGGTCTCCTCGGTGGTCGGCACTCGGCTCGCGTATTGGTCGTGCAACCCCGGCCGCGCCCGCTTGCGGCCCCGCCACACCAGGAAGGCGCCGAAGCCGAGGATGAAGAACGGCACGGCGAGGATCGGGGCCGCGATGATGACCCCGAGCGCGATCGCCAGCGCCGCGATCCCGACCACGGCCGCGACGATGCCGAATGAGGCGACGTGCTGCATATCGGTCCTGTACCCGCCGCGGCCCGACCCGAAAACCACGCCGTTTGGGCGCGCGGAGGCGTGGTACAAGCCGGAAGTGCCCCTGCCCGCCGCCATCCTCGACGTCGACGGCACGCTCGTCGACACGAACTACCACCACGCGATCGCGTGGTACCGCGCGTTCCGCCGCCACGGGATCGTGCTGCCGGTCTGGCGCATCCACCGCCACATGGGGATGGGCGGCGACCAGGTGATCGCCGCGCTTTGCGGGGACGAGACGGAAGGGCGGCTCGGCGACGACATCCGGGAAGCCGAGAAGGGCCTCTACGGGGAGTTGATCGGAGAGGTCGCGCCGCTGCCGGCGGCGCGGCGGCTGATCGAGGTCTTGAAGGAGCGCGGGCACACGGTCGTCCTGGCCAGCAGCGCGAAGAGCGAGGAGCTGGACCACTACCTCGACCTCCTGGAGGCGCGGGAGATCGTCGACGGGTGGACGACCTCCGCCGAGGTGGAGCGCACCAAGCCCCATCCCGACCTGGTCGCGGCCGGCCTCGAGAAGGCGGGTGGCGGACCGGGGGTGATGGTGGGCGACTCGGCGTGGGACTTCGAGGCGGCGAAACGGTGCGGCCTCCGCACGATCGGGCTGCTGACCGGCGGCGTCTCCGCGCCGGAGCTTCGGGAAGCCGGCGCCGAGGTCGTGTTCGAGTCGAACGAGGCCCTGATCGAGGACCTCGACTCGACGCCGCTCGCGAGCGGCGCGGCGCGGGCGCCCGCGTGATGTTTCGGCGGGTGGCGCCGGGGTAA
>DASSOC010000080.1:0-1687 GCA_035700965.1 Solirubrobacterales bacterium
AGGGATTGTCTCATCCGGTATTCCCTTGAGTTGACAATCTTTGCGTCAATTCGGCGGGGTCGGTGTGCAGCAGCTCCCAGAAGTCGTCCGTGGGCAACGCCAGCCCCAACGCCCGGTACGGACACCGCCCCTTGCGCGGCCCGGTGCGGAAGGCCCGGCAGTTCCAGTACAGCCGCTTGAGGTCCAGCATCGGCTGCGTCATCCGCCGGTGCCGCGACTGCTGCATGCGCAGCACGCTATTCATGCATTCCACCGCGCTGCTGGCCCGGAACGTCTCCCGCAGCACCGCCGCGACCCGCTGGTAGGAGGCCTGCTCCTGGGCGTCCAAGGGGCGGTCCCGCGCCACCCCGCGGACCAACTCCATCACCGGGTCCGACGGCTCGGGACGGCCGTGCCGCAGCCACCACCGCCAGGCCATCGCCGCCCGCCAGGCGGGTCGGGGCTCAGCCGCCTCCAGCCGACGATGCATCCGATCCAGGAAACTCAGGCTGCGCGGGTCGCTCAGGAAGTTCCGGACCTTCGACCACTCCGGCCCGGTCAGATCGCCGACCGCGGCGCGGATCTCGGCCGCGGCCCGAGATCGGTCGTTGAGTCGGCCGTCGGGACCAAACAGCTCCAACGCCGCCCGGGCGCGCTTCCAGGCCGATTCCCGGCGCTCGGCCTGCTCGAAGGACGCGATGGCCTGGGACCAGGCGGCGCGGGCCGGGCCGGCCGGGCCGCGGCCATCGCGGCCCTGGTCTTTGGCGGCGGCGACGCGAGCCTCGGCCTGCTCGGCTTTTTCCCACGCCGCCTCGGCCCGCCGCCAGTGCCGGGCCAGCACGCGGTGGGCCTCCAGGGCGGTGTGGAACAGATCCAGGCCCTGCTCCAGGGCGGGAGCCGTCGGGTCACTCCGCCGCGCCGCCGCACGCCGGGCCACCGCCGAGGCGATGCCCCAGGCGGCGTCGGAGAGGGCAAACTCCAGGTGGGGGAATCGCGCCAGTTGTTGCTCCCAGGTCTCGGCCGAGCGGTCGGGCGCCTTGTGGCAGAAGACCGCCGTCATGCTGGACGGCTCGATCCCCACCAGGGTCGGTCGCCCCCAAAAAAGATCTCATCGACGGCCAGGGTCTTGACCCGCTCGGCACACGCCCGATCCAGCACCTCCAGAACGGCCCCGGCGCGGTGGGCCTCGGCCTGAACCCAGCGCTGCAGAGTGGAGTGGTCGGGGACCGCCTCGGCGGGCAGGAGCACGCCCAGGAGCTCTTCGATCTGGCGAAGGCTCAAGCCCATGGCAAACGCGGTGGCCGCCAACTCTTTTTGCTTGTCCTTGTCCAGGAGGATGTGCGGTCCGGCGGTCGGTGGCGGAGCGGCCTGGGTCTGGGGCGGCCGTCGATCCTCGGGGCAACGATCGGGTGCCGGTTGCCGCTGGGGCGTGGCGGCGAGGCGTTCTTCGAGCTTGCGCGCGTGCTGATAAACGACCTGTCGGCTGCAGCCGGCCTGCTGAGCCTGGCCGGTGACGGCGCCGTGGCGGCCGGAGAAGACGGCGGCGGCGTTGAGGATCCAGGTGCGAATGGGTAGCTTGAGCATGGGGAGTCCCTCCGTGTGGGTGGCACGTCTTGGCCGACTGTCAGTTCACCACGAAGGGGCTCCTCCTTCCACATGATCTGTCAACTCGCACCCGAGGCTCAAACCGCCTGAATGGGACAATCCC
>DASSOC010000081.1:0-3561 GCA_035700965.1 Solirubrobacterales bacterium
GGTCGCCGTGGCCAAGCGCACACTCGATTCCGAGCCGTGAACCCTCGCCGGCTGATCGCTTCCTGGCCGGTGCTCCGCCAGCTGGCGGGCGACGACCGGCTGGCCCTCGGGGAGGCGGCGCAGTCTGCGACCTCCGCGGCGCTGGAGGCCCGGACCGAGACGGCGGACCGGGTCGTGGCATCCGTGTGCCCGTACTGCGCGGTGGGCTGCGGCCAGCGCATCTACGTGAAGGACGAGCGCGTCATCCAGGTCGAGGGCGACCCCGACAGCCCCGTGTCCCGGGGCCGCCTGTGCCCCAAGGGCTCGGCCACCAAGCAGCTCGTCACCGGCCCGGCCCGGGAGTACCGGGTGAAGTACCGCCGGCCCCACGGCACCGATTGGGAGGACCTCTCCCTCGACCGGGCCATGGACATGATCGCGGAGCGGGTCATCGCCACCCGGGCCGCCACCTGGGACGCGGCCAACCGCCGCACCCTCGGCATCGCCAGCCTCGGAGGAGCCACCCTCGACAACGAGGAGAACTACCTCATGAAGAAGCTCTACACCGCCCTCGGCGTCATCCAGGTCGAGAATCAGGCCCGCATTTGACACTCCTCCACCGTGCCCAGTCTGGGCACCAGCTTCGGGCGGGGCGGCGCCACCACATTCCAGCAGGACCTGCAGAACGCGGACTGCATCATCATCCAGGGCTCGAACATGGCCGAGTGCCACCCGGTCGGGTTCCAGTGGGTGGTCGAGGCGCGCGAACGCGGCGCCAAGGTGATCCACGTCGACCCCCGGTTCACCCGCACGAGCGCCCTCGCCGACCTGCACGTGCCGATCCGCGCCGGCTCGGACATCGCCTTCCTCGGCGGCGTCGTCAACTACATCCTGCAGAACGAACGCGAGTTCCGCGAGTACGTGCAGGCCTACACCAACGCCCGGGTGATCGTCAGCGACGACTTCCGCGACACCGAGGACCTCGACGGGATCTTCTCCGGCCTCGACCCCGAGAGCGGCGAATACGAACGCGAAAGCTGGCAGTACAAGGGGATGGAGGAGGGCGCCGCGGCCGGCGAACGCGACAAAGGGGAGGCCGAAGGCGAGCAGGCCCACGGCGCCCACGGCGGCGAACTCGAACACGGCGAGCCGCCGGAGGAGGACGAGACGCTGCAGGACCCGCGCTGCGTCTTCCAGCTGCTGAAGCGCCACTACAGCCGCTACACCCCGGAGATGGTCGAGCGGGTCTGCGGGGTGCCGAAGGAGACCTTCCTCGAGGTCGCCGAGGCGCTCTGCGAGAACTCCGGCCGCGAGCGGACCAGCGCCTTCGCCTACGCGGTCGGCTGGACCCAGCACACGGTCGGCGTTCAGTACATCCGCACGGCGGCGATCGTGCAGCTGCTGCTCGGCAACATCGGCCGGCCCGGCGGCGGCATCATGGCGCTGCGCGGCCACGCCTCGATCCAGGGCTCGACCGACATCCCGACGCTGTTCAACATCCTCCCGGGCTACCTGCCGATGCCCCACGCCCACGAGGAAACGAGCCTCGAGCTCTACCTCGATCGCAACGTGCCGCCGACCGGGTTCTGGGGCAACGGCAAGGCCTACATGGTCAGCCTGCTGAAGGCCTGGTGGGGCGAGGCGGCGCAGCTCGAGAACGACTTCTGCTTCGACCACCTGCCGCGGATCGACAAGGACCACTCCCACTACCGGACCGTCGCCGACATGCAGGACAACAAGCTCGAGGGGTACTTCGTGATGGGAGAGAACCCGGCGGTCGGCTCGTCGAACTCGAAGCTGCAGCGGCTGGCGCTGGCGAAGCTGAAATGGCTGGTCGTGCGCGACTTCTCCGAGCTGGAGACGGCGACCTTCTGGAAGGACGGCCCCGAGGTCGAGACCGGCGAGCTGAAGACGGAGGAGATCGGCACCGAGGTGTTCCTGATGCCGGCCGCCGCCCACACCGAGAAGGACGGCAGCTTCACCAACACCCAGCGGCTGCTGCAGTGGCACCACAAAGCGGTCGAGCCCGAGGGCGACTGCCGCTCGGAGCTCTGGTTCATGTACCACCTCGGGCGCCTGGTGCGGCGCAAGCTGGCGGGCTCGGAGCGCGAGCGCGACCGCCCGGTCCTCGACCTCACCTGGGACTACCCGACGATCGGGCCGAGCGAAGAGCCCGACGCCGAAGCGGTGCTGGCCGAGATCGGCGGCTTCGACCCCGAGAAACAGCCGCTCCCCGACTACCTGCCGCTGAAAGGCGACGGCTCGACCACCTGCGGCTGCTGGATCTACGCCGGCTGTTACAAGGAAGGCGAAAACCAGCCGGCCAAGCGCAAGCCCGCCGGCGAGCAGGACTGGGTGGCGGCGGAGTGGGCCTGGGCCTGGCCGATGAACCGGCGCATCCTCTACAACCGCGCCTCCGCCGACCCCGACGGCAGGCCCTGGTCGGAGCGCAAGAAATACGTCTGGTGGGACGAGGGCGAAGAAGAATGGGTCGGCGCCGACGTCCCCGACTTCACCCCCGACAAGCGGCCCGACTACATCCCGCCCGAAGAGGCCGAAGCCCAGGAAGCGCTGCGCGGCGACGAGCCGTTCATCATGCAGGGGGACGGGCGGGCCTGGCTGTACGCGCCGAGCGGGATCGTCGACGGGCCCTTCCCGACCCATTACGAGCCGCGCGAGTCGCCCTTCTCCAACCCGCTCTACGGGCAGCGCTCGAACCCGGTCCGCGACGAGTACGACCGGCCCGAGAACCCGTTCAACCCCAGCGGCGAGGAGCCCGGCAGCGAGGCCTATCCCTTCGTCGTCACCACCTACCGGCTGACCGAGCACCACACCGCGGGCGGGATGAGCCGGACCCTGCCCTACCTCGCCGAGCTGCAGCCGGAGTTCTTCTGCGAGGTCAGCCCCGAGCTGGCGCGCGAGCGCGGGCTCGAGCACGGCGGCTGGGCGACGATCGTCACCGCCCGCGCCGCGATCGAGGCGCGGGTGATGGTGACCGAGCGGGTCGCGCCGCTGCGGGTGGACGGGCGCACGGTCCACCAGGTCGGCCTGCCCTACCACTGGGGCAACAAGGGGATCAGCACCGGCGACTCCGCCAACGACCTCTTCGCCTTCGTCCTCGACCCCAACGTCCACATCCAGGAGGTCAAGGCGGCGAGCTGCGACGTCCGGCCGGGGCGGCGGCCGCGCGGGGCCGAGCTGCCGGCGTTCGTCGAGGACCACCTGCGCCGGGCCCGGGAGGGAGTCTGATGGCGGGCCGCGTGCTGGACCTGGAGACCCCCGCCTGGCCGGATACCTACGGGGAGGAGGCGCGGCCGCGGGTCGGCTTCTTCACCGACACCTCGGTCTGCATCGGCTGCAAGGCCTGCGAGGTCGCCTGCAAGGAGTGGAACGAGGTCCCCGACGACGGCTACGTGCTGACCGGGATGTCGTATGACAACACCGGCGCGCTGGGCGCGAGCACGTGGCGGCACGTCGCGTTCGTGGAGAAGCCGGTCACCGACCTCGGCATGCCCGGCATCGGCCCGCCCGGCCACGAGGACACCGGCGCCGAGTCCGGCGACGGCGCGATGCGCTGGCTGA
>DASSOC010000082.1:0-16145 GCA_035700965.1 Solirubrobacterales bacterium
GGTCGTAGTTGTCGCCGACCGTGCCGACCGGGACCTTGAAGTCCAGCTCGGGGTAGACGAGGTAGTCGAAGGCCTTGCGCAGGTCCCAGGGATCCCCGGTGGCGCGCAGCAGCGGGCCGCTGACGCCCAGCTCCAGCAGTCGCTCGCGGGAGACGACGCCGGTGCCTTTGGTGCGCTGCAGGAAGACCTCGTTGCGATCCAGCAGGTCCTGGTACTGGCCGACCCGGACCGGCATTTCCTCGGCGAAGGCCCGGCACTTGGCCTCGAAGCCGAGCGGCAGGTCCTCGATCACGCCGCCGACCTGGAAGTAGCGGGTGTGCATCCGCTGGCCGGTCGCCATCTCGAAGAGGTCGAGGATCTTGTCGCGCTCGCGGAAGCAGTACCAGAGCATCGAGATCGCGCCGAGGTCGAGTGCCGTCGTGCCGAGCCAGACGAGGTGGGAGTGGATGCGGTTGAGCTCGAGGAAGAGCGTGCGCAGGTACTTGGCGCGCGGCGGGATCTCGAGCCCGATCAGCCGCTCGACCGCGCCGCAGTAGGCCTCCATCTGGAAGAAGTAGGAGACGTAGTCCATCCGCTCGACGAAGGGGATGACCTTCCAGTAGCTCTTGTCCTCGCAGGACTTTTCGATCCCGGTGTGCACATAGCCGATCACCGGTCGAAGCTCGCGCACGATCTCGCCTTCGAGGTCGACGACGAGGCGCAGCACCCCGTGGGTGGCCGGGTGGTGCGGCCCGACGTTGACCGTCATCACCTCCTTGGTGCGGTCCACCGTCAGCTCAGCCATAGCGGCGTTCGGAGTAGGTGAAGGTGACGGGCTCGCCGCCGACCGGGAAGTCGCGGCGCTGCGGCCAGCCGACGTAGTCGTCGGGCAGCAGGATGCGGGTCAGGTCCGGGTGGCCGCGGAAGACGATCCCGAAGAAGTCGAAGATCTCGCGCTCCTGCGCCTCAGCGGTGGGGAAGATCCCGACCGCGGAGTCGATCTCCGGCAGCGCCTCCTCACCGGGGTCGGCGAGCATCGCCTTGACGCGGACGCGCTCGACCCGATCGCGGTTCAGCAGCTCGTAGTGGACGGCGAAGCGGGGCTCGGCGGGGAGGTAGTCGACGCCGTGGACGCTGGAGAGGAAGTCGTAGCGTTGGCCGGGCTGCTCCTTCAGCCACTGCAGCACCTCGACGACCCGCTCGGGGTCGACGATCAGGGCCGCCTGCTCGCGGTCGAAGGAGGTCGCGAGGACGGCCCCGGGGCGGTCTCGCTCGATTTCCCCCCGGATCAGCTCGAGTCCGGGGCCGTCAGGCAAGGGTCAGCTCCCGCGCCCGCCGGTAGGCCTCGGCGGCCTCCGGGCTCGGTTCGCTGCGCGGCCCGCCCCGCGCCCACTCCTCGGTGCCCTCGGCGTTGTAGCGCTGGCGCCAGCCCTGGTCGGGGTTTCCGATGATCTTGCGCTGCAGCTTGGTGAAGCCGTAGAGGACGGCCTCGGGGCGCGGCGGGCAGCCGGGCACGTAGATGTCGACCGGCAGGAACTTGTCGGCACCCTGGAGCACGGCGTAGTTGGCGAACATCCCACCCGAGGAGGAACAGGCGCCCATCGCCATCACCCACTTCGGCTCCAGCATCTGGTCGTAGAGGCGGCGGATGACCGGCGCCATTTTCACCGCGACCCGGCCCGAGAGGACCATCAGGTCGGCCTGGCGGGGTGAGGCGCGCCCCGCCTCGGCGCCGAAGCGGGCGATGTCGTACCGGGCCGTGACCGCCGCCATCGGGATCCCCTCGATCGCGCAGCAGGCGAGGCCGAAGGTGAGCGGGAAGATCGAGTTCGCCCGCGCCGCGTTGAGCGCTTTCTCGAGAGTCGTGGTGAGGATCCGTTCTTCGACGTGGCGCTCGAGGTCCTCGCCCTCGAGGTCGCCGCGGAGCACGTCGCGGGCGGCCAGCTGCTTCTCGCGCAGGGAGCGGCGCTCTACCTCCAATCGAGCGCTCCCTTCCGCCAGACGTAGACGAAGGCGACGAGGAGGAGGGCGACGAAGGTGACGAGCTCGCCGAGGACGAGGAGGCTGTCGGCGCCCTTGAGGATGACCCCGATCGGGTAGAGGAAGACGACCTCGATGTCGAAGAGGATGAAGAGCATCGCGATCAGGTAGAAGCTGATGCCGAAGCGCAGCCCCTTCGTCGCCTCGACCGGGATGCCGGACTCGTACGGCTCGCCCTGGCGCCTGCTGGACGCGGTCGCCTTGGTCGGCTTCTTCGGACCCACCAGGTGGTTGACCAGCGCGAAGACACCGCCGACCGTGAGGCCGAGGAAGGCGAAGACGAGGATCGGTAGGTAGCTCTTCAGCACGGGGAGGTGGTTGTCGCGGCGACCGAGCTCGGGTGACGGTTACCCGTGGTCAGCCGCCGTAGCCCCTGTTATATACCGACTTTGTGACATGTTGCTACATAGTGATTTTCCGCATCAGCAAGCCGAATCCCGACCCGCTTAGGCGGGATTAGGGCATGGTCGGGCTCCACATCGCGGTCGGCCTTTGCCTGATCGCGCTGAATGCGGCCGCCGGCGTCGTCGGCGGCATCGCCTGGTACCGAAACCGTCCCTCGATCCCCTTCTGGTACCTCCTCCGGGCGGCCCAGGTCTCGGTCTTCGTCCAGGCCCTCCTCGGCGGTCTCCTCGTCGTCACCAACCACGAGCCAAAGGAAGGCCTCCACTACCTCTACGGCATCCTCCCCCTCGTCGTCTCCTTCATCGCGGAGGGGGCCCGCGCCGACGCCGCGCAGCGCGAGGTCGGCGAACTCGACTACGAGAACCTGCCCCAGGCCGACCAGGAATCCCTGGCGCTGGCGATCGTTCGCCGTGAGATGGGGATCATGGCCGTCAGCTGCTGGGTGATCTTCTTCCTGGCGCTGCGAGCGGCCGGTACGAGCGGCCTCTGAGCAGGTCGGTGGGCCGAGTGGTCAGTTCGGCATAGGCAGGTGTGCCTAACTGACCACTCGTCAGTCGATCCGGAAGGGAGGATCGCCGGGGGCGATCCGGCGCCGCTCCTCGTCGCGAGCATCAGGGCCGAAGTCCAGCGGGCGGTACTCGCCGCCGTGGAAGACCAGCGGGTCGCCCGCGCGCACCTCGAGGTCGCGGACCTCGCCGGTGACGATCACGTGGTCCCCGGCGGCGAGGACGTCGCGGAGGTCGCAGGCGATCCAGATCAGGGCTTCGTCGACGGCGGGGATGCCGTCACGAGCCGACCAGGCGACGCCGGACCACTTCTCGGCCACCGGCGCCTTGGTGGCGAAGGCGCGGGCGATCGGCTCCTGGCCCTTGTGGAGGACGCTGATGCCGAAGCGGTCGGCGGCCTGGACGGCGAGCAGGGTGCGGGAGCCGCGGTCGAGGCAGGCGAGCATCATCATCGGCTCGATCGAGAGGCTGCAGACGGCGTTGACGGTCGCCCCGGCGGGGCCGTCGGCCCCATCAGCGCTGACGATCGTGACCCCGGTCGGGAGCCCGGCCATGGCGGCGCGGAAGCTGGCTGGGTCGGGCGGCGGCATCGCGGGGGAGCTAGACAATATGATGCCCGCCGCATGCGTTCCGCGTTGGTCATAGCAGCGATGCTCGCCGCCGTCCTCGGGCTCTCCGCCTGCGGCTTCGGCTCGGAAGGGATCGCCGTCTCCAAGAACGACCCGAACTACCACGGTGCCGAGCTCTTCGCCACCCACTGCTCGGGCTGCCACACGCTGAGCGCCGCCGGGACGCAGGGCAGCGGCAACCGCGGCGAGCGAACCCAGGGGCCGAATCTGGACGGACGGACCGAGACCTACGAAACGGCCCTCTTCGCGATCCAGAACGGCGGCTTCTCGGGCGCGATCATGCCCCAGAACATCGTCGTCGGCAACCAGGCCAAGGCGGTTGCGCGATTCGTCGCCAAGTACGCCGGCGAACAGGCGGAATCCTCGCCGCGGCCTGGCCAGGAATCTCCCTAGCCCGGGGCAGAGCATGCTGGACCTGAAGGCGATCCGCTCCGATCCCGAGCGGGTCCGAGCCGCGCTGGCGCGGCGCGGCGCGGCCGGGCAGGTTGACGAGCTGCTGGCCCTGGACGCGCGGCGGCGCGAGCTGCTGCCCGCGGTGGAGAACGCCCAGGCCGAACGCAAGACGCTGTCCAAGCAGATCGGCGAGCGCAAGCAGGCGGGCGAAGAGGCCGCGGAGCTGATGGCCGCGGTGGCATCGCTGAAGGAGCGGGTCGAGGCGGCGAAGGCGGAGCTGGAGGAGGTCGAGGCCAAGCTCGGCGAGCTGGCGCCGCGGCTCCCCAACCTCCCCGACGCCGACGCGCCGGAAGGGATGACCGAGGAGGACGCGGTCGTCGTCCGCGAGGTCGGCGAGCCGACGAGCTTCGGCTTCGAGCCGCGCGACCACCTCGAGATCGGCACCGAGCTGGGGCTGATCGAGATGGAGAAGGCCGCCGAGCTCTCCGGCTCCCGCTTCGCCTACCTGAAGGGCGACCTGGTGCTGGTCGAGCTGGCGCTGGTCCGCTTCGCGATCGAGCTCGCCCGTGGCGAGGGCCACGAGCCGGCGGTGCCGCCGGTGCTGGTCCGCGAAGAGGCGCTGGAGGGGACCGGTATGTTCCCCGGCGACCGCGACCAGATCTACGAGATCCCCAAGGACGAGCTCTTTCTCACCGGCACCTCCGAGGTCGCGCTCGCGGGACTGCACGCCAACGAGATCCTCGACGCCGCCGAGCTGCCGCGGCGCTACTGCGCCTTCTCGACCTGCTTCCGGCGCGAGGCCGGGGCCGCCGGCCGCGACACCCGCGGCATCTTCCGCGTCCACCAGTTCGACAAGGTGGAGATGTTCTCGTTCGTCGAGCCGATCGCCTCCAGGGACGAGCACGAGCGCCTGCTGGCAATCGAGGAGCGGATCCTCGCCGAGCTCGAGCTGCCCTACCGGGTGGTCAACGTCGCCGTCGGCGACCTCGGCGCTCCGGCCGCGAAGAAGTACGACTGCGAGGCGTGGATCCCGAGCCAGGGGCGCTACCGCGAGCTCACCTCCTGCTCGAACACCACCGACTACCAGGCGCGCCGGCTCGGCGCCCGCTACCGGCCCGAGGAAGGCGCATCGCCGCAGGCACTGCACACGCTCAACGGCACCGCTTGCGCCGTCGGGCGCACGATCATCGCCCTGATCGAGAACCGGCAGGAGAGCGACGGCAGTTTCACGCTACCCAATTCTTTGCATAGATACGGAGCGCCTGAAAGAATCGCGGCGCAATGAGTCGCGCGAAGCGAGGGCTGTTATGAGCACTGGGGTGCGCGACGCCAAGCGAGTGGTCCTCTGCGACGACCACGAGATCGTCCGCGACGCGATCAAAGCCCGGATGGTGAACTCCAGCACGGTCGACATCGTCGGCGAGGCGAGCAACGGCCGCGACGTGATCAACGTCGTCAAAGAACTCGAACCCGACGTCCTCATCATCGACGTCGAGATGCCCAAGCGCGACGGCATCGAGGCCACCCGCGAGGTCCTCAAAGTCCGGCCGCGGACGAAAGTGATCATCTTCACCGCGCACGCCCAGCCCGACCTGCTGGCGCTCGCCCTGCGGGCCGGCGCCTCCGGCTACGTCCTCAAGTCGGCGCCGGCCGAGGACATCGCCAAGGCGGTCAAAGCGGTGACCGGCGGCGGCACCTTCCTCGGCGGCGACTTCGCCGGGGGCAAGCCGTCCGAGGTCGAGAAACTGCTCGAGCTCTCGCCCCGCGAGCGCCAGATCCTCGAGCTGCTGGCCGAGGGCCTGCGGGTGAAAGAAATCGCCGACCGCCTGCAGCTGAGCCCGGCGACCGTGCACACGCACGTGCGCAACGCGATCGCCAAGCTCGAGGTCGACACCCGCACCGAGGCGGTCGCCCTCGCGGTGCGGTTCAGCTACCTGGGCGCCGGCGGCGGCGCGCTCTAACAGTCGCGTCCTCCGCTTCGCGTCCGGGCGTCACCAGCACCTACTCCTTCTTCTCCAGCGTCAGGGCGCAGCCGTTGATGCAGTAGCGCTGGCCGCCTTTGTCGGCTGGGCCGTCGTCGAAGACGTGGCCGAGGTGGGCGTCGCAGTGCTTGCAGACGACCTCGGTGCGGCGCATGAAGAGGCTGTTGTCGGGCCGCAGCTCGACGTGCTCGAGGTTGGCGGGCTCGGTGAAGCTGGGCCAGCCGGTGCCCGACTCGAACTTGGTGTCGGAGGAGAAGAGCTCGGTCCCGCAGCAGACGCAGCGGTACATCCCGTCGGCCTTCTCGTCCCAGTAGGGCCCGGTGAAGGCGCGCTCGGTGGCGGCCTTGCGGGTGACCTCGAACTGCTCCGGCGTCAGCTGCTCGCGCCACTCCTGCTCCGACTTCTGGACTTTCGTCGCCATCTTGCTCCTTTCTGTTGTGAAAGAGGTTACGCCTCGCGTATTACGAGCCTGTGACGCGCGGGAACGGCAGAGTCGCCGGCTGAGCGAACTGCATCGACTTCCACTTCTTCGGGTGTGGAAGTCGATGCAGTTCGAGGGGGGCTTACGATGCGGCCCGTGTTCGAGGCGTTCTACGAGCGGGAGGGGGAGCTCTTTCGCGCCACCGAGCTGACGCGGGGGCCGTGGGACCCGGGGGCGCAGCACGCGGGGCCGCCGGCGGCGCTCCTCGGCCACGCGCTGGAGGCGCTGCCGGACGCCGGGGAGTTCCAGCTCGGGCGGATCACCTTCGAGATCCTGCGCTCGGTGCCGATCGCGCCGGTGCGAGCCGAGGCGCGCGTCGCCCGGCCCGGCCGGCGGGTGCAGATGCTCGAGGCGGAGCTGAGCGACGAGGCGGGCGAGGCGCTGATGCGGGCGCGGGGCTGGCGGATCCGCACGGCCAAGCTGGAGCTGCCGGGGGAGGCGCTGATCGCCAGTCAGCCGCCACCCCTGCCCGAGAAGGGAAGGCCGGGCGAGTTCTTCCCGACCGGGCAGGAGCACGGCTACCACTCGGCGATGGAGGTGCGCTTCCTCGCCGGCGGCTTCCTCGAGCCGGGGCCGGCCACCGCCTGGTTGCGGATGCGCCAGCCGCTGGTGACCGGGGAGGAGCCGACGCCTCTGCAGCGCACGCTCGTCGCCGCCGACGTCGGCAACGGGATCAGCGCCGCGCTCGACTTCCGCCGCTTCCTCTTCATCAACGTCGATCTCACCGTCCACCTCGAGCGGATGCCGAAGGGGGAATGGATCGGCGTCGACGCGGCGACCCTGCCGCGGGCAAACGGAGTCGGGACCGCCGAGTCGACGCTCTTCGACGAAGACGGCCGGATCGGTCGGGCGCTGCAGACGCTGCTGATCGCCGAACGCTGAGAGGCCGGATCTTGCGTTGTCTGTTCCTTTTGCGTGCCTGACAGGCGAAAGGAACAGACAACTCAGCCCGGCCGGTGTCCGCGCAGCGTCGCCAGGATCAGCAGCGCCGAGCAGACGGCGACTGCGGCCGCAAAGACGAAGGCGCCCTCGTAGCTCGTCAGCGCCGCGGCGAGGCCGGCGAGGGGGGCGCCGAGGCCGACGCCGGCGTCGAAGAAGGCGGTGTAGGTGCCCATCGCCGCGCCCCGCGCCCTCTCTGAGACGCGGCCGACGGCGATCAGCATCAGCGAGGGGTTGAGCAGGGAGAAGCCGCCGCCCATCGCCATCCCGCCGACCATCGCCGCCACCAAACTGTGTGAGAGGGCGATCAGCAGCAGGCCGCCGGCCTCGACCAGGACCGCGCCGATCGCGACCGGCGCCGGCCCGTACAGGTCGGGCAGGTGTCCGGCCACGACCCGGGCAAGGACGATCATCGCCGCGAAGGCGGCGAAGACGGTGGCGCCGTGTCCGACCCCGCGGGCTTCGAGCAGGAGGACGATGAAGGTGGCGAGCGTCGCGTAGCCGACCGAGGCGAGGCCCACGGCGAAGCCGGGCCGCACCGCCTCGGGAGCGATCAGCGGGTGCGGCTCGGCGTGGGCGAGCGGCCGGAAGGGGTCGGGGACGCGAGTCGCGATCGCCGCCCCGAGGAGCGGCAGCGCGGCGGCGCAGATCCAGACGGTCGCGTAGCCGGAGGCGTGCAGCACCAGCTCGCCGAGCAGCGGCCCGACGCTGAGCCCGCCCCAGACCGCGAGTCCGTAGAGGCCGAGGATGCGACCGCGCCGCTCGGCCGGCGCCATGTCGACGATCCAGGCGGAGCCGGCGGTGTAGAGGGAGCCCTCGCCGACGCCGAGGACGAGGCGGGCGAGGATCAGCCCCGGGATGCCGAGGTGGGGGAGGTAGAGGAGGCCGCTGAGCGAGATCAGCACCGCCCCCAGCAGGACGGTCGGCCGCCGCCCGCGGGTGTCGGCGAGGCGCCCGGCCACCGGCCGCAGCAGCAGTCCGGTCACCGCGTAGGAGCCGATCACCACCCCTACCGCGAGGTCGCTCGAATGAAGCGGCCCGTGCACGTAACGCGGCAGGACCGGCAGCACCGAACCGACCGCGATCAGGCCGAGGAAGGTGACGGCGAAGACCCCGGCGAAGCTGAGCCCCGGCCGCCGCTGCCCGTCTGCCGCCGCGGGCGCCTCGCTCACCGCAGCAGGCCCGCGAGGTTCTCGAGCACGTGATCGGGGGCCGGATCGGCCGCCGCGGCTTGCTCCCGCGAGGTGGTCCCGCTGAGCACGAGCACGGTCTCCAGGCCGGCGGCGCGGCCGCCGTCGACGTCGGAGCTGATCCGGTCGCCGACCATCGCCAAACGCCCCGTCTCCTGTTCCTTATCGTCGCTATCTGAAGGAAAGGAACAGGCGATTGCCTCGATCGCCATCTCGAACAGGTGCCGCTCGGGCTTGCCGGCGATCGTCGCCTGCCTTCCCGAGGCGACTTCGACCGCCGCCAGCACCGCCCCCGTCCCCGGCAGCTCTCCTCCCGGGTAGGGCATCGTCGGGTCGTGGCTGGTGGCGAACAGCCGGGCGCCGCGGTCGAGGGCGAACTTCGCCGTCCGCAGCTCGGCGTAGTCGAAGCCGCCGTGGCCGGAGACGACGACGACGTCGGCCCGCTCCGCCTCGGCCCCCTCGAGCAGCCGCAGCCCCCGCGCCGCCACCATCTCCTGCAGCGGCGCATCGCCGAGCACGAAGGCGCCCGCGCCTTCCCCGGCCGCTTCCCCCGCGAGCTTCGCCACCACGATCCCGGCGGTGACGATCTGCTCGGCGGCGACCTCCACCCCCAGGCCCCGCAGCCGCTCCGCGTAGGCTCCGGGCAGCCGGCCCGGGTTGTTGGTGACGAAGACCACCCGCTTGCCTGCCGCCAGCAGCTCCCGCAGCGCCGCGACCGAACCCGGCACGGGCTCCCTGCCGATCCAGACCACCCCGTCGAGGTCGATCAGAAGTCCGTCGAAGCGGTCGGCGAGCGCCACGGGCCGCACCCTATTTCCCAGGGTCGGTACCGTGCGCCCCGTGAGCGCCAACGGACCAGTCGTGGTCGCCAACGACCTCCACCGCCGCTACGGGGAGGGGGACGCTGCCGTGAACGCCCTTGCCGGCGTCACCACCGACTTCGAGCGCGACCGCTTCACCGCGATCATGGGTCCCTCCGGCTCGGGCAAGTCGACCCTGATGCACATCCTCGCCGGCCTCGACAAGCCGACCTCCGGCACGGTCGAGCTCGACGGCGTTGACATCACCGGCCTCGACGACGGTGCGCTGACCCGGCTGCGCCGCGACAAGCTCGGCTTCGTCTTCCAGTTCTTCAACCTGCTGCCGGTCCTGACCGCGGAGGAGAACCTGGTCCTGCCGCTCTCGATCGCCGGCCGCAAGCCCGACCAGCAGTGGGTGGAGGCGCTGATCGGAACCGTCGGCCTCTCCGACCGGCGCAGCCACCGGCCGGCCGAGCTCTCGGGCGGCCAGCAGCAGCGGGTCGCCGTCGCCCGGGCGCTGGTCACCAAGCCGGCCGTCGTCTTCGCCGACGAGCCCACCGGCAACCTCGACTCGCGCGCCAGCGAGGACGTGCTGCGGCTGCTGCGCCAGGCGGTCGACGAGTTCGGCCAGACGGTGGTGATGGTCACCCACGACCCGGCCGCCGCCTCCCACGCCGACCGCCTGATCACGCTGCAGGACGGCAGGATCGTCAGCGACGCCGCCCCCGGCTCGGCGGACGAAGTGATCGAGCTGCAGAAGCGGCTTGACTAGCCTCGCCCTCAAGAGCCTCTGGGCTCGCAAGGTGCGGGCCCTGACGACGATCTTCGCCGTCGTCCTCGGCGTCGCCTTCGTCGCCGGCTCCTACGTCCTCACCGACACGATCTTCGCCGCCTTCGACGAAATCTTCGACGAGTCGCTGAGCGGGACCAGCGTTGTCATCACCGCGCAGAACCCGGTCAAGCAGGAAAACGGCGAAACGCCGACGATCAGCGCCTCGCTGCTGCCGACCGTGCAGAAGACGAGGGGGGTCGAACGGGCGGCCGGTGCGATCTTCACCCCGGGGGGTTTCTTCAACTCCAGGGGCGAAAAGATCGGCAACAAATTCGGCTTCAAATTCATCTCCTCGACCCTGCCCGACGGGCTCGAGTCGCTCAGCTACGTGGAAGGGCACATCCCGCACGGTCCACGCGAAGCCTCGATCGACCAGGCGGCGGCCGAAAACAGCGATCTGAAGCTGGGGGAAACGATCGAGCTGATCGGTCAGGGGAGAGCCCAGAGGTTCCGCCTCGTCGGCTTCACCAAGCTCGGCAGCGCCTCCTTCGGCGGCACCAGCATCGCCCAGGTGACGCTGCCGGTCGCCCAGCGCCTCACCCACAAGCGAGGGCGGTTCGACCAGATCTCGGTTGCGGCCGCCGACGGCGTCTCGGCCGAGGCGCTGAAACGGCGGATCGCGCGGGAGATGCCGGGCGGGGTGAAGGTCGAGACGGCAAAGGAAAACGCCGACCGCGCCTCCAGGGAAATCCGCGAAGGGCTCGGCTTCCTGCAGACCTTCCTCCTCGTCTTCGGCTTCGTCGCCGTCTTCGTCGGCTCCTTCCTGATCTTCAACACGTTCTCGATCACCGTCGCCCAGCGCGTCAGCGAATTCGGGATGCTGCGGACGCTTGGGGCCTCCCGGCGCCAGATCCTCAGCGCGGTGATGCTCGAAGCCGGCGCGATCGGGCTGCTGGGGGCGCTGATCGGGATCGGCGGCGGCTTCGCGGTCGCGGCGGCGATCGAGGCCCTGTTCAAGGCCTTCGGGCTGGAGCTGCCGACGACCAGCCTGCAGCTCGAGTCGCGCACGGTGATCGTCGCCCTCGTCGTCGGGCTGCTCGTCACCCTGGCCGCCTCGCTGGTGCCGGCCCTGCGCTCGACCCGGGTGCCGCCGATCGCCGCCCTGCACGCCTTCAACCCGGCGCCGAGCCGGCGCCGCCGGCTCGTCTACCTGGCGCTCTCGCTCCTGCTCGGGGCAGGCGGCCTGGCCGCTGTCCTGGTCGGGCTGCTGGGCAGCGGCAGCGCCGGGACCCGCGCCGGGCTGATGGGGGGCGGCGCGGTGGCGATCGTCTTCGCCGTCTCGATCTTCAGCCCCCGCCTGGTGCCGCCGCTGGCGACTCTCGCCGGCTGGCCGCTGGAGCGGGCGCGCCGCCTCACCGGCCGCCTCGCCCGCGAGAACGCCCAGCGCAACCCCAGCCGCACGGCGATCACCGCGGCGGCGCTGATGATCGGCCTCGCGCTCGTCGCCTTCGTCACCGTCTTCGCCGCCGGCCTGAAGAGCACGGTCGCCCAGGTCGTCGACGAAAACTTCGCCGGCGGCCTGGTGATCCAGAACAGCGACGGCTTCTCGCCGATCCCCAACGGGGCCGCCAAAGCGGCCCGCAAAGTGCCCGGAGTGCAGCTGGTGGCGACGGTCCGCGGCGCCCAGGCGAAGGTGCTCGAAGGCGGCGCGCCCGGCGGCACCGTCCAGGTCAACGCGCCGAGCAGGGACATCGGCGAGACGCTGAACATCGAATGGAAGCAGGGCGGCCCGGGCGCGCTGCGCCGCCTCGCCGACGGCGAGGCGATCGTCTCCGACGACTTCGCCTCCTCCCGCGGCCTGCAGTTCGGCGACAGCTTCCAGCTGCTGACCCAGACCCGGGCGCAGCCGCGCTTCCGCGTCGTCGGCGAGTTCGAATCGAAGATCGGCGTCCTCGGCAGCGTCCTCGTCACCCAGGGGGTGATGGCACGCGATTTCGTCCAGACTCAGGACCTCTTCGACTTCGTCAAGGTCGCACCGGGAGCCGACGAAGCGAGGGTCCAGGCGCTGCTCACGGTCGGCTCGGAACGGCTCTTCCCGGTGACCGAAGTGCTTAACCAGGGCGAACTGAAGGAAGAGCGCGAAAAGCAGATCGACGGCCTGGTCAAGCTCGTCTACGCGCTGCTCGCCTTCGCGATCCTGATCTCGCTGTTCGGGATCGGCAACACCCTCGCGCTCTCGATCCACGAACGCACCCGCGAGCTGGGGATGCTGCGGGCGATCGGGATGTCACGGCGCCAGGTGCGGACGATGATCCGCTACGAGGCGGTGATCACGGCGCTGATCGGGGCGATCCTCGGGATGGCGCTGGGGGTCGTCTTCGCCGCCCTGATCGCGCAGCCGCTGAAGGCGGAAGGCTTCACCCTCTCCTATCCGCTGGGGACGCTTGTCCTGCTGCTCGTCTTCGCCGCGATCATCGGCGTCCTGGCCGCGATCCTGCCGGCGCGTCGGGCCTCGCGCCTGGACGTCCTGCAATCCCTTCAGTACGAGTAGCTCAAGCGCCGAGCCCCATCCTCAGCGCCCCTGCCGCTTCGAGCATTGCCGCCCGCGCGGTCGGGCAGATCGCGGTCAGGTTGGCGAAGGCGTGGACGAGGCCGGGGTGGCGGCGCAGGGCGACCTGCACGCCCGCCTCGTGCAGGCGGCGCGCGAACTCCTCGCCCTCGTCGCGCAGCGGGTCGAAGCCGGCGGTGGCGACGTAGGCGGGCGGGAGGCCGGCGAGGTCGGCGGCGTTCAGCAGGGCGACGCGGGGGTCGCCGCGGTTGACGCCGGGCGGCAGGTAGCGCTCCTCGAACCAGTCCATGTCGGCGCGGGTGAGCATGAAGCCCTCGCTGAAGGTTTGGCGCGAGGCCGCCGTTCCGGCGGTTTCGGTGACCGGGTAGATCAGCAGCTGCATCGCCGGGGAGGGGCCGCCGTCGTCGCGGGCGGCGAGGCAGGCCGCCGCGGCGAGGTTGCCCCCGGCGCTGTCGCCGCCGACGCCGATCCGCTGTGGGTCAGCCCCGAGCTGCTCGGCGTGCTCGGTCGCCCAGGCGAAGGCGGTGAAGGCGTCTTCGGGGGCGGCCGGAAACGGGTGTTCCGGGGCGAGGCGGTAGTCGACCGATAGCACCCGCGCGCCGGAGTGGGCGGCGAGGAAGCGGCAGGGGTCGTCGTGGGTGTCGAGGTCGCCGATCACCCAGCCGCCGCCGTGGAAGTAGACGAGCAGCGGTGCCGAGCTGCGGCCAGATCCCGCGGTAGCGGCGCCCCCGGCGGCGGCGGGCGGCACGAAGAGGCGGGCGCGCATCGGCCCCGCCGGCCCTGGTATCTCGACCGATTCGACCCGCGCCATCGCGATCGGCGGCCGGTGGGCGACGACCCGCGCCTCGTGCCGCCGTTCCGCTCGCGTCGCCTCGACGCTCTTTCCCCCGCCGAAGCTCTCACCCCCGGCCAGCCGGTCGAGCCAGATCAAGGCATGGATGTCCGCCGCCAGCCGCTGTCCGCCCTGCGCCGGCGGCGCTCCGAACAGAAACCGCAGCCCGCGCGGCGGCAGCCCGCAGACGAACTTGACGATGCGGTGCTCGAGCGGGGTGGGGAGGCGCGGCAGGTCGGCCACGAACGCAGGCTACGAGTTCCGTGGCGTACGAAGGTCACACATTCGCGCGGAAGCGTGGGAGTAGGTTGGCTTCCATGGAGGCGGCCACCAGAGCGGCGGCGTCGGTCAACGGGTACGGGGCGGCCCCGGTCAGGGGGCTGCCGCCGGGACCGCGAATGCCGCGAGCGCTGCAGACCGCGATCTGGTCGCGACAGGCGCAGTGGTTCCTGCAGCAGAACCGCGCTCGCTTCGGCCGCATGTTCACGATCAGGATCGCCTACGAGGGCAACTGGGTCGTGATCTCCGACCCGGAGCTGGTCAAGCAGGTCTTCACCGGCGACCCGCGCGTCTTCCACGCCGGCGAGGGCAACCAGATCCTGCGCCCCGTGCTGGGCGAGAACTCGGTCCTCTTACTCGACGAGAAGAAGCACATCGCCCAGCGCAAGCTGCTGCTGCCGCCCTTCCACGGCGAGAGCGTGCGCCGCTACGGCGAGCTGATCCGCGAGGTGACCCGGCGCGAGATGGAGACCTGGCCGGTGGGCGAGACGTTCGCGCTACGCCCGCACACCCAGCGGATCACCCTGGCGGTGATCATGCGCGCCGTCTTCGGCGTCCACGACGAGGAGCGGCTGATCCGCTTCGAGCGACTGATCGAGACCTTCAGCCAGCGCGTCAATGTGGTCACCGTCCTCCCCGTGCTGCGTCGCAACCTCGGGCCCTGGAGTCCCTGGGCGCGCTTCCTCCGCGCTCGCGAGGCGCTCGACGAGTTCATCTACGAGGAGATCGCCCTGCGCCGGGCAGAGGTCGAGGCGGGCGAGGAGAGCCATGACGACGTGCTCTCGCTGCTGCTCGACGCCCGTTACGAGGACGGGGCGCCGATGAGCGACGAAGAGCTGCGCGACGAGCTGGTGACGGTGCTGGGCGCGGGCCACGAGACGACCGCGACCGGGCTGGCCTGGGCGATGGAGAGGCTGTTGCGCAACCGGGCCGTGCTGGGGCGGCTGCGCGAATCCCTGGCCACCGGCGACGAGGAGTACCTCGCGGCGACAGTGAAAGAGACCCTGCGAGCACGGCCGGTGATCGTCGACGTCGCCCGCAAGCTGACCGCGCCGGCTGAGATCGGCGGCTACCGGTTGCAGGCCGGGGACTTCGCCATGGCGGCGATCGCGGCCCTCCACTATCGCGAGGACATCTTCCCCAAGCCGTACGAGTTCCGACCCGAGCGCTTCCTCGAAGAAAAGGCCGACAACTACGCCTGGATCCCCTTCGGCGGCGGCGTGCGGCGCTGCATCGGCGCTGCCTTCGCCGAATACGAGATGCGGACCATCCTGCGCGAGTTCGTCGAGCGGGCCGACCTCAGCGCCCCCGACCCCAAGCCGGAGCGGGTCAAGGTCCGCAACATCACGCTCGCGCCCGGCAAGGGCACGCGCGTCAGGCTGGATCGCCCGCTGCGCTGAGCGCCCGCTCGGCCTCCTCCCACTGCTCGTAGAGCTCGGCGAGCCTACGCTTCGCCGCCTCGTGGCGCTCGCCCGCCCGCTCCGACTTGGCGGGGGTCGACCAGGCGGCGGGGTCGGCAAGCTCCTCCTCGACCTGGCGCAGCTCGGCCTCAGCCGCCTCGATCTTCTCGGCGAGGCGGCTCGCCTTGCGGGCGGCGCTCTTCGCCGCGGCGCCCGGACGGCGCCGCTTGCCGCCTTTGCCCGACCGCTTTGCGGCAGCGGCCGCGGCTGCCGCGGCTTCCTCGTCTTCCTCGCGCCGGCGCTGGTAGGCCGCCCAGCCGCTCGGGTGGCTGTGCAGCTCGCCTCCGTCGCAGACGAGCGTGCGGGCGCCGACCGCCTCCAGCAGGGCGCGGTCGTGGGAGACGAGGATCACCGCGCCCTCGAAGGCCAGGAGCGCGTCCTCGAGCGCCTCGCGGCTCTCGATGTCGAGGTGATTGGTCGGCTCGTCGAGGATGAGGACATTGGCGCCGGAGGCGACGAGGATCGCCAGCGAGAGCCGCCGCTGCTCCCCGCCGGAGATGTCGTCGAGCGATTTCTCCACGTCGGCGCCGGAGAAGAGGAAGCCGCCGAGCAGGTCGCGCGCTTTCTGGCCGCTGAGGCCGGTCTCCCGCTGGGCGGCGTCGAGCACCGTTCCCTCCCCCGCGGCGCTCTCGGCGTGCTGGGAGAGGTAGCCGACCTTGACGTTGTGGCCGAGCCGCACCGAACCGGCGGCCGGCTCGCGCTGTCCGGCTAGCGTCTCGATCAGCGTCGTCTTGCCGGCTCCGTTGGGCCCGACGAGGACGACGTGCTCTTCTCGTTCGACTTCCAGATTGGCGCCGGCGAGAAGAGTGCGACCCGGTACCTCGATCGTCCCGCTGACCAGTTTCAGCACCACCCGCCCGGGCCGCTCGGGCGGCTTGAAGGAGAAGCG
>DASSOC010000083.1:0-2730 GCA_035700965.1 Solirubrobacterales bacterium
CCGCGCCAGGTAGTCGTCGCCGTTGCCCGCCCCGGCGGCTTCGAAGCCGGGGATCGAGCCGCCTTCGACCCGGAAGCTGGCCCGGTTGCCGTCGGGGGAGGCCTGCAGGGTCGGGAAGTAGCGGCCGGTGAACGCGGCGCCCCGCGGCGTTCGCCCGTTGGTGTCGGGCGGGGTGACGAGCTCGTAGGCGCGGCAGTCGGGCAGCGCGGCCGAGGGGCCGCTGCGCAGGGCCCCGTTCCCGCACGGACCGCCCAGCTGCGGCGTCGCATAGGTCGTGAAGCTTCCTTCTTCTTCCTCGCGGCAGAGCGGCTCCCCCGGTTCGCATTCGTTTTCGGCCACCACCCGGAAGCGGTAGCTCGTGCCGGGGGCGAGGCCGCCGACCGGGGCCGAGACCGCTATCCCGGCGATCCCCGATGCGAGCGTTCCCTCGCCCGCGAGGGTGGCCCCTTCGAAGCCCGACGGCGCGGTGGTGTATTCGAGGCGGTAGGTGGTCCGGCCGCCGTTGGGGTTGATCGTGGCGTTCAGCACCGCTTCGGTTTCGCTGATCCCGCTGGCGCTCAGCGATTGCACTTCCGGCGGGCCCACCGCGGAGAAGCGGAAGGCGAAGGTGTGGTTCGGTTTGCCTTCGGAGGGCACGAAGAAGCTGCGGTGGTTCGGGCTCGCTTCGGCGTTGTCGACCGCCACCTGCAATGGGGAGACGCCCGATCTGAAGCCCGGGTATTCGTAGGTTTCCAGCAGTTCTTCATTGGCGCCCAGGCCCATCCCGAATTCATAGACCTTGGGCGTCTTGGCGAGCTCGGAGACGATCAGGTGGCCGCTCGATTCGTCGACGGCGATCGTGTCTTGACCGAATTCCGCTAAAAGCTTGCCGTTGGCCGTGCTGTGGCCGTCGATCGAGCCAAGCGGGTCGTGGGGGGCTTCCAGTTCGAAGACCCGGATCACCCCTCCTTCGGTGGCCGAGGGCTTCTGGTCGGTGACGTAGAGCCTGGGCGGATTGTGGGCGCGGTCGACCGCGACGAATTTGCTCTGGTTGGTCAGCACGCCGGTGCCGATCGCAGAATCCAGCAGCTGAGGGGGTTCCCCGGGCGAGCTCCCCGGCGGGCTCCATTCGCCCACGCAGCCCTGGCCGGGGCTGACGAAGAGGTGTTCGGTTTCGGGATCGACCGCGAGGCCGACGAGGAAAACAGCTGACTTTTCCGAGCAAGTGGGATGCGTTGCCGATTCGTTTTCGATGAACACTTCCCCCGGTTCTTCGTAGGCGATCTCCCCGGCTTCGGGGTCGTAGGTCCCGCTCGGCCTGAACAGGCTCACCTGGTGAAGGCCTCCGGAGACGAACTGGGCCTGGTGCACATAGAGGTTGCCCCTGGGGTCGACCGCCAATGCTCTTGCCCCCGGCACCTGCACCTCGGTGATGAACCGGCCTTCAGGGCTGAAGACGTCGACGCGGCCCGCCGTGCCCCCTTCTTCGTGGCTGCTCACGTACATGTCGCCAAAGGAGTCGATCGCGATGTTCGGATTTTCGAACGCTTTGCTCGGCTTCGGTGGGCCGGGGCACCAGGGGTCGGGGACCTCGTCGTATTTTTCGGTGCCGCAGCCGCCGGTCAGCGAGAGCGTCGGGTCGAAGAGGTGCTGTTCGGCGGTGGCGGCTTGGGCTCGGAATGGGACGGCGAGGGACACGACACACAGCAGCACCGCTGCTGCGACAGCGCTGCCGTTCCACCCGAAGGACATCCGTTCCCTGACTCCCCTGCTCATGACCTCGTATCTCTTCCGCAGTCTCCAGCTCCCCGAAAGACCTCGTCAGCACCGTAAGGCATCACGGTAGTCCTGTCAAGGAACGGGGGCAGTTGCCGAGTCCACCGAAAAGGACGGGCGGCCCGAGGGCCGCCCGTCCAACCTCACACTCGAGGTTCACAACCTGACTACACCAAGTCGCGCTTCCGCTAGTCGACGAGAAGCGTCCCCGGGGTTGTGACGACGTAATTGGCCGTCCAGGTGCCTTTGCTGGCGCAGAAGAGGCCGCCGCTGATCTTCGGCAGTTCGGAGGTGTTGACTTTCAGCTTCGCTGGAGTCCCTCCTTCGAGGCTGCCGAGCACGGTGCCGCTGCCGCCGCCGTAGATGCAGCTGATCCCGAACTGCTTGACTGTCACTTCATTGCCGGTGGCCGTGACCGCGCCACCGCTTGCGATCGAGAGCGAGCCTGGATTGAGGACGGTGGTCGCTTCGGCGCTACAGGGTGTAGCTTCAGAGCCAAAGCTCAGGCCTGTGATCGGCCCGCTTGCGACCCCGAATGTGTTGGTCGTAACATCTCCATGCACTGTGGACACGGTGCATGTGTCTTCGATGCCGGCTTCCAGCTTCGCCGTGGTACCCGTTTCCAGCGTCGCGTGAATTGTGCCTGTGTACTCGGTTCCGGCGGGCGATGTGAGTACCGGGTTTTCGGCATAGGCGTTGCCGGCGAATGCCATAAACGCTGCGGCCGCCACGGCCAGCAGGCCGAGCATCTTGAGGTGCTTCATTTGTTCCTCCTTGGTTCCGGCGCCGTCGGCGCCGGGTTTCTTGTTCCCACCGGCGAGGTCGGAGACCCTGCCGGCGCTCCCGAAGTCCCCTTCGGGAGCGAAGACGGTTCTAACAGAGCGCCGATGATTAGTCAAGGGTTGTATGGCTATTGGCTTAGGCCCTAGGTTGATCCGAGGGCGGGGGCCGGCCACACCGGTCCCCGCCTCACAG
>DASSOC010000084.1:0-81092 GCA_035700965.1 Solirubrobacterales bacterium
GGGCAGCCCGGCCCTCGGGCAGGCACCATCGGAGGTGAGGTCGGCGCAGGCCGCGCTGCGCGGGAGAACGCTGTCGAGGGAGGGCCACCATGCCCGAGGAACCGCGCCGCGGTGAGGATCAGCCGTTCGGCGGTGGGTCCGGTGGAGGCTTCGGGGGCGCGTTCGGGCCGCTCGAGGATCTCGTCGGGCGGCTCGTTGCGGGGCTGGAGCAGGGGCTGGGCCACGACGAGCGCGGTTCCTCGACGGCGGGTCCGCCGCGAGCTGGGGGTCCCCGGCGCCGGGTGTCGACGCCCCGGCTCGACCGGCACGGCCGTGATCTCACGGCGCTGGCCCGCGACGACGCCCTGGACCCGGTGATCGGCCGGGAGGACGAGATCGACGCGGTGCTGGAGGTGCTGGCGCGGCGGACGAAGAACAACCCGGTGCTGCTGGGCGACCCGGGCGTCGGCAAGACGGCGATCGTGGAGGGCATCGCGGCGCGCATCGTCGCCGGTGAGGTGCCCGAGGCGCTGCGCGACGTGCGGGTGGTGGCGCTGGACCTGGCCGGGATGGTGGCCGGGACGAAGTACCGCGGCGAGTTCGAGCAGCGCCTGACCGCGGTGATCGACGAGGTGGTGGCGGCGCGGCGGTCGGTGGTGCTGTTCGTCGACGAGCTGCACGCCGTGGTCGGGGCGGGCGCGGCCGAGGGCGGCGCGATGGACGCGGGCACGATCCTGAAGCCGGCGCTGGCCCGCGGCGAGCTGCAGACGATCGGCGCCACCACGCTCGACGAGTACCGCAAGTACCTCGAGCGCGACTCGGCGCTGGAGCGCCGCTTCGCCCAGATCAAAGTCGACCAGCCCTCGCCCGAGGACACCGTGAAGATCCTCGAAGGCCTGCGCGAGCGCTACGAACAGCACCACCGGGTGACGATCCGCGACGATGCCCTCGAAGCCGCCGCCGAACTCGCCGACCGCTACATCTCCGACCGCTTCCTGCCTGACAAGGCGATCGACCTGATCGACGAGGCCGGCTCGCGGATGCGCATCAAGAGCATGTCGACGCCGCCCGTGTACCGCGACCTCGAGGAGGAAATCGAGACCACGCGGCGCGAAAAGGAGTCCGCGATCGAGGCCCAGGAGTTCGAAAAGGCCGCCAACCTGCGCGACACCGAGCGCCAGCTGACCACCCGCAAGCGCCAGCTCGAAGACGAGTGGGCCGAGGGGGAGAACGGCGAACGGCCCGAGGTCGGCGAGGAGGAGATCGCCGACATCGTCTCGATGTGGACCGGCATCCCGGTCTTCAAACTGACCGAGGCCGAGACCAAGAAGCTGATCCGGATGGAGGAGGAACTGCACAAGCGGGTGATCGGCCAGGAGGTCGCGATCACCGCCGTCTCCAAAGCGATCCGCCGTTCCCGCGCCGGGATCAAGGACCCGAAGCGGCCGGCCGGCTCGTTCATCTTCCTCGGCCCGTCCGGGGTCGGGAAGACCGAGCTCGCCCGCACCCTCGCCGAGTTCCTCTTCGGCGACGAGGAGTCGATGGTCCGGATCGACATGTCCGAGTACATGGAGAAGCACGCGGTCAGCCGCCTGGTCGGCTCGCCCCCGGGCTACATCGGCTACGACGAGGGCGGCCAGCTGACCGAGGCCGTGCGCCGCAAGCCCTACAGCGTGCTGCTGCTGGACGAGATCGAGAAGGCGCACCCGGACGTCTTCAACATCCTCCTGCAGATCCTCGAGGACGGGCGCCTCACCGACGCCCAGGGCCGCACCGTGGACTTCCGCAACGCGATCGTGATCATGACCTCGAACATCGGCGCCTCGGAGATCTCGAAGAACACGTCGATCGGGTTCACCGTCTCCGACGAGACCGGCATGTCCTACGACGACATGAAAAACCGGATCATGGGCGACCTGAAAAAAGTCTTCCGGCCGGAGTTCCTCAACCGGATCGACGAGGTGATCGTCTTCCACAAGCTGGCGAAGGAGGAGGTCAAGGAGATCATCGACCTGATGATCAACCGGGTCCGCGTCCAGGTCGCCGAGCACGAACTGCAGCTGGAGCTGACCGACGAGGCGAAGAACCTGCTGGTCGACAAAGGCTGGGACCCCTCGATGGGCGCCCGGCCGCTGCGGCGGGCGATCCAGCGCTACATCGAGGACCCGCTGGCCGACGAAGTCCTGCGCCAGGGTCCCGGCGAGATGACCCCGGGCTCGACCGTGATGGTCGACCGCGACCCCGCCGGGGACGAGGAGGACAGGCCGCTGAGCCTGAAGATCATCGCCCCGAAGAAGCCGAGGCGCAAAGCCGAGCCGGAGCGCGAGAAGGTCGGCGTCGGGGCGAAGAAGGACGACGGCGAGGGCGGGCCCGGGGACGAGGGTCCCGACGGGCCCGGCGACGAGTCCTAGCCAGGGGCGCGTCGTGAAGGAGCTGGGCCGGGCTGCGATCGGCACCTGGAGCGGGGGCCGCTTCCTCCACTTCGGCGAGGCGATCGAGGAGGACAGGCTGGCGGCGCTGCTGCGGCCCGGCGGCGGCATCGAGACGGTGCTGAGCGCCGACGCCTACGGGCAGGGCGAGGCCGACCGGGTCCTGGGGCGGGCGCTGGAGAGCGTGCCGCGCGAGGACTACGGTTTGATCGGCGCCGTCGGCCACGATTTCTACGAGGGCGAGCGCGAAGGGCCGAAGGGGTTCCCGCGCTTCACCGATCCGCGGTTGCGCGGTCCCGAGGGGTACGCGGACTACCTGCGAATGGCGACCGAGGCGAGCCTCGACCGCATCGGCGCCTACTCCTTCGACCTTCTGCTGCTCCACAACCCGGACCGGATCGGCTACTCCAGCGAGGTCGTATGGGACGCGATGGCGGCGCTGCGCGAGGAGGGGCTGGCGAGTCGGATCGGGGTGGCGCCGGGGCCGGCGAACGGATTCACCCTCGACCTCATCTCCTGCCTCGAGCGCTTCGGCGACCGCGTCGACTGGGCGATGATCATCCTCAACCCGCTCGAGCCCTGGCCCGGCGAGCTCTGCCTCGACGCGGCGGCGAAGAACGACGTCAAGGTGCTGACCCGGGTCGTCGACTACGGCGGTCTCTTCTGGGGCGACCTGCGGTCGGGGATGGAGCTGGCCGAGCGGGACCACCGCGCCTTCCGCCCGCCGGGCTGGATCGAGGCCGGGCTGGAGAGGCTGGAGCGCCTGCGCCCGATCGCCGACCGCCACCGGCTGACGCCGATGCACCTCGCCTGCCAGTGGAACCTCGCCCACCCGGCGGTCGAGTGCGTGGCGCCGACCCTGATCCAGGAGATCGGCGCCGAGGCGCGGTCGATCGAGGACAAGCGCGCCGAGCTGGCGGCGCTGCCCGAGCAGCGCCTGGGCGACGAGGAGATCGCCGAGATCGGCGCGATCGGCGACAACACCGGCTGCATGAACCTCAAGGGCGCCAGCCTCGAACACGAAGGCGAGGAGCGTCCCGACCGCTGGCCCCTCACCGACGACCTCGCCGCCGTCGGCACCCGCTGGGGCATCGACCCCGAGCGCGACCTCGCCGCGACTCACTAGCTGAGGACCAAGGTGGTGCCGTAGGGAGGGAGGGGTGCTCACCTGACCTCCCTGGGTTCCTCGCCTTCAAGTGGCCGTCTCTCGCTGAGTGGTCTGTGCGAGGAACAGGACGCCGGTCGGCCAGGGGAGCACCCCTCCCTCCGAGCAACACGTCCTGGCAGACGCTGTCTCTCAGGACGTGTGGCCAGGGGTGCAGTTGTCCTCAGCCGTCTATAGCTTCGCCCTCGCATGCGGATCACGGCCGCGAACCGGAAGTGGTGGGCGACGGCCGCTCCTTCGCCGCTGCTGTCGCCGGCTCGACCTGGGTGGTGGTTGTGCTCTGCGCGTTCGGCGCCGCCCTCACCTGGGCCTTCGTCCGCGACCCGAACGGCCCAGTCGCCGAACCCCCGGTTGGCGAGCTGCACCACCACATGCACCACAGGCGGTTTCACCTCTGAGCGCACCTACGAAGCTCGGCTGTCGCCCGGAGCCGGGGGAGGGGTCCGCCGGACACTCCCCGCTTTTGTCCGCCGGGCCCCTCCCCCGGCTCCGGTCACGGGCCTTGACAAAGCCCATTCCGACCTGTCCACTCGGAATGCACGAGACCGCATTCCAGAGCCGTTTCTGCCATCCTCTTAAACGATGCCTTCACTGTCCGGGGATGAGCTTCACGAGCTTTCAGAACGCCAAGATCCCCGACTCCTAAGAGCCCTCGACGTGGTCGCCCCCGGCGGCGCGCTCAGGGAGGGGATCGACAACATCGTCCATTCGCGGACCGGCGGCCTGCTCGTGGTCGGCGACCTCGACGACATCTCCCACCTGCTCTCCGGGGGCATCAAGCTCGACGTCGACTACACGCCGGCGATGCTCTACCAGGTGGCAAAGATGGACGGCGCCATCGTCTTGAACGGGGAGGCGACGAAGATCGCCTGGGCCAACGTCCAGCTGATGCCGGACCCGACGATCCTCAGCTCGGAGACCGGCACCCGCCACCGCACCGCCGAGCGCGTCTCGAAACAGACCACGGCGCTCGTCGTTGCGATCTCGCAGCGTCGCGACGTCGTCTCCCTCTACGTCGAGGGCACCAAGTACATCCTCCAGGACATCCCGGCGGTGCTGGCGAAAGCCAACCAGGGCCTGGCGACGCTCGAGAAGTACCGCCAGCGCCTCGACCAGGTCTCGGCGCGGCTGACCCAGCTCGAGTTCGAGGGCGGCGGCGTTCTCCACGACGCGCTCTCGGTCCTGCAGCGGTCCGAGCTGGTGACGCGGATGGCGGTCGAGGTCGAGCGCTACATCGTCGAGCTCGGCACCGAGGGCCGGCTGATCGAGATGCAGCTGGAGGAGACGATGGTCGGCGTCGCCGCTGACAAGACCGCGCTGATCCGCGACTACAGCGTGGAAGATACCGAGCGTAACCTGACCGCAGTGCTGCAGGCGCTGGGCCGGATGCCCCATCAGGACGTGCTCGACTTCGGCCGTCTCGCCGAGCTGCTCGGCTACGACCGCAAGGTCAACACTTTGGACTTCCCGGTCGCACCGCGCGGGTACCGGGTGTTGGGCCGGGTCCCGCGCATCCCCAAGCTTGTCGTTCAGAAGATCACCCAGGAGCTGGGCGGGCTCGACGAGGTCCTCGCGGCCTCTGACGAAGAGCTCGCCGCCGTCGACGGTGTCGGGGCGCAGCGCGCCAAGGACATCCAGGAGGGCCTGCGGCGGCTCCAGGAGGTCGATCTGGTCGACCGGTACTTGCAGAGCTGACGGCCACCGGGCCGTCGTACAACGAAAGGAGTCACCCCATTTCCGAGCTAGACGAGGCCACCGTGGAGGCAGTCTTCGAGGAGGACGTGGAATACGTCTGCGACTTCGAGGAGGGCGACAAGGTTGTCTACCCGCATCACGGCGCGGGACTGGTGATGGCCAAAGAGACGCGCGAGCTGATGGGGGAGGAGCGTGAGTACCTCACGATCAAAATCCTCCACAACGAACTGACGGTGATGGTCCCCTGCGAGAACGCCGGCAAAGCGGGCCTGCGCCGCGTCATCGACGAGGAGGAAATCAAGAAGGTCACAAACGTCCTCACCGACGACGTCTCCGAGATGCCGAAGAACTGGAACCGCCGCTTCAAGTACAACCGCGAGAAGATCAAGACCGGCGACGTCTTCGAGCTGGCCGAGGTCGTCCGCAACCTCGCCATCCGCGAGATGGAAAAGGGCCTGTCCACGGGCGAGAAGCAGATGTACACCCGGGCGAAGAAGATCCTCGCCTCGGAGTTCATGTACGCGCTCGACAAGGACGAGGACGGCGCCGAGGAATACCTCGACAGCCTCCTCGAGGAGCGGTTCGCCGCCACTGCGACCGCGTAGAAGTCCCGCAGTAACCGCCGTCATCGCGGCCGCCGGCTCCGGGGAGCGACTCGGGGCGGGCGGCCCGAAGGCATTCGTCGACCTCGCCGGGCGGCCGATGGTCGAGTGGTCGACCGACGCCTTCGCGGCGTGCGGGTCGGTGCACTCGATCGTCGTCGCGGCCCCGCCGGGCCACGTCGGCGATTTCGCCCGCCACGACCTCGCGGTCGTCGCCGGCGGCGCGACCCGCGCCCGGTCGGTTGCCAATGCGCTGGCGGCGGTGGGGACCGGCTACGTCGCGATCCACGACGCCGCCCGCCCGCTCTTGACGCCGGAGCTGGTCGAAGCCCTCGTCGCCGATCTCGACGCAAATGAGGCCGCCGCCGGCGTAATCGCCGCCGCCCCGGTCAACGACACGATCAAGCGAGCCACCAGCTGTTCCTTATCGCCGGATAGCAAGGAAAAGGAACAGGTGAAGGTGGTGGCCACGGAGGATCGGTCGCTGCTCTGGCGGGCGCAGACGCCTCAGGTGTTCCGGACGGAGGCGCTGCGCGAGGCGCTGGCGACGGCGGATCGGCCGGAGGAGGCAACGGACGAGGCGATGCTGGTCGAGGCTGCGGGCGGGACGGTCCTGATCCATCCCGTTGCCGAGCAGAACCTGAAGGTGACGACGCCGCTCGACCTGCGCGTCGCCGAGCTGCTTCTCACCGAGCGTTAGCGGGAACCGGGGGAGTGCCTCCCCGGACCCTCCCCGCCGTTGTCCGGGGAGGCACTCCCCCGGTTCCCTATCTCCGACTCCGCCTAGTCCCGCATCAGCACGTAGACCAGCATCGCCGCGAAGCAGACCTGGCCGACGCCGAAGGCGGTGCCGAGGTTTTTCGCTCCGACCAGCAGCGCGATCGCGATGCCGCCGGCGAAGCCGAGCAGGAGGAGCAGGAGCTGGCGGCCCATTGAGCGCGAAGTCTATGCTCGCCCCATGCTGACCGACTACCACCTGCACCTCCGCCCGGACGAGGAGGGCACCACCTTCGAGCGCTACTTCACGGCCGAGAACGTCGCGCGCTACCTCGACGCCGCCGCAGCGGCCGGGATCGAGGAGCTCGGCGTCTCCGAGCACGTCTACCGCTTCCGCCAGGCGCTCGACCTCTGGCAGCACCCGCTTTGGGTCGAAAACGCCAGGGACGACGTCGACGCCTACTGCGAGTTCGTCCGCGGCACGCCGCTGCGGCTGGGCATCGAGTGCGACTACATCCCCGGCGCCGAGGAGCGCACGGCGGCGCTGCTCGAGGCCCGCGATTTCGACTACGTGGTCGGCTCGGTCCACTTCATCGGCGACGGCGACGCCGCCATCGACCACAAAGGCTTCGACGTATGGGAGGGCAACGGCGATGCCGACGAGGTTTGGCGCCGCTACTTCGAGATGCTCGCCCAGGCCGCCCGCTCCGGCCTCTTCGACATCCTCGCCCATCCCGACCTGGTCAAGGTCTGGGGCCGGGCGACGCCGCTGCCCGAACGCGACCTGCGTGCCTTCTACGAGCCCGCCGTCGAGGCGATCGCCGAGAGCGGGATCGCCGTCGAGATCTCGACCGCCGGCCTGCGCAAGCCGGTCGGCGAGCTCTATCCCTCGCGCCGGTTCGCCGAGCTGTGCGTCGAGGCCGGTGCCCCCTTCGCCCTCTCCTCCGACGCCCACCTGCCCGAGCAGGTCGGCTACGCATACGACCGGGCGGTCGCGTTTATCGACGAACTGGGAATAGACGAGATATGCGTCTTCGAGCAGCGCCAGCGGAGCCTCGCTCCGCTCGGCGCCCGCGTGTCCTGACCGTGGTCGGCCTCGGCTACGACAGCCACCGCTTCGCGCCGGGGCGCCGCCTCGTCCTCGGCGGCGTGGAGATCGACCACGACCGGGGCCTCGAAGGCCACTCCGACGCCGACGTCCTCACCCACGCGGTGATCGACGCCCTGCTCGGGGCGTCCGGCGGCGGCGACATCGGCGAGATGTTCCCCGACGACGATCCCACCTTCGAGGACGCCGACTCGATCGACCTCCTGCGCACGGTCGTCGGCACGATCGCCGGCCCGGTCGTCAACATCGACGCGACGCTGATCTGCGAGCAGCCGCGCCTCGGCCCCTACAAGGCGGAGATGGAGCGGACACTCGCCGAGGCGACCTCGGCCCGGGTCAGCGTCAAGGCGACCAGCAACGAGGGCATGGGCTTCGTCGGCCGCGGCGAGGGGATCGCCTGCATCGCGGTGGCGAGCGTCGATTCCGAATAGTCTTCGCGCTGAAAATGGCGAACTCTCGTCTCGATCCGGCGGCCCTGCGAGGCTCGATCTCCGACTCGATCTTCGAGCTGAAGGTGCTGCGCGAGGCCGGCATCCTCGCGCCGATGCGCCCGGACAGGGCGCTGAGGATGGGCGGCACCTTCCTGCGCTGGGGAGCCTCGCCGGCGACCGGCGTCACCACCGCGGCGATCCACCACCCGCACGAGCTGGCGATCGTCGACGAACGCGGCGCCCTCAGCTGGGAGCGGTTGCACCGGCGCACCAACGCGCTCGCCCACTCGCTGGCCGACCTCGGGATCGGCCCCGGCGACGGCGTCGGGGTGATGTGCCGCAACCACCGCGGCTTCGTCGAGACGACGCTCGCCGCCGCCAAGCTCGGCGCCAGCGCGCTCTACCTGAACACGATGTTCGCCGGCCCGCAGCTGGCCGAGGTGACCAAGCGCGAGGGCCCGAAGGCGCTCGTCTACGACGAGGAGTTCACCGATCTGCTGAGCGAAGTCGACCCCGGGGTCCAGCGCCTCGTCGGCTGGTGCGAGGGCGAGGTCGCCGAGCCGACCCTGGAGGACCTGATCGAGGGCGGCGACGAATCCGACCTCAGCCCCCCGCCCGACAAGCCGAAGTTCGTGATCCTCACCTCCGGCACCACCGGCACCCCGAAGGGCGCCCAGCGCTCCAGCCCCGACGGGCTGATGGCGGTCGCCTCGCTGATCGACAAGATCCCCTTCCGCAGCCGGATGACGATGATGATCGCCGCTCCGCTCTTCCACTCCTGGGGCTTCTTCCACTTCGTGATGAGCCTGCCGACGGCCTCGACGATGGTGCTGCGCCGCAGGTTCGATCCGGAGGAGACGCTGAGAGCCGCCGAGCAGAGCCGCGCCGACGTGCTGGCGGCGGTGCCGGTGATGGTCCAGCGCATCCTCACCCTCCCTGCGGAGACGCTCGACAGGTACAGCCTGCCGAACCTGAAGATCACCTCGCTTTCGGGCTCGGCGCTGCCGGGCGAGCTGGCGATCGCCTGGATGGACCGCTTCGGCGACAACGTCTACAACCTCTACGGCTCAACCGAGGTCGCCTACGCGACCGTCGCCACCCCGGAGGACCTGCGCGCCGCCCCCGGCACCGCCGGCAAGCCGCCGCGGGGGACGAAGATCCGCCTCTACGACGAGAACGGCAAGGAGGTGCCGCAGGGGGAGGTCGGCCGCATCTTCGTCGGCAACGAAATGGCCTTCGAGGGCTACACCGGCGGCGGCGGCAAGGAGATCATCGACGGGCTCTACTCGAGCGGCGACGTCGGCCACATCGACGAGGCCGGCCGCCTCTTCATCGACGGCCGCGACGACGAGATGATCGTCTCCGGCGGTGAGAACGTCTTTCCGCGCGAGGTCGAGGACCTGCTCGCCGACCACGACGCGATCGAGGAGGTGGCGGTGATCGGCGTCGAGGACGAGGAGTTCGGTCAGCGGCTGAAGGCATTCGTGGTGCTTGCGGCCGGCACCGCGATCACCCCGCAGGACCTCGCCGGCCACGTCAAGCAGAACCTCGCCGGCTACAAGGTGCCGCGGGAGTTCGAGTTCCTCGAGGAGCTGCCGCGCAACGCGACGGGGAAGATCTTGAAGCGGGATCTGCACGCTCGCGAGAGCAGGGCTTCGGCGTAGTTGGGGAAGCCGGGGGAGTGCCTCCCCGGACAACAGATGGGAGGGTCCGGGAAGACACTCCCCGCTGTTGTCCGCCGGACCCCTCCCCCGACGGCCATTCGGGTGGCTCGCAAATTGCGAGCTTTGAGTGGGGGAGAGGGCGGGTTCCCCTCCGGTGGCGATAGTAGGTTGCTGGGGAATGAGCGAGCCGGCCAGGCAACTGCAGCAGGTGGGTGAGGCGACGCGCGCAATGCGGGGCGTTGCCGATCAGGCTCTGGAGTGGGTGCGGGTCAGCGAGGAGCGGGTTGCCGCCGCCGAGAAGCGGGCCGACGAGATCAGGGACAAGGTCAAGGACGGGGCGATGCTGACGCTGCGCAAGGTCTCGGCCGAGGCGCGCGAGCGGATCGCCGCGGAGCGTGAGGCGCGCAGCGAGGCAGAGGCGAAGGCGGCCGCTGCCGAGTCGGGCCGGGACCGGGCGGAGAAGAGCTTCGAGGAGCTGCAGCAGCGCTCGCAGAAGGAGCGCGAAGAGATCGTCGCCAAAGCGAATCGTCTGCGGGCGGAGGCTGAGGGCGCGGCGGCGGAAGCGCTGGCCCAGGCCGAGAGCAGCGTTGCCGGGGCGCGGCTCGAAGTCGAGAATGCCGCCGCGGCCGCCGAGCAGGCCGCCAAGGAGGAGTTCGAGCAGCGGCTCGAGGCGGCGCGAAAGCAGATTGAGGCCGAGGCGAACCGGCGAATCGCCGCCGCCGAGCAGCGCGCTGCCGACGCCGAACGCAAGGCCGAGGAGTCCCATGAGGCCGCGGTGCGGCTGGAGACCGAGATCGAGCGGCGAGTGATGGAGGGAACCGAGGACGTGCGGCGCGAAGCCGAGGAGAGCGTCCGCCATTTGCTCGAGAAAGTCGAGCGCGAGGCCGAGGATGCCGCCCGCAAGCGGGCTGAGGACCAGTTGCGGATGGAGTCCGACCGGATCCGCGTCCAGGCGCGCAAGCGCGAGGAGCGGGTGCGGGAAGCCACCGAGGACGAGATCAAGGCCAGCGTCAGCAAGGCCCGCCGCGAGGCCGAAGCGGCGGCCGAGGAGACCGCGCCGACCTGGCTGCGCAGCGAGTCGAAAGCGTCGACTGCCGGATACCGCACTTTCTAAGTAGGGGAGAGCCGGGGGAGTGCCTCCCCGGACAACAGATGGGAGGGCCCGGGGAGACGCTCCGCCCGGCTCTCCGTTCAGCCGTTGCCCGTTCAGCCGTTGCGCATATCCTGCTGAGCGATGAGAGAGGTTCGGGTCAGAGACAGTTTGTCGGGAGAGACGCGATCTCTGGATGCCGGAGCTGAGGTGGGGATATACGCCTGTGGGCCGACCGTCTACAGCCGCATCCACATCGGCAACGCGCGCCCGTTCGTTGTTTTCTCCTTGTTCGCGCGCTTCCTGCGATCGGAGGGCTACCGGCCGAAGCTGGTCGTCAACGTCACCGACATCAACGACAAGATCTACGCCGCCGCGCGGGAGGCGGATCGGCCCTCGGGCGAGTTCGCGGCGGCGATGACCCGCGCCTACTTCGACGACACCGACCGCCTCGGGCTGGGCCGGCCGGATGCCGAGCCCCTGGCGAGTGCGACCGTCGCCGGGATCGTCTCGCTGATCGAGGAGCTGGTCGAGTCCAGCCACGCCTACGAGTCCGGCGGCGACGTCTACTTCCGCGTCCGCAGCTTCGAGGGATACGGCAAGCTCTCCAACCGCCGCCCCGAGGACATGGACCAGGGCGAGGATGCCGGCTCGGCTTCGCTGAAGGAGGAGCGGCTCGACTTCGCCCTCTGGAAGTCCCACAAGCCCGGTGAGGACAGCAGATGGGAGTCGCCTTGGGGTCCCGGCCGGCCGGCCTGGCACATCGAGTGCTCGGTGATGGCCGAGCAGGAGCTGGGCGCGACCTTCGCGATCCACGGCGGCGGCTCCGACCTCGTCTTCCCCCATCACGAGAACGAGATCGCCCAGTCCGAGGCCGCGGGTCGCCCCTTCGCCCGGATCTGGATGCACAACGGGATGATCGAGACCGATGCGGCGAAGATGTCGAAGAGCGAGGGGAACATCTTCCAGCTCTCCGAGGCGCTCGACCGTTACGGGCGCGAGGCGGTTGTCGCCTACCTGATCTCGGGGCACTACCGGCAGCCGCTGGCCTTTGGAGCAGAGCAGATGGAGGAAGCGGTTGCTCGGGTCGAGCGTCTGCGGAACTTCTTTAGAGACAACCCGCTGGGAGCGCCGGGGGAGGGGTCCGGCGGACAAAATGGGGAGGGTCCGGCGGACCCCTCCCCCGGCACTCGGAACGAGGCGGCTCCGCGGCTCGAGGCGTTCAAGGGTGCGCTTGCCGATGACTTCAATACCCCCCGAGCTCTCGCTGAGGTGTTTGAGCTGGTCGGCGAAGCTAATCGCGGGGAGGTTGATGGGGGGGAGGCGGCTGGGGCGCTGGCGGAGATGCTCGACGTAGTCGGCCTCGGCACCCTCACTCAGCCAGATGAGGGTGTTGAGGCCGACCATGAGGCTCGGCAGCTGATGGAGGAGCGGGAGGAAGCAAGGGCGGAACGGGATTTCGAGCGTGCCGATGCCCTCCGCGACCGATTGGCCGAGCTCGGCTGGGCGGTCCGTGACTCCGCTGACGGCCCGCAGCTGGTCCCGGGTGAATCGAGATGAGCGCTTCCGGTTCTCGGCACAGCGGGCTGTGCCAAAAATCCGAAGCGCTTCGTCGGCTGCGCTGATGGCGAATCAGTTCATCTACGGGCGCCGCCCTGTTGCCGAGGCGGAGCGGGGGCGGCGGCGGGTGCACCGGATCTGGCGGATGCCGGAGACGCCGGCGGAGGAGCTCGAGCGGCTGTGCGGGTCGCCCGACCACCAGGGGATGGTGGCGGAGGTCGATCCATATCCCTACGGCGATGCGCGGGGGATGCTGCGAGAGGGGGCGCTGCTGGTCGCGCTCGATCAGGTCCAGGACGTGCGCAACCTCGGCGCGGTCTGCCGTTCTGCCGAGTTCGCCGGCGCCGCCGGGGTGGTGATCCCCGAGCGACGCTCGGCGGCGGTGACGCCGGCCGCCTGCAAGGCATCCGCAGGAGCGGTCGAGCACCTCGAGGTCGCACACGTCCGCAACCTCGCCGACTGGCTGGCCGAGGCGAAGGAAGCGGGGTTCTGGATCTGGGGGGCCGACGCCGGGGCGCCGCAGGCGCCGTGGTCGGTCGATCTCACCGGCTCGACCGTGATCGTGCTCGGGGGTGAGGGCAAGGGCCTGCGGCCGCGCGTCGCCTCGGCCTGCGATGGGCTCGTGGCCCTGCCGCAGCGGGGAAGGGTCGAGTCGCTCAACGTTTCCGCGGCCGCAACCGCGCTGCTCTTCGAGGCCCTCCGCCAGCGGACCTGAGACCCCTGCAAGTTGCCCGCAAATGCATGAGCGGTTGCATTTCTGCAATTTGGGGGTTGACAGAACATCGCAGAGGGATAAGACTACGCGCTGCAAATAAGGGTGAACCTCAACTTGAGGCTCACTTCGTAGAAGGCGCCTGCCAGGGGAGGTAAGCGGCGCCACGACCCTTCAGTCAAGGAGAAGGATCTGTGGCTCTATCTACGCCTACGCAGGAATTGCCAGGCCCGGTCGCTCAACCGACCCCCCGCGTCGCCAGCACTAACCCTCAAGCTGAGCTTGATGACCATTACCTCGTCGCGCTTGCGAAGGAGGGGCGGCCCGATGCCTACGACGCGATCGTCCGCCGCTACCGCGGCTTCGTCCGCCTCAAGGCTTCGTCCTACTTCCTCCTCGGGGGCGAGTCCGACGACCTGATCCAGGAGGGTCTGCTCGGGCTCTACAAGGCGATTCGCGACTACCGCACCGACCGCGAGTCGAGCTTCCGCAACTTCGCCGAGCTCTGCATCACCCGCCAGATCATCACCGCGGTGAAGACCGCCACTCGCAACAAGCACACCCCTCTCAACCAGTACGTCTCCTTCAGTCAGACGCCGGCAGCGGCGGGCGACTCGGAAACGACCCTCGACGAGATCCTGCCGGGGCCGAGCGTCCACGACCCGGTCAATCAGGTGATCGCCAGCGAAGAGCTGGAGAGCCTCGTCTCCTGCCTATCCGGCGTCTCCGGCGTCCTCTCGGACCTCGAGAGCCGGGTCCTCTCGCTTTACCTCGACGGCCACTCCTACGAGCTGGTTGCCGAGCGGCTGGAGTGCGACACCAAGACCGTTGACAACGCCCTGCAGAGGGTCAAGCGGAAGGTCGGCACCCACCTGCAGAGCCGCGAGGTGGCTCTCTAGCCGGGCCGCACCGCCGCCGGCAGATCCGACAGCACGTACTGCAGCAGCTCCCGCCCGTGCTCGGAGGCGACGGCGACGTCGTCGGCCTTGACCCGGACCCGGTGCAGCGACTGCATCCGCAGGACGTCGCCATCGGTGCGGTGGTTGGGGAAGATCCCCGAGTAGGAGACGCCAAGGCGCTCGAGGTGGTCGGCCACGAGGGCGGTCGCCGGCTGCTCGAGGGGCAGGTCGATGTAGACGGCGTCGAGGCATTCGCGATGGAAGAGGTGGTGGCGCTCGGCGCCGACCGCCTGCTCGAGGTCGGCGCCCGGGGTGTGGACGGTGATCAGGGCCAGGTTGTGGTCGCGGTCGACCGCGACGTGGAGCTCGCTGCGCCGCGCCAGCGCGCAGTTCGGCGACGGGTCGGCGAGCTCGCCGCGGATCTGGCAGAGCTCGATCGTCTGGGCGACGATCTCGCGGTGGCGCTCGGGTGCGTAGACGCTGCGCTCGTGCCCGTCGTTCAGCTTCAGGTAGAGGAGCGCCGCCGACTGGCGGCCCCGCCGCCCCGCCACGGCGTCGTTGCTGACGCTGGCTGGGATCCAGCCCAGCAGGAAGCCGGTCTCGTGAGCGCCGAGCTCGATGTTCGCCTTCTGGCTGTAAGGGTGGGCGGCGGTGGCCTCGCTGTACATCCCGGCCAGCCCACGCTCCTGCGCCCGCTCCATCAGCCACTGCTTGGTGCGGGTGAACAGGTGCTGTCCGCGGGCCGCCGCCGGGGTCACCGCCTGCCCCGAGTGGGCGACGGCGTCTCCCGCCGCGGCGAGGCTCATCCCGATGTGGCAGAGAAGCTCGCCTGCAGGGCTTTCCGCGACCGCGGAGACGTAGGTCCCGGCGGCGATCCGGCGCCCGACCTCGTCCGGGTCGTACACCCACCGCACATCGTAACTTTGACCATAAGCTGCCTCGATCGCGCGCGTCAGCACGGTACCCTCGTCAGACCCCAAGCATCTGAACGTCACGTCCATTACGGACATCATCGCCACCACGCCCGCCTAGCTCAACCTGGGAGAGCACCTCATTTGTAATGAGGAGGTTGCCGGTTCGATTCCGGCGGCGGGCTTCTTCTTCACCAACGCGAGCGAAGTCAGGTTCGGCACCACGCCGGTCAGCTTCAACCTCGATTCCGACACCGAAACACCGCGGTCGCGCCGCAGGCTGAGCGGCGGCCGTGGCTGCAAGGTGCTGGCTCCCGGCTCGCGGGTCCGGATCCAGCTCGGCAGGAAGAAGCAGCTAGGAAGAGGTGGGAGTGTCGCCGAGGAGCCGGGTCTTCTCGGCGGCGAACTCCTCGTCGGTGAGGACGCCCTTGTCGCGCAGCTCGCCGAGCTTCTCCAGGCGCTGCAGCCGGGCGTCCTCCGCGGCGACCGGCATCGCCGCGGTGGGCGCCTCCCCCGGCGCCGGTGGCGCCGGCCGCTCGCCCTCGCGCCGCCGCCGCTCCGGCAGCCGCAGCCGCGAGGTCTGCTCGCCGACCCGCTCGGGGATGTTCGCCTCTTTCACTGCGCTGACGACCCGATCGCGGGTGCGGCCGAAGAGGTCGCCGTAGCGCACGTCGGGGAATTCCTCGGCGGTCTGCTTGCGCAGCTCGTGGATGCCGAACGCGGCCATCCCGGCGACGATCAGCGTCGTCAGGAACGGCCGCAGTCCCTGGGTCGGACCGGTGAGGAAATAGATGCAGACGAGGAGCGCGAGGCCGGTGTAGACGTAGGCGGCGTACTCGCGGAGCGCCGGTGCCATGTAGCGGCGGCTGGTCCGGGCGGCCTCCGTCGGCGAGGCGAGCCAGCCGGCGGCGGCGAAGAAGGCGCCGACGACGATCACCGTTATCGCGATGCTGATCATCAGCGAGGTCCCGATCGACCAGGCGGCTTCGCCCGCCGGCTTGATGCTGTCGTTCCTGACCAGCTGGCCGACGACGATGCCGCCGGCGACGTGGCGGAAGACGATCGCGGCGAAGCCGGCGGCGATCAGGCCGATGCCGCTGTAGAGCACCGTCACCCAGCGACCGTCACGCGAGAGGTAGATCGCAGCGCCGAAGGCGGCGAAGGTGAGGATCGAGAGCAGCAGCGCCAGCCCCTTGACCGCCACCGCGATGTCCTGCGCCGTCTTCAGCTGGTCGGATTTGAGGATGTGGATCTGGCCGGCGTCGGGCGGCAGTTTTTCCGCCAGGCTTTCACCGATCCCGACCTGGTTTGCAAGGTTGGTGACGAGGCTGCCGAGGTTGAGCGTGACTTCCCCGTTTGCCGTTTCGACCGCTTCTTTCTTGTTTTCCAGCACCGCCAGCAGCTGTTCGTGGGTCGCTCGGTTGGCGTCTTCCCACAGTTCCTGGGCGGTCGAGGTTTCGAGCACCTTTTCGGCGCCCTGGCCGGCCACTTGGCGCAGCCCGCCGGCCGCCGGACCGGCCAGTTCGCTCACTTCGCCGGGAAGGATGCCTTCGAGTTCCTTCTTGACATCGACGTTTTCGTAGAGCTGGTCGACCAGGTAGTTGCCGACCGCTTCGCGGATCTTCTGGTTGTGGATCAGCTTGCCGCTGGTCGAGACCCAGTCGTCGGTGTTGAGCGCCTGGCGCTCGATCCAGATCGCGAAGACGCTGAGGAACGCGAGCACTGAACCGAGGACGACGAGGGCCCTGACCGTACGTCGCCGTCCGCGTCTCATGGCGGGATGCTATACGTGACGTGCGATGAAGCTAGAGGGAATTCACCACATCACCGCGATTACCGAGAACGCGCAGCGCAACGTCAACTTCTACGCGGGGGTCCTGGGACTGCGGCTGGTGAAGAAAACGGTCAACCAGGACAACCCGACCGTCTACCACCTCTTCTTCGCCGACGAGGACGGCGATCCCGGCTCCGACCTGACCTTCTTCGAGTACCCGGGTGCGGCCCAGGGAAGGCCCGGTGCGGGGATGGTCCACCGGATCGTCTGGCGGGTCGCCGCGACCGAGGCCCTCGGCTTCTGGGAGGAGCGGCTGTCCGGCCACGGGGTGGAGGCGCGGCGCGAGGCCGAGAGGCTGGTCTTTTCCGACCCCGAGGGGCTCGACCACGAGCTGGTCGTCGTCGACGTGCCCGACGCGCCGTTGATCGCCGACCATCCCGAGATCCCAGCGGAGATGGCGCTGCAGGGCTTTCACGCGGTGCGCGCCTACGCCGCGGCGCCGGATGCGAGCGCCCGCCTGCTGGAGGCGCTCGAGTTCGAGCCGATCGACGACGGCTGGGAGGCGCGCGGCGAGGAGCGCGGCGGCCTCATCCTCTACGACGAGCCGCCGACCGAGCGCGGGGTCCAGGGCGCCGGCAGCGTCCACCACGTCGCCTGGGCCTCGACCCCCGAGCAGCTGCTCGACTGGCGCGAGCGCGCCGTCGCCGGCGGCGCCCAGCCGACCCCGGAGATCGACCGCTTCTACTTCCGCTCGGTCTACTTCCGCGAGCCGAGCGGGGTGCTGTTCGAGATCGCCACGATCGGTCCCGGCTTCACGGTCGACGAGCCGCTCGAGCATCTCGGCGAGAAGCTCTCGCTGCCGCCGGACTTCGAGCACCTGCGCGAGGAGGTCGAGCCGCGCCTGCGGCCGGTCGAGAACCCGCGGGTCAGCGCCAGATGAGCGGCCTCGCGCCGCGGAGTTGAGCGGCGACTTCACCTGGCGCGACGCCGGCCGCACCGTCGTCTTCCGGCGCGGTGGAGTGGGGGATGCCGCCGAGATCCTGCGCGAGCAGGGGGTCGACGGGTTCGGGCTGCTGAGCACCGAGCGGGCGCTGGCGGGGGCACCGGCCCTGGCTGAGGCGGCGAGCGAGGTGCACGAGGTGCCGCCGGGCCAGGTCCCGGCCGCCGCCGCGGCGCTGCTGGACGCGCTCGCACCCCCTCACAAAGCAAGTAAGGGGGTGCGAGCCCGTCCCCTCGCCGCACTCGGCGGCGGCCGGGTGATCGACGTGGCGAAGGCTGTGGCGGCGGTTTCGGGCGCGGAGGTCGTGGCGATCCCGACGACGATGTCGGGGGCGGAGATGACCGGCTCGCACCGGCTTCCGGCAGGGGCGGAGCAGCGGGCGCGGGGAACTGTGCGGCCGAGGCTGGTGATCGCCGATCCCGAGGCGATGACGAGCCAGCCGGAGCGAGCGCTGCGGGCGAGCTCGATGAACGCGCTGGCCCACGGAGCCGACACGCTCTACCTGCCGCTGTCGAATCCGGTCTCGGAGATGACGGCGCTGCGCGGAGCGGAGCTGATCGCGCGGGCGCTGGACGAAGAGCGCGGGGGGCGGGACCGCGAAGCGCTCGCCCTCGGCTCGATCCTCTGCGGCTACGCGATCGACTCCGCCGGCATGGGCCTGCACCACCTCGCCTGCCAGACGTTGGTCCGGATCTGCGGCACGCCCCATGCAGAGACCAACGCGGCGGTCCTGCCGCACTCCGTGGCGCTGCTGGCGGAGCGAGCGCCGGAGCCCTACGAGCGGCTCGCCGCCGCTCTCGGCACCGAGCGGGATGGTCTGGCGAGGCGGATCGAGGAGTTGGGAAGACCGCCCCGCCTGAGGGATGCAGGCGGCGAGGGCTCGAAGCGCGGCGAGGCGATCGAGGCGATGCTGCAGCGGCAGGAGCTGCAGCGGGTGCCGCGGCCGCCGGACCGGGACGAGCTCACCGAGCTGGTCGCTCAGGCTTGGTAGCCCTCCCCGCGAGTCCGCGAAAAGCGTTCTTGAAGAGGGGTTTTCACGGACTCGGTTCCCACGCCCCGATCGTGGCGGGCGGGCGTAACTCGCGCCTTCGGGGCGTGTAGCGCTACGCGTGACTCCCGAGCGGATCGCCTCCTACCACGCCTATACGCGCAAGCACAGCGTCAACTGGCCGATGTACTGCGTCGCGCGGGCGCTCCTGGTGCCGTTCTTCCTCCTCTACCTGCGGCTGGCGCGCTTGGGGCGGGATTACGGCAGGGTCAAGGGCGGGGTGATCGTCGCGGCCAACCACCGCAGTTTCCTCGACCCCTTCGTCGTCGGCGCCTGCCTGCCGTGGCGGCGGCCGATGAACTACATGGCCAAGCGCGAGCTGTTCGAGCGACGCTGGCAGGGGTGGGTGCTCTCCCGCCTCGGCGCCTTCCCGGTCCGCCGCGGCGAGTCGGACGAGGAATCGATGCTGACCGCGCGGATGATCGCCGAACGCGGTGGCGCCGTCTGCGTCTTCCCCGAGGGGACGCGGATCCGCCGCGGGACGCTCTCGAACCCGAAGCGCGGGGTTGGCCGGCTCGCCCTGCAGACCGGCGCGGTGGTGATCCCCACCGCGGTGCTCGGGACCGAACAGGTGCGCCGGGGCTGGCGCATCCGGCCGCGGAAGGTGAAGGTGCGGCTCGGGCCGCCGATGACCTTCCCGCGGGCCGAGGAGCCCTCGCCCGCGCTGGCCGAAACCGTCACCGGACGGATCTGGCCCAACGTGCTGCTGCAGTGGGAAGACCTCGGCGGGCTGCCGCCGATGCGCCGCGCAGCCGTGATCGGCGCCGGCAGCTGGGGGACGGCGGTGGCGGTCCTGCTCGCCCGCGGCGGCCTCGAGGTGCAGCTCGGCGCGCGGACGCCGGAGCGGGTCGAGGAGCTGATCGCCGACGGCGAGAACCGGCGCTACCTGCCGGGGGTGCCGCTGCCGGAGTCGATCGACGTGCGCCCGGCCTCGGCGATCGAGCTTGCCGGCCTCGACCTGATCTGCCTGGCGATTCCCTCCGCGCAGCTGCCACAGGCGGTGGGGGCGATCGCCGACCGGGTCAGCTCGCGCAGCGCCGTCCTGATGCTGACCAAGGGTCTGATCGCCCCCGGCGGACAGCTGCCCTCCGAGTACGTCGACGAACGGGTGCGGGCGCGCGCGATCGCCTGCCTCGGCGGCCCCGCCCACGCGCGCGAGGCGGTCTCCGGCTCGGCGGCGCTGGTACTCGGCTCCGCTGACGAGGAGCTGCGGGTGCAGATCGGCGAGGTCTTCGACGAGGCCGGCCTCGTCTGCGAGCGCTCCAGCGACGTCACCGGCGTCGAGATGGCCGGCGCGGCCAAGAACGCCGCCGCCCTCGCCGCCGCCGCCGCCGAGCCGCACGGGCTGAACGCGGCCGGGATCGCGGTGGCGGCGATCTGGCGCGAGTGCATCGACCACGCCGTCGCCCGCGGCGCCGAGCCCGAGACCTTCGCCGGCCTCGCCGGCGTCGGCGACCTGACCGCGACGATCATGGCGCCGACCGGCCGCAACCGCCGCGCCGGCGAGCTGCTCGGAACCGGCACCCCCGCGGCCGAGATCCCCGCCAAGATCGGCCAGGCCTCCGAGGGCCTCGACACCGTGCCGCTGCTGGCCGAGACCGTCGCCGGCACCGGCGCCGGCGCGCTCTCGGGACTTGCCGCGCTGATCCGCGGCGAGTCCGACGCCGAGGAGTGGGTCGCCGGTCTGCGGGAGGCAGAGCGCGGGAGGCGGGCCGCCTGATGACGCTGAAAGCGGGCGGCTTCCGTCGATCCTTCGTAGGCTTGGCCGGTGGACGGCCCCGAGCAGAACATCGAGCCGGCCGAGCTGGCTCCGGCGGCCAAGGCGGAGCTCGACCGGGCCTTCGAGGAGTTCTACCGCTCGCACCTGCGGGACGTCTATTCCTACGCCTGCTACCGGGTCGGCAACCACCACGACGCCGAGGACCTGACCGAGCAGGCCTTCCTCCAGGCCTACCGCCATTTCGACCGGGCCCGGCGCGAGTCAGACGGCCGGCCGCTGCGGCCGTGGGTGATCCGGATCGCCCACAACCTCGCCTCCAACTACTACCGCGACCGCTCGCGTCGCCCGCAGACGCCGCTGGAAAACGCCGACCCGATCGCCGCCCGCCACGACACCGAGGCGATCGCCGAGGGGCGCGAGGAGCTGCGTCAGGTGATGGCGCACCTCGATCGACTCTCCGACGACCGCCGCGAGGCGCTGATCATGCGCTTCGCCCTCGGCATGGACAACCGCGAGATCGCGCGGGCGCTGGGGCGCTCGGACGGCGCCACCAAGGTGCTGATCCACCGCGCGATCAAACAGCTGCAGGAGGAGATGGAAGATGAAAGACCCGAATGAGACGCTGAGCGGGTCGACCTGGGACGTCGAGCAGCTGCTGAACGACGCGCTGCGGCCGATCGAGCCGCCGGAGCGGCTCTCGGCCCGCTTCGAGGACACGATGGCGGCGATCACCCAGGCCGCCGCCGAGGAGCTCTCGGACTGGGCCGAAGAGCTCTCCGAGAGCGAGCTCAGCGCCCTCCGCGACCCGCGCAACTGGGTGCGGCCGGTGGTTGCGATCGGCGCTGGCGGGGCGGCGACGGGGGCGCTGGTGCTGCTGGAGCTGCGCCGCCGCAGCCGGCAGAAGAGCCAGAGCGGCCTACGCTCGCTCGCCGGCGGGCTCCGCTCGCGGCTTTAGGGGCGTTCCGGCAAACGCCGCGAGGCCGAGCAGGCCGATCGCCAGGTGCAGCCACTGGGTGCCGAGGCCAAAGATCCCGAGCAGGGTGAAGAGGAGGCCGAACGCAAGCGAGTAGGAGCGCGAGGCGACCCCCGCGACCAGCAGGCCGATCGCGCCGGCGGCGAGGTAGAGCAGGTTGAACCAGGCGTTGACTTCGATCCCGGCGAACACCGGTTCCAGGTTGTCGAGGCTGGTGAACGAGGCGTCGAAGAAGAAGCCGACGATGCCGAGGACGAGAAGCAGGGCGCCGGTGACGGTGGCGAAGAGGCGGGCCGGGCTCGGGGGCTCCATCGGGCGCGATTGTAGGCTCCGCGGACCCATGCCTGCCACCGAGACCCAGACCTGTTACCGCCATCCCGACCGCGAGACCCGTGTCTCCTGCTCCTCCTGCGGCCGGCCGATCTGCCCGGAGTGCATGACCCCGACCCCGGTCGGGATGCGCTGCCCGGAGTGCGCCAGGCAGCGGACGCGGGTGGTGCGGGATCCGACCGGGACCCGCAGCGGGTTCGAGGCCGCGCCAGCCACCTATGTCCTGATCGCGATCAACGTGATCGTCTTCCTGGTCGAGATCGCGCAGGGGAACGGCGGGTTCTTCGAAGTCGGCCTGAGCCGCTTCATCTTCGATTTCTCCCTGTTCGGGCCGTCGGTCGCCGAAGGCGAGTGGTACCGGCTCGTGACCAGCGGCTTCCTTCATGGCGGCTTGATGCACATCGGCTTCAACATGCTCCTGCTCTTCCTCCTGGGCCGGTTGCTGGAGCCCGCCCTGGGGACGCCCCGCTTCCTCGTCCTCTACTTCGCCGCGCTGCTGGCTGGATCGTTCGGAGCGCTCGTGGCCGACCCGAACGCGCTCAGCTACGGAGCCTCGGGGGCCGTCTTCGGCCTCGCCGGTGCCGTCTTCGTGATCGCTCGCGGCCGCGGCATGGATGCGCTCGCGGGGGAGATCGGCTTCCTGATCGTCTTCAACCTCGTCTGGAGCTTCGTCTATCCCCACATCAGCATCGGCGCCCATATCGGCGGGCTGGTCGGCGGCGTCGTCTGCGCCCTGGCGATCGTCGCCGGCGAGAAGGGGATGCTCGGGCGCAACCGGCTGCCCGTGGAGATCGCGGCGATGGTCGCCGTCGCCGTCGTCTCGGTGGCCGGTGCCCTTGCCGTCGCCTGACGGGTGGCGGGGGTGACCCGGAGGAACCTCCCAAGTTTGTGACGGAGGGTCACCCCCCGCCACCCGTCAACTGCCTGGTTTTGGGATTGGCGCGCGCAGGGCCGCGAAGGGAACGTTCCCCGGTGGGTCGACGAGGTCGGGGTGGAGGATGTGGCCGAGCAGCTCGACCGCGTCGACGAGGCGCGGCTCCGGCTCGCTGAAGAGCGTTCCCTCAACTGCGTAGAGGCGGGTCGCGCCGAGCTCGGCGATCCGCTCCCAGTGCTCCATCGCCTGCGCCCGTGCGGCCGCAAGCGGCACTTCCGGCATCACCAGGAGGACGTCGGCACGCAGGCTTTCCAGCTCGCCCCAGCCGACTTTCGGCGGGTTCAGCCCCGGGTCGCCGGCGACGTCCTCGCCACCGGCGATCGAGATCATCTCGGGAATCCAGAAGCCGGCGACCCGGGGCGGATCGAGCCGCTGCAGGGCGATCACCCGCGGCGAGCCGGCCCCGGCGACCGCCGCGCGCACCGTCGCCAGCCGGCCCTCGAGCTCGCCGCGCAGCTCGTGCGCGCGCGCTTCCGTCCCCGTCGCCTCGCCCAGCCGAATGATCTCTTCGAGCATCTCGCTGAGCGTGGCAATTCGCATTGTTCAGCAATATCCCACCTGGGAGGCCGGAGTTGCGCAAACTCCTCCGCCGCGGCGGGCTATATTCAGGGAGCCGCATGGCCGACGACGCCCCAGCCCGAAGTACCGGGCCGCATAGCCGATGAGCGTCCTGCTGCTCGTCCTCCTGCTGCTGCTGATCGCCGTCAACGGCTTCTTCGTCGCGGCCGAGTTCGCCCTCGTTCGCGCTCGCCGCGGGAAAATGGAGCAGCTCGCCGAGGAGGGCGAGACCGGCGCCGAGGCCGTGGTCGAGCAGCTCGACCACATCGAAGAATCGCTTTCCGCCTGCCAGATCGGCGTCACCATCGCCTCGATCGGGATCGGCTTTCTCGGCGAGCCCTCGCTGGCGAAGCTGCTGGAGCCGCTCTTCGGCGGCCTCTCCGACGGCTTCGCCGCCGGCATCTCGCTGGCGATCGCCTTCGTCTTCGTCACCTCCGTCCACATCAGCATCGGCGAGCAGGTGCCGAAGATGCTGGCGATCGCCAACGCCGAGCGCACGGCGCGGCGGGTGGCGCGGCCGCTGAACTGGTTCGCGGTGGCGACGGCACCCTTCACCAAGGCGCTGAGCTGGATCTCCGCCAGCGTCGTCCGCCTCCTCGGCGTCAACCCCGGCGACCTCGAGGAAAAACACACCGCCGAGGACCTCAAACAGATCATCGACAGCTCCAGCATGGGCGGGACCCTGGACCCCGGCGAGGCCGGGATGCTCGGCGGCGTCTTCCACCTGCACGAGCAGGAGGCGCGCGAGGTGATGACGCCGATCCCCGCGGTCGTCACCGTCGACTCCTCCGAGAGCGTCGAGGCGGCGCTGCGCCGCTGCGTCACCTCCGGCCACACCCGGCTGGTCGTGATCGAGGACGACAACCGGGACCGCGTCAAGGGGATCGTCCACAACAACAGCCTCGCCCGGCTCTACATGAGCGAGGGACCCGAGGCGCCGCTCGACACGGTCGTCCGCGACGCGCTCATCGTCCCCGAGACCCGCCCGCTCGACGACCTCCTGCACGACCTGCAGGTGCAGCGGACCTCGCTCTCGGTCGTCGTCGACGAGTACGGGCGCACGGTCGGGATCGTCACCGTCGAGGACATCCTCGAGGAGGTGGTGGGCGAGATCGAGGACGAGACCGACCCCCGCGCCGCCGCCCTGCGCAAGCTCACCAACGGCGACTGGTTCGTCCGCGGCCACGTCTCGCTCGGCGACCTCGCGGACGCCGGGATCGAGCTGCCGGTCGACAGCGACACCTACAACTCGATCGGCGGCTTCGTCTTCGGCGAGCTGGGGCGGCTGCCGCAGCGCGGCGACTCGATCGTCGTCGACGGCTACACGATCCGGGTCGAGGCGGTGCGGGAGAACCGGATCGAGGCGGTGCGGATCAGCGAGCGTTCCGTCCGCCCCGCGGCCTAGCTTCTCCGGGCAACCCGCGACCGCTCGAATGCTGGAGGTACGCCATGTGGGTTGTACGCCTGACCGACAAGCAGCTCGAGGTCCTGAGGGCGTTGCTGCGCTCCGAGGAGCACCTCGGCCCGGCCCTGAGGGGGGCGATCGAGGCGCTCGACCTGGCCCGCTGGGACGAGCTCCCCGAGGCGGAGCTCCCCTGGGAAGAGATCGAGATCGTCGCCCGCCGTCAGGGGATCAGCGAGGCCGACGTGATCTGGGACCTCGCCGCCAAAGGGGGCACCGCGAAAGCCGACTGACTCAGTCGTACGGGTAGAAGCCCGCTCCCGACTTCCGCCCCAGCTTCCCCTCCTCGACCATCTTCACGATGATCGGCGGCGGGTCGTGGGTCGGCTCGTTCGATTCAGCGTAGAGCGCGTCGCCGATCGCCTTCGAGACGTCCATGCCGACGAAGTCGAGCAGCGCGAGCGGGCCCATCGGGTGGCCGGCGCCGAGCTTCATGCAGGTGTCGACGGCCCCGGGCTCCATCCCGGTCCGTTCGACCATGCGGGCGGCGTCGAAGAGGTAGGGGAAGAGGAGGCGGTTGACGACGAAACCGGCTTCGTCGGGAACCTCGACCGCGGTCTTGCCGAGCGCGGCGCACCAGGCGAGCGCCTTCTCGCGCGAGGCGGCGGCGCCGTCGGGGACGCAGACCTCGACCAGGGCCATCCGCGGCACCGGGTTGAAGACGTGGAAGCCGAAGATCTTCTCGGTGCCGGCCGCCTTGGCGATCTCGGCGATGCTGAGCGAAGAGGTCGTGGTCGCCAGGTCGGCGTTGGGGCAGGCGGCGGCGATGCGGGCGAGCAGCTCGCCCTTCGGCGCCACCTCCTCGACGATCGCCTCGACGACGATGTCGCAATCGGCGAGGTCGGCCGGGTCGGTGGTGACCCGCAGGCGCGAGGGCTCGGCGCCCTCGATCTTGGCGCAGGCCGCGACGACTTTCTCCTCAGCGCGCCAGGCCGAGGCCTCGCTGCGGGCGAGCAGGATCGTGTCTGCGGTCGTGGTCGAGACCGCGGCAAGGCCGGTGGCTATCGCCCCGCTGCCCGCGATCCCCGGACTCGTGTACCCCTGGTTAGCGCTCATCAGCCGGGCTTCTATCACGCATCAACCGTGTGGTGACTTGAGGCCCGATCCCTGGCTGACTGACCAGTCAATCAGCTACCCTCAAGAGGAGAACTTCAACGACGGAGGGACAGCGATGGTCAACGGCAATGGCAAGTTCGGAGGACGGGAAGTCGTCATCGTCGAGGCGGCGCGGACGCCGATCGGCCGCGGCCACCCGGAGAAGGGCTACTACAAGGACCTCCACTCCTCCAACCTTCTCGCCCGCACTTACAAGGAGCTGATCGACCGCGCCGGGATCGACCCGAACGAGGTCGGCGACGTGATCGCCGGCTGCGTGCAGCAGTTTGGCGAGCAGGGCATCAACATCGGCCGCAACGCCTGGCTCGAGGCGGGGCTGCCGCAGGAGGTGCCCGCCACCACCGTCGACCGCCAGTGCGGCTCGGCCCAGCAGGCGGTCAACTTCGCCGCCGCCCTGGTCGCCTCGGGCGTCCACGACGTCGCCGTCGGCGGCGGCGTCGAGCACATGGGCCACATCTCCTTCGCCGACTCCTATTCGGTGATGGAGGAGCACGGGATGGCCTTCTCGCCCGAGCTGATGGAGCGTTACGACCTGATCCCCCAGGGGCTCTCGGCCGAGATGATCGCCGACAAGTGGGAGATCAGCCGCTCCGAGCTCGACGAGCTCGGTGTCCGCTCCCAGCGGCTCGCCCAGCAGGCGACCGAGGAGGGCCGCTTCGAGCGCGAGATCATCCCGATGCAGGTCAACGGCGACACCTACGTCACCGACCAGGGCCTGCGCGAGACGACGCTCGAGGGCCTCTCGGCGCTGAAGCCGGCCTTCAAGGAGGACGGCAAGGTAACCGCCGGCAACTCCTCGCAGGTCTCCGACGGCGCCGCCGCGGTGCTGCTGATGAGCCGCGAAAAGGCCGACGAGCTGGGGCTGAAGCCGCGAGCGCGGATCTACGACCAGACCACGGTCGGCGTCGACCCGGTGATCATGCTGACCGGCCCGATCCCGGCGACGCGGAAGCTGCTCGAGCGCAACGGGATGAAGATGGACGACATCGACCTGGTCGAGATCAACGAGGCCTTCGCCTCGGTCGTCGGCGCCTGGCGCCGCGAGCTCGAACCGGACATGGACCGGGTCAACGTCAACGGCGGCGCGATCGCCCTCGGCCACCCGCTCGGCTCGACCGGCGCCCGCCTGATCACCACCCTCCTGCACGAGATGGAGCGCACCGACAAGGAGATGGGGCTGGTGACGATGTGCTGCGGCGGCGGCCTCGGCACCGGGACGCTGATCCAGCGGGTCTAGGAGGGATCCTCCGAGGCGGCCGATGGCGCGGATAGCGTCCGCTGCCTGATCCAGCAACCAAAGGCAAGAGGAGTCCAGGTGAGCAAGCCGTTCATTGCGCTGCTCGCCGCGCTCGCCGCGATCTCGATGATCGCTGCGGGATGCGGCGGTGGCGACAGCACCGACAGCAGCAGCCTTACCAAGGCAGAGTTCGTGAAGCAGGGGAACGCCCTCTGTGCAAAGGGCAACAAGGAAATCAATCAGGGCTTCGAAGAATTCGCCAAGGAAAACGGGTTCTCGGAGAAGCAGAAGCCGACCAAGGCGCAGATGACCGAAGTGATCGAAACCGTCGTCATCCCCGGGATCCGCGGCCAGGTCGAAGGCATCGAAGGGCTCGAACCGCCGAGCGGCGAAGAGGCCAAAGTCGAAGCGATCACCGATGCGGCCAACGAAGCGCTCGAAAAGGGCGAAGAAGACCCGGCCGTCCTGACCAGCCAAAAAGCCGGTCCGTTTGCGAAGGCAGACAAACTGGCGAGCGCATATGGCCTCGTCAAGTGCGGCGAAGAATAGACCGCCGTTAGCTCCTGAACGGGCGCCTGGCTGCCGAGCCAGGCGCCCGTATATGCTCAGCCGTCGATGGACCTGACGCTGTCGCCATCGGAGGAGGAGTTCCGCGACGAGGTTCGCGGCTGGCTGCAGGAGAACCATCCCGGGCCCGAGCCGGAGGCCGGGCTGGACGAGGTGATGGAGTTCCGCGGCGCCTGGCAGCGCAAGCTGCACGAGGGCGGCTGGGCCGGGATCTCCTGGCCGCAGGAGTACGGCGGCCGCGGCGCGACGATGATCGAGCAGGCGATCTTCGCCGCCGAGGCGAGCCGCCAGGAAGCGCCGAGCCCCGCCAACGTGCTGGGGCTGGCGATGGGCGGCCCGGTGGTGATCGCCCACGGCAGCGACGAGCAGAAGGCGCGCTACCTGGAGCCGATCCTGACCGGCGAGGAGATCTGGTGCCAGGGCTTCTCCGAGCCCGAGTCGGGCTCCGACCTCGCCTCGCTGAAGACCCGCGCGGTCAAGGACGGCGACGAATGGGTGATCACCGGCCAGAAGGTCTGGACCACCTTCGCCCAGTACGCCAAGTGGTGCATGCTGGTCGCCCGCACCGACCCCGACGCGCCCAAGCACCAGGGCCTCACCTATTTCCTGCTGGACATGAAACAGGACGCGGTGCAGACCCGGCCGCTGGTCCAGATCACCGGCGAGGGCGAGTTCAACGAGGTCTTCTTCGAGGAGGCGCGGGTGCCCGACGCCAACGTCGTCGGCGGCGTCGGCAACGGCTGGGCGGTGGCGATCACGACGCTGATGAACGAGCGGGCCGGGCTCGCTTTCGGGGCGATCTCGCAGATCCAGAACAGCCTCGGCCGGCTCGGCAAGCTGGCGCGGGAAACGCCGGCGAACGGCGGCACCGCGGCCGAGGACCCCTACTTCCGCCAGCGGATCGCCCAGCTCCAGATCGAGGTCGAGACGATGCGGCTGAACGCCTACCGCGGCCTGACCAAGACGATGCAGTCGGGCGTCCCGGGGCCCGAGGGGTCGCTGGGCAAGTGGCAGTGGGCCGACATCAACCAGGACTTGACCGAGCTGGCGCTGGAGATCGAGGGGGCCTACTCGCTGCTGGCCCGCGGCTCCGAGCACGCGGTCGCCGGCGGCGCCTGGCAGTACGGCTTCCTCCGCTCCCGCGCCAACTCGATCGAGGGCGGTACCACCGACATCCTCAAAAACATCATCGCCGAGCGGGTCCTGGGCCTGCCGCGGCTGCGATAGCGGAACGCTGCCATGTACTTCGACCTCACCGACGAGCAGCAGGCGATCAAGTCGACCGCCCACGATTTCCTCGCCTCGCGCTTCAAATCCGAGCGGCTGCGGGAGATCGCCGCCAGCGAGAGCGGCTTCGACGAGAGCGGCTGGAAGGAGATGGCCGAGCTCGGCTGGGCGGGGCTGGCGCTGCCCGAGGAGTGGGGCGGCCAGGGGCTCGGGATCGTCGAGCTCGCCGTCCTCTTCGAGGAGATGGGCTACGTCTGCGCACCCTCGCCGCTGCTCTCGAACACGGTTGTCGGCCTGGCGCTTGCGGCCGCCGGCTCCGATGGGCAGAAGGAGCGCTGGCTGGCGCCGCTCGCCGCCGGCGAGCTGCGCGGGGTGCCGGCGCTGGTCGACGCGGGCGCGCCCGCCGAGCCGAACAGGTTCGCGCTGGCGGCGGAGCCCGACGGCGAGGGGGTCGTGCTGAACGGGGAAAAGACTCTGGTGCTGGACGCCGCGAGCGCCGACTTCTTCCTTGTCGCCACCGCCGACGGCCACCGCCACCTCGTCGAGAAGGCCGCGGGGGGCGTGATCGTGACGCCGGAGACCTCGATCGACCCCACCCGCCGCGTCTCCACCATCCGCTTGGAGAACGTGCAGGTGGCCGCTGAGAACACCCTGCCGGGCGCCACCGAGGACTACTGGCCGGTCTTCCAGCGCGCCTGCGTGGCGCTCGCCGCCGAGTCGACTGGGCTGGCGCAGCGGGCGCTCGAGATGTCGGTCGCCTACGCCAAAGACCGCCAGCAATTCGGCCGCCCGATCGGCGCCTACCAGGCGGTCTCGCACCGCTGCGCGCAGATGCTGCTGGAGACCGAGAACTCGCGCTCGGCCGTCTACGGCGCCGCCTGGGCCGCCGACGCCGAGCCCGAGTCGCTGCCGCTGACCGCCTCGATGGCGAAGGCCTATGCCTCCGACGCCGGCTGGCGGGTCCCTGACGCGGCGATCCAAGTCCACGGCGGCATCGGCTTCACCTGGGAGCACGACCTCCACTTCTTCCTCAAGCGCGGGCGGGCCAATGCCGCCAGCTTCGGCGACGCCAGGTGGCACCGCGAGCGCGTCGCCGATGCGGTCCTGGCCGCCGACGCCGGCGAGCCCCTGCCGGCGTGAGCGCCCCGGCCAAGCCATTCCGCTGTTCCTTATCCCTGCCGGGCAGGGATAAGGAACAGCGGAAGGTGGCGCTCGGCTGGTGAGCGCGCTCGATCGCATCTCCGTCGCCGCGATCGGCACCTCGGTCGCCGATCTCGAGGCCGAGACGCTGCGGGCCGAGGCGGCCGGGGTCGAGTGCGTGTGGGCGCCGGAGCTGTTCCGCAGCGCCGTCACCCAGGCGACCTACGTGGCGGCGAAGACCGAGCGGATCGGCGTCGCGACCGGGATCGTCTGGGCCTTCACCCGCAGCCCCTTCGTCCACGCGATCGGCGCCCTCGACGTCGACGAGTTCTCCGGCGGGCGCTTCCGGCTCGGGATGGGCGCCGGGGTCAAACGACTGAACGAGACCTGGCACAACGCCGACTACGGCCGGCCGGCGCCGCACCTGCGCGAGGCGATCGAGGCGACCCGGCTGATCATGCGCCAGGCCAGCGCGGGCGAGCCGATCCGCTACCAGGGCGAGTACTACGACATCGACATCAAGGGCTGGGTACGGCCGCACCCGGCACCGCGCGAGGCGGTGCCGATCTACACCGCCGCCGTCCAGGCCGGGATGGCGCGGATGGCCGGCGACGTCGCCGACGGGCTGATCGGCCATCCGATCCAGAGCCTGCGGTGGATCGACGAGGTGGTGGTGCCGGCCTTCGAGGAGGGGCTGCGCCGCACCGGTCGCGAGCGCGCCGGCTTCGATTACCTGCCGACCGTCTGCTGCGCGATCGACGACGACGAAGGGCGCGCAGTCGACATGGCCCGCCGCACGATCTCCTTCTACGCGACCGTGAAGACCTACATGCCGCTGTGGGAGATGCACGGCTTCGCGGACAACGCGGCCGCAGCCGGGGAGGCGTTCCGCCGCGGCGACCTCGCGGCCGTCCCCGCCGCGATCAGCGACGAGATGGTCGAGGCCTACTGCGCCGCCGGACCGCTCGACAAGGTCCGCGCCCGGGTCGAGGCCACCGCCGAGCGCGCCGACGGCCTCTTCCTCACCCCGCCCACCTACTTCATCTCGCCCGAGGAGCTGAGCGAGTTCCAGAACCGCATCATCGACGCCTTCGGCCCCGGCGAGTGAGCGCTTCGCGAGCCGAGTCCGCGAACGACCTCGTAGCGCAAGGAAAGCCACGGGCTCGCGAGCTGGAAGTGCTGGAGCGGGTGCGCGGGATCCCTGAGGGGTTCGTGCGGACGTATGGGGACGTGTCGCCGGGGGCGCCGCGGTTCGCCGGGGCCGTTCTCTTCCACGACGACGATCCCGACCTGCCTTGGTGGCGCGTCGTCCGCGCCGACGGCTCGCTCGCCAAGGGCGACCGCCAGCGGGCGCTGCTGCGGGCCGAGGGCGTTCCGTTCAAGGGCCGGCGCGTGGATATGAGCCGCGCCCGCGTGGTTCCCAGCCCTGAATAGGCGGAAAAGGAACCACGCGATTGCGATTACGGGCAGACCACGATCAAATGGAAGTCGGCGTCCTCGTTGCCGCCGGATTTGTCACGGGTGTGGACTTCGATCGCGTTCGGGTTGGAGGGCGAGGTGTTGGTCTGCGCATATCCCGACTGCGGGTTCGCGGTGCCGGCGTTGTCGCGGCCGGCGACGTCGGCGCAGACGCTGACGTTGAACGGGAAGGTCACCGTCACGGCGCCGCCACCCTCGGTGGCCGAGATGTTCGGGCCGCTGGCGCGGGCGAGGGCGGCGTTGCCCTGGCCGCCGGGGTTGTGGACGACGGCCCAGAAGGTGTGGGTCGAGACCTTTGCGAACGGCACCGTCCCGAGCTTGCCGGTGTTGATCTGGAACCCCGTCAGGGTCTTCTTCTTCAGCTTGCCGCCGCCGATCGTCTGCTTCATGATCGCGCCGCCGTTGATCCGCTGCGCCGCGTAAGCGGTCCCCGCCAGGGCGACGATCAGGGCGATCACCGCGACGACCATCGCCGGCGACGGGCGCCTGCTCCAAAGCTTGCTCATCTGGACTCCCCTTCCGGTGGTTGCAGTACCCGAAACCAGGTAACCCGCGTCGGTGCGGGTCGGAGCGGTGCTACCCGGGAAGGGAGGTGACGAAGCGCTCGAAGGCGCCCATGTCGGTCACCGCAGGACCGTGCCCAGGCAGGATCAGCAAGGGGTTGAGCTCGGCCAGCCTGCGGATCGAGCGCCGGTTCTCGGGCGGGTCGGGGGTCAGGTCATCCGGCGGCTCGGCCAGCTTCGTCCGCATGCTGACGTAGGTGATGTTGCGGAGCACGTCGCCGCAGATCGCCACCCGGTCGGAGTCGCGGAAGAAGATCACCTCGCCGGGAGCGTGACCCGGAGCGTGGACGACGCGGAAGCCGGCGACCTCGTCGCCCTGATCGAGGACGCGGTCGACCCTGTGCGGCGGCCCCTGCCAGAGCCGCGCGAAGAGCTTCGCCCCCGGCTTTGCGGTGGCCGAGACCGAGCGCCGGCCCTCCATCGCGTCGACGTCGTCCCGGTGGCAGGCGAGCGGCACCCCGAACGCCTCGCAGACCGCTTTCGCGCAGCCCTGGTGGTCGGGGTGCACGTGGGTGAGCGCGAGCTCGGAGATCTGCCGCCCCTCGAGCTCGGCGAAGATCCGGCGGCGGTCCCAGCGCCGGCCGGCGTCGATCAGGACGTCCTCGGCGAGGTAGACGTTGATCAGCGGCCGCGGCGCTTCCTTCAGGCGCCAGACGCCGGGCGCCAGGTATTTCAATGCGAGATCCCGAGCCCGTCGCGCGGCTCGCCGCTGTGCCGGGAGAGCTCCTCGAGCCGGGCGATCTGCCGTTCGCCTTCCGTTCGCGCCGGGTGCCCCTCGGGCAGCGGTGCGATCAGGCGGCGGATGCGGTTGCGGATCTGCAGCGAGAAGTGAGGGGTGACCGGGCCGGCGAGGGCGCGGATGTCCTCGGCGGTCAGCTCCTTGGTCCCTCCCAGCAGCGCGGGGTTCTCGGACTCGCTCATGGCTTGCTGCGGATTTTGGCGAGTTCGGTCAACTGGTTGACTTCGGCCTGCTGGGCGACCGAGATCGCGTCCTGGTCGCCGACCACCCAGACGTGGTTGTAGAAGGCGCGGGTGGGGTCGGTGGTGTAGCCGGGCTTCACGTCGAGGAGGTAGCTGTGGAGGGCCTCGGGGAGCGTATCGGGGTTGTCGGTGAGCAGCAGCGGCCCCCAGGTGCCCGAGGCCGAGAGCGCTGCCGCGGCGGCGGCGTCGGCGGGGGAGTCGTCGCGGGCGAGGACGAAGCCGTGACCGGGGTCGTTGACGTTCCAGCCGAAGCTGCCGGAGCGGTAGCGGGCCAGGGCCAGGGCGCTCGTCACCGGGTCTTCACCGCCGACCCGCCGCACGTGCCTGTCGACCTTGGCGATTTCGCCGAGCACCCCCTTGGAGACGGCGGTGGTGGGGCCGAGGACGAAGACCGGCACCGTCGGGTGCTGCTTCAGCGCCGCCGCGGTGGCCGCCGGCAGCTTCTGCGCGTCGGTGTAGAGGACCGGGTCGCCGGAGCGGGCGGCCCAGGCGGCGGCGGGCATCGCGTACTCCGGGCTGGAGCTGGGGGCGACGAGGACGTGCGCAGGGGGCTTGCCGAACAGGCGGTCGCGGAGGGTGGCGAGCTGGGCGGCGGTGGTGGCGGGGTCCCCGGAGTCCACCCGGGTCACCTTGCCGGCGCCGCCGGGGAGGGCGACCGAGCCGATCGCGAAGAGGGCGGCGCCGCCGCTCGCCCTGCTGCCCTGCGGGTCGAGCGCGCGCAGCGCTTCTTCGCTGTCTTCGGGCAGTTCGTCGGGCGTCGAGAAGAGGATGGGGGCGCGGAGCGGCGGCGCCATCAGCACCGAGGCGGCGATCGCCCCGGCCCAGTCTTCTTCGCTGGCGAGGGTGACGGCGGCGGGCCGCTGCGCTTCGGTGACCGAGGGGAAGACCGCGAGAGCGGCGCCGGCGGCGTTCGAGGTCGGGTCGGAGCCGCCGATCCGGGTCGTGTTGTTGGTCGCGAAGGCGGGGAAGGAGAGCGCTTCGGCAGGTGCCGGCGCCGGTGAGCCGCCCCCCGGCGCGGAGGTGGTCACTTCGCTCGTGCTCCCGTCCTTGCCGCCGCTCGAGCCGACGATGGCGACGACGATGAAGACGACCGCGAGAGCCGCCAGGCCGACGAGCAGCTTCGGCGCCAGCGGCTTCGGCTCCCGCGGCGGCTTTTCCTTGCGGGCCGGCGCCTCCTCCTTGCGGGCCGGCGCCGGCTCCGGGCTCGCCGGCTTCTCCTCGGGCGCTGGGACGTCCGCGTTGATCGGCCGCTTCGGGATCACCGCAGGAAACGTACCGGGGCGCTGCCGGGAGGAGTACAGTTGCGGACGACTGGTTGACTGACCAGTCAATCAAGCGACGCCAAGAGCAGAGGCCGGGAGGGAGCCGAGATGAACTTCGCACTGAACGACGAGCAGCAAGAGTTCAAAGCGCACTGTCGCAAGTTCGCGCGCGAGGTGATCCGGCCGGTCGCCCGCAAGCACGACGAAGAGGAGAGCATCCCCTGGGAGGCGATCAAAGAGGCGCGCAAGCAGGGTTTCGGCGGCCTCGAGGCGATCCAGCGCAACGCCTCCGACCCGGAGGGCCAGATGCAGGTGATCTCGGCCGAAGAGTTCCACTGGGGTTGCGCCGGGATCGCCCTGGCGATCAGCGGCTCCGGCCTCGCCGCCGCCGGCATCGCCTCCTCCGGCACGCCCGAGCAGATGCAGCGCTGGGTCCCCGAGTGCTTCGGCAGCGGCGAAGAGATCAAGCTCGGCGCCTACGCGGTGACCGAGCCGCAGGCCGGCTCCGACGTCAAGAGCCTGAAGACGACCGCCAGGCGCGACGGCGAGGAGTGGGTCCTCAACGGCACCAAGGTCTTCATCACCAACGGCGGCATCGCCGACGTCCACGTCGTCGTCGCCACCGTCGACCCGGAGCTCGGCACCCGCGGCCAGGCCTCCTTCGTCATTCCCAAGGGAACGCCCGGCCTCGCCCAGGGCAAGAAGGAGACCAAGCTCGGGATCCGCGCCTCCCACACCGCCGAGGTCGTCCTCGAGGACTGCCGCATCCCCGCCGACCACCTGCTCGGCGGCGAGGAGAAGCTGGAGAAGAAGCTGCAGCGCGGTCGCGAAGGGAAGAAATCGCGCGGCGCCGATGCCCTGGCGACGTTCGAGATCACCCGGCCGCTGGTCGGCGCCTCGGCGCTGGGGATCGCCCAGGCGGCCTACGAGTGGACCCTCGAGTACCTCGACGGTCGGGAAGAAGGCGGCGTGCCGCTGCTGAGCGCGCAGCGGATCCAGCAGACGCTGGCCGACGTCGCCACCGAGATCGAATCGGCGCGGCTGCTGGTCCAGCGGGCGGCCTGGATGGGCCGCAACGGGGTGCCGATGACCGGCGGCCAGGGCTCGATGTCGAAGCTGAAGGCCGGCGACGTGACGATGTGGGCGACGACGACGCTGATGGACCTGGTCGGCCCCTACGCGCAGAGCACCGATTGCCCGCTGGAGAAGTGGTTCCGCGACGCCAAGATCTACCAGCTGTTCGAGGGCACGGCCGAGATCCAGCGCATGGTCATCAGCCGCATGCAGGCCCGCGAATACGCCGAGCGCCTCGGCTACGCCACCGAAATCGCTGCGCAGGCGATGCAGCAGCCCTTAGCCGCCTGACCGACGGGACGATCCGTCCAACCTCCCGGGCCGACGGGCCTATTTGACTCTCCCTATGAGTCATTTCGGCCCGTCGGCGGGGGAGATCCGTCATTTCGGCCCGTGGGTGGACCTATTCTCGGTGGATGCACGGGCCTGGCGGGCATAGCCACACGCACGCGCTCGATGCGCGGCGGGAGGACAGCCGCCGGCGGATGTGGATCGCGCTGGCGATCAACGTCGGGCTCTTCGTTGCCGAGGCGATCGGCGGCTTCCTCACCGGCTCGCTGGCGGTCCTGGCCGACGCCGGGCACCTGCTCTCTGACGTCGGCTCGATCGTCCTGGCGCTGATCGCGGCGCGGCTGGCGACGCTGCCCGCGGCAGGCCGGCGCACGTTCGGCTACCAGCGCTCGGAGGTGTTGGCGGCGCTGGTCAACGGGCTGCTGCTGGTGGCTGTCAGCGTCGCGATCGCGATCGCCTCGATCGGGCGCTTCTCCGACCCACCGGGGATTGACGGCTGGGGCGTCCTCGCCCTCGGCGCCCTCGGCCTCGGCGGCAACCTCGCCGCCACCCTCGTCCTCGCCCGCGGCGAGCGCGAGGACGTCAACCTCGAGGGGGTGCTGCGCCACTCGGCCGCCGACGCGGTCGGCTCGCTCGGCGTCCTCGTCGCCGGCGCCTGGGTCCTGCTCGGCGGCTCCGCGATCGTCGACCCGATCGTCGGCCTTCTCATCGCCGCCCTAATCCTCGCCTCTTCCTGGCGGCTGATCAAGGAGCCGTTCGACGTTCTGATGGAGGCCGCCCCCGCCGGCATCGACGTCGAAGGCGTCGGCCGCGCGATCTGCGCCGAGGAGGGAGTCCGCTCCGTCCACGACCTCCACGTCTGGACCGTCACCTCCGGCTTCGGCGCGATAGCCACCCACGTGGTCGTGGCCGAAGGTGCCGACCGCGATCTCATACGCCGCCGTTTAGAGCTGATCCTGAAAGAAGACTTCGGCATCGAGCACACGACTCTGCAAATGGAGGAGGAGGCGTCTCAAGACCTCCTCCGCGTCGATAACGCACCAGGGGGCTGAGGGGGGCCGGGAGAGGGGGTCGGCGGACAACAGCGGGGAGTGTCCGGCGACCCCCTCTCCCGGCCCCTCAACCGAGCGACGCAACGCCAGTTGCAGGCCTTTTTCGGTCGTTCAGATGAAGATCGCCCTTGGTTACGCTCGATGGGATGCCTCTTCACCGTTCCGTCGTGTCGGCGCTTTGTGCTGCCGCCGCGGCGCTGCTGCTCCTGTTCATAGCCGCCCCCGCGGCGCCTGCTGCCGACCTGCAGTCGGAACTGGAGCACAAGCAGTCCCAGCTCTCGAAGGTCGAAGAACGCAAGGGCGTCCTGACGACGACGATCGCCCACTTCAAGGACAGGATCGAACGCCTGACCGGGGAGGTCGCCGCGATCCGCACCCGTGAGGCGGCGGTGCGCGAGCGCCTCGCCGCCAAGCAGGCCGAACTGAACGAAGCGGTCGCCGAGCTGGACGAGGCGCGGGGCAGGCTCGAACGGGTGCGCGCGCACCTGGAGCGGGCGCTGGTCGACCTGCGCGAACGGCTGGTGGCGATGTACGAGATGGGCAGCCCGGACCTGGTCAGCGTCCTCGTCGGCGCCAACAGCCTCGATGACCTCGCCGCCCGCACCGAATACCTCGATCGCCTGCACGGCATGGACGAGGCGGTGGTGGGACGGGTGCGCGACCTGCGCGACGAGGTCAGGAGCCTGGTGACGCGCCTGCGCACCAGCAAGGACAGGATCGAGAGCGCGCGCGACTCGATCGCCTCCGAAAAGCAGGCACTGACGGCCGCGCGAGCGGCGCTGCAGAGTCACCAGTCCGAGCTCGTCGCTGCCCGGCACGACCGCGAAGCGGCGCTGGCGAAGGTCAGCCAGCACGAGGAAGAGCTCGACGGCGACCTCGGCGAAATCCAGGGCAAGATAGCCGCGCAGCTGGCCGAGACCGGCTCGGCGCCGCTGCCGGCAGGGCCGATCAAAGGCGGCAGCGGCAGCATGATCTGGCCGGTCGACGGGCCCGTCGTCTCCGGCTTCGGTCCGCGGACGATCAACGGCAGCTACGAGTACCACCCGGGGATCGACATCGCGGTCCCGGAAGGGACGCCGATCCGCGCCGCCCTCGGCGGCACCGTCAGCCTGCAGCAGTCGGAGGCCGAAAGCGGCGGCTACGGCAACTACACCTGCCTCGACCACCGCGGCGGGCTCTCCACCTGCTACGCCCACCAGAGCTCCTTCGCGGTATCCCTCGGCCAATCGGTTAGCCAGGGCGATGTAATCGGGTACACGGGCTGCACCGGATACTGCTTCGGTCCGCACCTCCACTTCGAGGTTCGTATAAACGGCTCCGTGACCGACCCGATGGGCTACTTATAGGTAAAAATATCCCTGATGATTCGCCAGGCGCGCACCTACATGGTGGGCGCGATGTCGGGGGCGAGCCTGATCGCCGTCGCCATCGCGATCTCCGTCTTCCTGATTTCGACCCAGGTCTTCGGCGACTGGCCGGTCGCTGGGCTGCTCGGCGGCGGCAGCGACAAGCCGGCGGTCTCGAAGGCGCAGGAGGTGGCGACGCCGGTGGGTGGCGGCGCCGGTGGGGCTGGTGGGGCGACCGTGGCCGGAGCCGGCGCTAAAGGTGCGGCTGCTGGCGCTAAGGGCGGCGGCGCGAATGGCGGCGGTTCAGGCGGCGGGTCGACCGGGGTGAGCGGCGGCGAAGGCGGCGCAGCTGCGCCCGGCGGCGGGGGAGGAGAAGCTGGTTCTCCCGGCGGCGGCGAAGGCAGCACCGGCAGCGGAGGCGGCTCGGCCGGGGAAGGCGGCGGCTCGGGCGGCGGCTCGAACGGCGCCTCCGGCGGCAGCGGTGGAGGCGACAGCGGCGGCAGCGGCGAAGGGGATGGGGGCGGCTCGAGCGGCGGCGAAACCACCACGAACGCCTCGCCTTCCTCGAAAGTCACCGGCGCCGTCAACGAAACCGTCAACCAGGTTGACGAAACCGTCACCGGCGGCGCCCTCAACGAAGCCGGCGTCACCCAGACGACCGAAGAAGTCGTGAACGGCGTCGCCGGCCCCGAATCGACCGTCGGCAAAGTCGTCGACGAAACGACGAAGACGGTCGAAGGCGTGACCAAAGGCCTCGAAGGCCTCGGGAAATAAGCGCTCTCGGCACGACGAGCTGTTCCTTTTTCCCGCTCTGGGGCGAAAAGGAACAGGAGAATTTCAAGGGCAGCTGTTCAGCTGTTCCTTTCACCTGCTGAGCAACGAAAAGGAACAGGAGATGTTGGGCCTGGGAGTTGCTCTCATACTTCGTCACCCGTGATCGGCCACAATGCCGGTCCGATGGGCGAGAGCGGACAGGCGGCGGTGAGCGGGGACCCGATCGTGGGTTCGGCGGTCTTCCCGCGCGGGAGCCGGGTCAACGGGGAGGGGCACCTGGAGGTCGCCGGCTGCGACGTGGTCGAGCTGGCCGCAGAGCACGGCACCCCCGCCTACCTCTACGCCGAGGACGACATCCGCTCCCGCGCCCGCGAATATCGCGAGGCGTTCGAGAGCCGCGGCGCCGATTACGAGGTCCTCTTCGCCAGCAAGTCGCTGCCCTGCACCGCCGCCTACCGGCTCTTCGCCGAGGAGGGGCTCTCGGTCGACGTCGCCTCCGGCGGCGAGCTGCACATGGCGCTGAAGGCCGGCTTCGACCCCGGTCGCATCCACATGCACGGCAACAACAAGTCCGACGAGGAGATCCTCTTCGCGGCCCGCGCCGGCATCCGCCACCTGATCCTCGACTCCTTCGACGAGATCGAGCGCTGCGAGCGGCTGCTCGACGAACCGCAGCGGGTGTTGATCCGGGTCACGCCGGGGATCAAGCCCTCGACCCACGACTACATCACCACCGGCCAGCTCGACTCGAAGTTCGGCTTCGGGCTCGCCGACGGGCTGGCGGCGCGGGCGATCGAGCGGGTGCTCGCCTCCGAGAAGCTCGAGCTGGTCGGGCTGCACGCCCACATCGGCTCGCAGATCTTCGAGCTCGAGCCCTACACGCTGGCGATCCGGGCGCTCGGTGAGCTGGCCGGCGAGTGGTGCCAGGTCGTCAACGTCGGCGGCGGCCTCGGCGTCGCCTACACCGCCGCCGACGAGCCGCCCTCGATCGACGCCTACGTCGAGGTCAAGGTGCGCGGCGTCGCCGAGGTCTTCGGCCAGGGGGTGCGGATCCTGGTCGAGCCCGGCCGCTCCTTGGTCGCCAACGCCGGCGTCACCGCCTACCGCGTCGGCACGGTGAAGGAGATACCGGGGGTCCGAACCTATGTCGCGGTCGACGGCGGCATGTCCGACAACCTGCGGCCGATGCTGTACGGCTCGACCTACGAGGCGCTGGTCGCCGACCGCGCCGCGGCATCGCCCGAGACGCTGGTGACCATTGCCGGGATGCATTGCGAGTCCGGCGACGTGATCGTCCGCGACGCGGAGCTGGCCGAGCCGGCCGTCGGCGACGTCCTCGTCACCCCGGCCACCGGCGCCTACGGCTACGCGATGGCCAACAACTACAACGGCGTGCCCCGTCCCCCGGTCGTCTTCTGCCGCGAAGGCGCCTCGCGCGTGGTCGTCCGCCGCGAGACCTACGAGGACCTGACGGCGAGGGACGTCTAGGCGCGATGGCCTCCGAAGGCTCCAAACCCGTCCGCATCGGGCTGCTCGGCCGCGGCACGGTCGGCGCCGCCTTCGCCGAGCTGCTGGCCGAGCGGGCGGAGGCGGTGGAGGCGGCCACCGCGCGGCGGCCGGAGATCGCCGGGACGCTGACCCGCGGCGGGGGCGACTTCGAGCAGATCCTCGCCGGCTCCGACCTGATCGTCGAGTTGATGGGCGGGACCGAGCCGACCCGCGAATACGTGGCGGCGGCACTGCGGGCGGGCAAGCCGGTGGTCACCGCCAACAAGCAGCTGCTCGCCCAGCACGGCGACGAGCTCTTCGCCCTCGCCCGCGAGGCGGGGGTGCAGCTGCGGTTCGAGGCGGCCGTCGCGGCGGTGATCCCGATCGTCCGCACGATCCAGGAGGGCTTCGGGGTTACCGAGATCTCGAAGGTCTTCGGGATCGTCAACGGCACCACCAACTTCATCCTCACCGAGATGGCGGCGAGCGGCGCCGGCTACGACGAGGTGCTGGCGCGGGCCCAGGAGCTGGGCTACGCCGAGGCCGACCCGACCGACGACGTCAGCGGCGCCGACGCGGCGGCGAAGATGGCGATCCTGGCCCGGCTCGCCTTCCACACGCCGGTCACCCTCGACGAGGTCACCTACGAGGGGATCGAACGGGTCCTCCCCGACGACCTCGCCTACGCCAAGGAGTTCGGGCTCTCGCTGAAGCTGCTGGGAGTGGCGGAGCGGCGCGACGGCGGGATCAGCGTCCGCGTCTTCCCCTGCTTCCTCTACCGCGGCCACCCGCTGGCGCCGATCGAAGGGCCGTTCAACGCGGTGATGGTCGAGGCGCCGGCGATCAGCGAGGTGACGATGTCGGGGCCGGGGGCAGGGGGGCTGCAGACCGCCTCTGCGGTCCTCGGCGACGTCGTCTCGATCCTCGCCGGCGAGGCGCCGGTGCACGAGACGCGGGTCGAGCTGCCGATCGTCGCCGACGTCAGCTCCAGCTTCTACCTCTACCTCGAGGTTGCCGACGAGCCGGGGGTGCTGGCGCGGGTGGCGACGGTGCTCGGCGACCACGAGGTCTCGGTCAAGAGCGTCGTCCAGCGCGGGATCGGCGACGAGGCGCGGCTGGTGATGGTGATCCACGAGTGCCTCGAGTCGCGCTTCGCCACGGCCGTCGAGGGGCTGGGAGAGCTGGCCGAGATGCGCTCGGCGCCGCGGGTCATCCGGGTGATCGAGGAGGAGTACTGATGCGGAGCCTGCATAACCGTGGCTAAGGGGTTGATCGACCGCTACCGCGACCGGCTCTCGCTGGAGCCGGGGGATCCGGTGGTGACGCTGAACGAGGGCTCGACCCCGCTGATCGAAGCGCCGCGGCTCTCGGAGCGGATCGGCGCCAGGGCCTACCTCAAGTTCGAGGGGCTGAACCCGACCGGCTCGTTCAAGGACCGGGGGATGACGGTCGCCGTCTCGCGGGCGAAGGGACGGGGGGCCGAGGCGGTGATCTGCGCCTCGACCGGCAACACCGCGGCGAGCGCGGCGGCCTACGCGGCACGGGCCGGGCTGCGCGGGGCGGTGATCGTGCCCGAGGGGAAGATCGCGATCGGCAAGCTCGCCCAGGCGCTGATGCACGGGGCCCGGGTGGTGGCGCTGCAGGGCAACTTCGACGACGCCTTGCGGCTGGTCCGCGAGCTCTCGCAGAAGCACCCGATCGAGCTCGTCAACTCGGTCAACCCGCACCGGATCGAAGGCCAGAAGACGGCTGCCTTCGAGGTGGTCGAAGACCTGGGGGAGATGCCCGGCGCGCTGGCGATCCCGGTGGGAAACGCGGGGAACGTGACCGCCTACTGGCGAGGTTTCCAGGAGCTCGCCGACTCGCCCTTGGAGCGCATCCCTGATAAAGACGGTGTCGTTGGCCCGGTTCTCTACGGCTTCCAGGCCGAGGGCGCGGCGCCGCTGGTCCGCGGAGCGCCGGTCGAGCACCCGGAGACCGTCGCCTCGGCGATCCGGATCGGCAACCCGGCGCGCTGGGAGGAGGCGATGGCCGCCTTCACCGCCTCCCGCGGCCGCGTCGCCGCCGTCGCCGACGAGCAGATCCTGAACGCCTACCGCTGGCTGGCCGACAACGAAGGCGTCTTCTGCGAGCCGGCCAGCGCCGCCTCGGTCGCCGGCCTCCTCGCCCACGGCCTGCCGACCGTCGAGGAGATGCCCAAGCCCGAGACGGTCGTCTGCGTCCTCACCGGCCATGGTCTCAAGGACCCCGACACCGCCCTCGCCAAAGCCCCCTCAGTGATCAACTGCGAGAACGACCTCAGCGCCGTCGAACGGGCCGTCTTCAAGTAGGGGTACGGAAATCAATACCAGGTGGTATGTGTTTCAATACCCTCTGGTATGTCTGCACATACTATGGAGCTGAATCCCTTCGTCTTCAACCGGCCGCTCGATCCCGAGCAGCTGATCGATCGCGACCAGGAGGCGAAACAACTCCTCCAGCTGGCGGAGGGAAGCCATGCCAGCCGCCTGTCGGCTCCTCGCCGGTACGGCAAGACCAGCCTCCTGCGCCGCATCGGCCGCGATGCCGAGCTCGTCGGGCTGGCCTACGTCGAGGTCGATTTCTACGGAGCCCTTTCGCTCACCGACGTGGTCGGGCGGATGGAAGAAGCGTACGGGCGCCTGCGTACGCCGCTGCGCCGGGCGGCGGTAGCGGCGATAGACGCCCTGCGGCCGAAGCTCAGCATCGGTGCCGGGCCGCTGCGGATCGAGGCCCAGGCCCTTCCGCGAACGGAGGCGAACAGGGTGCTGGCCGGCCTGCTCGACCTTCCCCTGACGCTGTTCGAGCGCAATGGGACCAGGGCGCTGGTGGCCTTCGACGAGTTCCAGGAGCTGCTCGCGATCGGAGAGGGAATCGACGGGCTCTTCCGCAGCCACATCCAGCGGCACGGGGACGCGGCGAGCTACGTCTACGCCGGCTCCCAGCCCGGTCTCATGCACGAGCTCTTCGGGCTGCAGGAGCGGCCGTTCTTCGGGCAGGCGAGGGTGTTCCAGCTGGCTCCCCTCGCCGACGCCGATCTCGTCGAATACATCGGGGTCCGGTTTGAAGAGACCGGCCGGGAGGCGATGCCCGCGCTCACGACCCTGCTGGACAAGGCTCAGGGACATCCGCAGCGGGCGATGCTCCTCGCCCACCACCTGTGGGAGCGGACCCCTCGCGGTGGCGCAGCGACGGCCGAGGTTTGGGTCGAGACCCTGGCCGCGGTCCTCGAGGAGCTGAGCGAAGCCCTTGAAGCTGTTTGGAACGCCTCGAGCGCCAGCCAGCAGGCGGTGATGGCGGCCCTTGCGCTCAGCGACGAGTCGCTCTTCAACCAGCGCACGCTGAACCGCTTCAACCTCTCGAAGGGAGCCGCCCAGCACGCCCGTGACAAACTCGCACGCGTGGGGCATCTGCACCAGGTCAACGGGCAGTGGCGGCTGGTGGATCCGCTTCTCGGTGAGTGGATCGCTCGGCTGGAGCTGCGCGGCCACAGGAGATCGCTATGACCGCGCGTCACCGGCTCGTCCGCGTTCCCGCCTCCTCGGCCAACCTCGGGCCCGGCTACGACGCGATGGCGGCGGCGATGGCGCTGTTCCTGGAGCTGGAGGTGGAGGAGGGCGGCGGGTTCTCCTTCGACGCCGGCGGGCTGGAGGTCTCGACCGGGCGCGACAACCTGATCGTGCGGGCGTTCGAGAGCCTGCGGCCGGCGGACGGGATCGCCTTCCGGCTGCGCAGCGAGATTCCGCTGGCCCGGGGGCTGGGGTCGAGCGCGGCGGCGATCGTCGCCGGGCTGGCCGCGGCCGACCACCTGTACGAGCTGGCGCTCACCAAGGAGGAGATGCTGGCGCGGGCGACCGCGATCGAGGGTCACCCCGACAACGTCGCCGCCGCGATCTACGGTGGGTTCGTGGTCTGCCGGCGGGGGGAGGAGGGACCGACCGCCGCCCGCTTCGACCCGCCCGGTGGGCTGGAGGGGATCGTCGTGATCCCGCCCGAGGAGGTCTCGACCGAGCGGGCGCGGGAGGCGATCCCGGCCGAGCTGCCGCTCGCCGACGCCGTCGCCAACGTCTCGGCCGCGGCGACGCTGGTGCTGGGCCTGCGCAGCGCCGACCTCGACCTGCTCGCCCAGGGACTCCACGACCGCATCCACCAGGAGCGCCGTCGCGAGCTCTACCCGCGCTCGATGGACGTGGTCGACACGGCCCGGGAGCTGGGGGCGCTGGGGGCGACGATCTCCGGCGCCGGCCCCACCGTCCTGGTCTGGACCACCTGGCAGGAGGCGGGGAGCGTCACCGCCGCCCTGGAGCAGCGCTGCGCCGGCTGGGCCGAGGTGAAGCGCCTGCCGTTCAGCCCCCTCGGCGCCGACGTCCCGGAGCTCTGAAGTGGACTGGGTGGTGCGGATCGGCCTGGTCGAGCTGGCGCTCGGCGCCCTGCTCGGCTGGGCGATGGTGGTGCGCCAGGAACGGCCCCAATGGCTGCGGCGGATCGGGGTGGTGGCGCCGCAGCGGATCCGCCAGGTCCACCTCGACTACGTGATGATGGGCCTGATCCTGATCGGGGTCGGGCTGGCGGTGCCGGACCTGCCGACGGCAGTGGCGGCAGCGCTCGTCTTCGGCACCCTCGTCAACCCGTTCCTCTTCGTCCCGCTCGCCTTCGATCCGGATGTCGAGAGGCGGCTCTGGTACCGGGCGCTGGCGGTGGTCTCCTTCGTCTGCGTCAGCGGCGGGCTGATCGTCGCCGCGGTCGTCGGTCCCGGCTGATGGGGATCGGCAAACCCCCGCACGCGCCGGGGGGCTGGCGGGCCTGCGCGCCGCATCCGGTTTCGAGCACAGCGGAGTGTGCTCGAAACCGGATGCGGCTCTCGGCAGGGACGGAGATCGTGAGCGCTGCTGGTCGGGACTCCCGGTGCGCGGATAGAGTCGGCGCATGCCGATCAAGAAGAAGCTGCCGCTCGTTCTGTCCGCTCTGGTCCTCGTCGCGCTGCTCGCGGTGCCCGCTGCCGCGCAGGCGACGCTCGCCTTCGTGCGAAACCCGATGCACCCGACGGTCTTCGTCGCCGGCGACGACGGCTCGGGGGCGAGGAAACTGGTGGCCGGAGAAAATCCGCACCTCTCACCTGACGGGAAGATCGTCGCCCTGCTGAAACAGGGGACCTCGCCGAAGAGCAAGCCGGAAATGGTTCTCGCGCCTGCTGACGGCAGCGCGCCGCCGACGGTCGTGGTCAAGGGGTGGCGTTTTCCCGAAGTCTTCGCCTGGTCGCCTGACGGGACCCTGGTGGTCGCGGTGCTGGGGCCGGAACTGGGCAAGCAGCGCCTTGTCCTGATCAGCACCGAAACCGGGGCGCAGCGGACCCTCGCGCACGGCTACTTCAGCGGCGTCAGCTTCTCTCCCGACGGAGGCGAACTCGTCTACGCGATGGCGGGCTCCGAACGTTTCCCGCCCCGCAGCGACGTCTACCGGACCGAAGTGCTGCCGCCCGGCGCGGTCAGCGTCAAGGCCGTGGTTCCGCACCGTCTGACCACCGACCACCGCTCCTCGTATCCGCTCTGGGGCCCGCGGAAGATCGTCTTCGTGAAGACGCTCGATGCGAAGAAGCGCAAATACGGACCCAAGAACGAGCTCTACCTGATGAACCCGAACGGCAAGGGCGTCAAGCGCCTCACCCGCACCAAGGTGCCTCAGCTCGCGCAAGGCCTTTTCCCGACCGGTTGGTCGTCAAGCGGCAACCAGCTGCTGGCCGAGTTCGAGGGACAGGACATCGGCTACGCGGTCAAGGTCAACCCGAAGACCGGCGCCCAGAAGCCGGTTGCCCAGGCTGGCGAGCAGGGCTTCGTCGGCACTGCGATCTCCAGCGACGGCAAGGCCGTGCTCGGCTACACCGGCGGCTTCGACCCCGAGGTCCAGCACAACGTCCTCAGCGTTCCTTATACGGGCGGCAAGCCGAAGGTGCTCGCCAAGAACGCCTTCGAGCCCGACTGGAGCCTCTGAGTCCGAGGGCGTGTCGCTTTTGGATTTCTGCTCGGTGTAGGAGTTGATGCAGTTCGGGGTTGGGGGTTAGGCTCGGTTCGTGGCCAACTACACGATCAAGCACCGGGACGAGTTCGAGCGCATGGAGGGGTCGGGGGAGTGCACCTGGCTGCTGGCGCGCAAGGCGCTCGGGACCGGCGCTTTCGGCTACAACCTGGTCGAGATCGCCCCGGGCGGTCAGATCCCCGAGCACGACGAGGCCCGTAGCGGCCAGGTCGAGCTGTACGCGATCCTCGAGGGGGAGGCGGTGATGCGCCTCGACGGGAAGGACCATCCCGCATCCGCCGGGACCTTCGCCTCGATCGAGCCGACGGCCTCGCGGCAGATCCACAACCGCTCCGACTCCAAGGTCGTCGCCTTGCTGGTCGGCGTCCAGCCCGAGGGCGGCTACGAGCCGATGTCCTGGGCCTGAGTCGGGCGGGCGTGTCGACCTCGTCGTCCGATAGGGGCACAAACGCGACCCGGCCGGGGTGAAGGCCGCGGCCCGCCCCGAACTTCCCGCAAAACGCAGGGAAAGTCGAGAACCTGGGGGGAGAGTTTCCGCCCCCGCCTATAATTCGTGAACTCGTCAACCCGTCGCGCGCCCGCTCGAAGAAGGCGTGGAACCCGGGAGGTCACAATTGAAGACCCAGTCCGATCGCAGCGCTCCGGTCGAGCGCTTTTCGCCAGAGCGTCCCTACCGCCCGCTCGTCTCGCCGCCCTCGGTCGAGGACAAGGACGCGTGCGCCATCTACGCCTCGGTCCGGAAGGACTCGACGCCGAGCCACGAGCCGATCGAGCTGGCGATTCCCGCCCTGCAGAAGATGCTCCATCGCGCCGGCAACGTCGACGGCGAGGGTGACGGCTGCGGCCTTCTGCTCGACCTTCCGCGCAAGATCTGGGCCGAGGAGGTCCGCTCCGGCGGCCACGACCCCTCGCTTGCCACCGACGACGCCTTCGCCGTCGCCCACGTCTTCATCGAGCGCTCCCAGGATGTGGAAGGGGTCAAGCACGACGCGCGCGAGCTGCTCGCCGAAGGCGGCTTTCGCGTGCTCGCCGAGCGGATCGGCGTCGTCAACTCACCCGCGCTCGGCCCGACCGCGCGCGAGGAGGAGCCGATCTTCTGGCAGATCGCCGGCCTCGTCCCCGATGCCGCCGGCCGCGACGACGTCCTCTTCGACCTGATGATCGGGCTCGAGAAAGAGCTCGACGTCCACGTTCCCTCCTTCTCCGCCACGACCTGCGTCTACAAGGTGATGGGCGCGCCCAAGGTCCTCGGCGAGTACTACCCGGATCTGCGCGACCCGCGCTTCGAGACGATCGGCTGTTTCGGCCACAACCGCTACTCGACCAACACCTGGCCCTCTTTCAAGCGGGTGCAGCCGTTCTCGGTCCTCGGCCACAACGGCGAGATCAACACGATCCAGCAGCTGCGCCAGGAGGCGAAGATGCTGGCGGTCCCGATCCAGCCCGACTCCTCCGATTCGCAGGACCTCAACCGCACGATCGACACCCTGGTCAGCCGCGAGGGCTTCAGCCTCGCCGAGGCGATGGAGATGGTCGTGCCGCCGATCGTCGCTGAGATCCGCTCCCTCCCCGAGGAGCTGCACGCCTTCTACATGTACCTGCACCAGACGATGGGCCCCTTCGCGCAGGGGCCGGTGGCGCTGATCGCCCGCCACGGCGACGAATGCGTCTTCTCGGCCGACGCGATGGGCCTGCGCCCGCTCTGGCAGGTGGAGACCGAGGACGACTTCGTGTTCAGCTCCGAGCCCGGCGTCGTCCCGGTCGCCAGGATGTGCTCGGAGCCCAAGCCGCTCGCCCCGGGTGAGAAGGCGCTGGTGCTGATCGACCGCGCCGAGCGCCGCACGACCCTGCACCCGCACGACGAGATGCTGCGGATCGTCCGCGACCGCTGGCTGGCGCGCAACGGCGCCGAGGCCGCCGCCGGCTACGAGCGCGCCCTGGAGACCGGCGGCCCGCTCGAGGGCGCCGACGTCCCCGGCTACACCGACGCCGGCCCCGAGGAGCCGGTGCGGGTCTCCGACCGTGTCCTCGCCGGCTTCGGCTGGCAGCGCGACGACGTCAAACTCGTCCAGCAGATGGCCTCCAACGGGGCCGAGCCGGTCGGCTCGCTCGGCTACGACGGGCCGCTGGCGGCGCTTTCGCCCGAGCGGCAGAACCTCGCCGACTACTTCAAGGAGACGGTTGCCGTCGTCACCAACCCGGCACTCGACCGCGAACGGGAGCTCGAGCACTTCTCGACCCGGACCCTGTTCGGGCGGCGGCCTTCGCCCGACAACGCGGGGGAGGACACCGGCACCGTGGAAACCGGCTTCCCGGTGATCCTCGGCGGCCACCACGAGCTGGCGCCGCTCGCCGAAGAGCCATACCGGCGGATCGCCCGCGAGCACGACACCTACCTGCTCGAGGACCTCTGGGAGGAGTTCAGCGGCCGCAACGGCGCCGTTGACATCTCCCTGCTGGAGTCGGAGACGACCAAGGGGGCGATCGAGCGGGTCAAGCAGGAGGCGGTGAAGAAGGTCCGCAACGGCTGCGAGCTGCTGGTCCTCACCGACCGCACCGTCTACGAAGCCGACCGCCGCTACCTCGACCCGCACCTGGCGGTCTCGGCGATCGACCAGGCGCTGAAGCAGTTCAAGGTCGAGCCCGGCGAAACGAACCTGCGGCGGCGCTGCGGCATCGTCCTGCGCTCGGCGGCGATCCGCAACGTCCACGACGCGATGCTCGCCCTCGGCCTCGGCGCCGACGGCGTCTGCCCGTACGTGATGGTCGAGGTGATCTGCGTCGAGGACTACGAGAACGACGTCTCCAACCTCTGCGCGGCGCTGCGCAAAGGGATCGAGAAAGTGATCTCGACGATCGGCATCCACGAGGTGCGCGGCTACGCGCGCCAGTTCAGCTCGATCGGGATCAAGCCGGAGCTGGCGGAGATCTTCCAGACCGAGCACTACGCGGCGAGCGAGGCGGCGGGGACCGGGTTCGCCGACCTCGACGAGGACACCAACGCCCGCGCCCACGCGCTGAGCGGCGGCGACGCGGCAGCGAAACCGGCGAAGACCTTCCGCTTCTACCCGAAGGTCTACAAGGCGGCGATCGCGACCGCCAACGGCACCGGCACCTACCAGGAGTACTCGGAGAAGGTGCGGGAGCTGGAGAAGCAGAACCCGATCTCGATGCGCCACATCATGGGGCTGAAGGGGGACCGGCCGGCGGTCGACCCCGCTGGCGTCGACGCCGGCGTCGGCCACCACGACTACCCGATCGTGATCTCCTCGATGAGCTTCGGCTCGCAGTCCGAGCCCGCCTTCCGCGCCTACGCGAACGCGGCGAAGGCGATCAACGTCCTCTGCATCAACGGCGAGGGCGGCGAGATCCGCGACATGTACGGCCAGTACCGCAACTGGCGCGGGCAGCAGGTCGCCTCGGGCCGCTTCGGCGTCTCGGCGGAGATGCTGAACAGCTCCTACGTCGCCGAGATCAAGATCGGCCAGGGCGCCAAGCCGGGAGAGGGCGGCCACCTGCCCGGCAAGAAGGTCTCGGAGAAGGTCGCCGCCGCCCGTAACGCCACGCCCGGCACCGACCTGATCTCGCCGTCGAACAACCACGACCTCTACTCGATCGAGGACCTGGCCGAGCTGATCGACGAGCTGAAGACGGTGAACCCCGACGTGCGGGTCTCGGTCAAGGTGCCGGTGGTGCCGAACATCGGCACGATCGGGCTCGGGATCGCCAAGGCAGGCGCCGACATCATCACCTTGTCGGGCTTCGAGGGCGGGACCGGGGCGGCGCGCCAGCACGCGCTGCGCCACGTCGGCCTGCCGAGCGACATCGGCACCCGCGCCGTCCACCGGGCGCTGATGGAGGCCGGGCTGCGAAACCGGGTCGAGATCTGGGCCGACGGCGGCTACCGGACCGGCCACGACATCGTCAAATTGCACTGCCTGGGGGCGAACCGGGTCGGTTTCGGCACCCTGGCGATGGTCAGCCTCGGCTGCACGATCTGCCGCGGCTGCCAGCTCGACACCTGCCACGTCGGCATCGCGACCCAGATCGAGACGCCCGAGGAAGCGCAGGCGCACGGGCTGAAGAAGTTCACCCCGCAGGAGGTCGACCGGTCGGCCGAGAGCTGCGCCCGCTTCTTCCAGGCGATGGGCGAGGAGGTCAAGGAGGTCGTGGCGTCGCTCGGCTACGAGCGTGCCCAGGACCTCGTCGGCCGCTACGACCTGCTGGAGCAGGTCGGCCACAAGGACCGGCTCGACCTGGCGCCGCTGATCACGCCGCTGGAGGAGTTCCTCGACCTTGAACCGCTCGACCTGCCCGTGGCCGAGGAAGCCGACGCCCGCGCCGAAGCGGGCCTGGTGGTGGCGCGGCCGATCCGGATGGAGGCGAAGGAGGCCTCGAGCCAGATCGCGGCGCTGGCGCCGGAAGTCTGCGGCGGCAGCACGGTGCGGAGCCAGTTCCCGCGGGCGACCGACGCCAACGACCGCGTGCTCGGGACCGAGCTGGCGGGGGCGCTGGCGCGCTGGCGGATCTTCGGTGACGGCCCGGAGGGCGGGGAAGGCGACGAGCTTGCGAGCCTCGAGTTCAACGGCGGCTCGGTCGCCGGCCAGGGCCTGGGTGCCTTCAACAGCTACGGCGTCAACATCCGGGTCGAGGGCGGGGCCCAGGACGGCGTCGGCAAGACCATGCTCGGCGGCACGATCGCGATCCTCAAGGGCAAGGGCGCCCGGGGCAAGCGCCTCAACGGCTCGGTCGGCAAGTCCTTCGCTTACGGGGCCCAGCGCGGCAAGCTCTACGTCCAGGGCAGCGCCGACTCCCGCTTCTGCATCCGCCTCTCAGGGGCGGACGTCGTCCTCGGCGGCGAGCCCGACGGGCCGATCGACGACAGCCGCGGAGCGCTGGCCGACCGCGCCAACGCCAAGGGCTTCGCCTTCGAGTACATGACCAGCGGCCGCGCCGCGGTCCTCGGCGACATCGGCCCCTGGGCCTGCGCCGGCATGACCGGCGGCCGCGTCTACGTCCGCCAGAACGCCTTCGGCGTCGACCGGGCAGCGATCGAACGCCGCCTCGGCAAAGGCGCCAAAGTCGAACTCAAGGACCTCGACGCCGAGGCCCTGATCGACCTCGACGACCTCCTCGGCGGCTACGCGAAGGAGCTCGAAGCCACCGGCCAAAGCGAAGAGGCCCAGCGCGTCCAGGGCCTCGCCGCCGACGCGACGAGCAACTTCCTGATGATCGTCCCGCTGAAGGTCCAGGCCGACCCGAGCATCTCGACCGAGTGATTCAGCCGCGGTGCGAGTTTTGGTTGCTATGCAGCCATAACTCGCACCGCTCTAGGGCGACTTGCCCTCCAGCCGGTCCGCGATCGCGCGGACCTCTCCGAGCAGCCCGTCGAGCATGTGGGCGGTGTCGGTGTGGATGCGCCATTCGGCCAGGCGGCGCTCGGCGTCGATGCCGTCCAGGCGCTGCTCCAGGGCGGTGGTGCGGTCCTCCAGGCGGCGGATCGAGCGGTCGCTGCGCTTTTGGGATTTGCGGATGCGGGTCTTGACGTAGCGGCGAAGGTCCTCCTGCATCGTGTCGAGCTCGCGGCGGAGGTCGGAGTTGAGGGGAGCGTTTTGCTCGTCGAGCATCTGCTCGACGCCGCGGCGGACGCGCTCGATCTCTTCGTGGAGCTGGGCGCGGGCGCGCTCGGCCGAGGCCGAGATCGACTCCTCGCCGGGCGGGCGCGGGGGCTCGTCTGGTGCCGGATTCACCGCCTGGGATCGTACGGACAGGGGTGGCGGAATTTCCGCGGAGTCGCGTCAGGCCTGGAGCAGGTACAGGCGGTAGCGGCCGATCGCCAGCTCGTCGCCGGCCTGCAGCTCGGCCATGTCTCGCTTCTTGCCGTTGACGAGGACGCCGTTGAGGCTCCTGTCGTCGAGGATCCTCGGCCGCTTGCCCGGGTCGGTGGCGACGATCGCGTGGCGGCGCGAGACGCTCGGGTCGTCGAGGCAGATCTCCGCTGTCTCGCAGCGGCCGATCCGGCTCCAGCCGATCTCCAGGTGGAAGGTCCGCACCTCGCCGCGCTCGCGCAGCGCCAGGTGGTAGCCCGGCTCGGTCAGGCGCCGGCGCGCTGCGTCGAGCCAGCCAGGCTCCTCGTGCTCCTCCGTGAGCGCGAATTCCAGCGTCGGGGAGCCGTGCTCCTGCAGCGAGGAGAAGATCGAGTCGCGCCGGAAGTGGCCGCTGCCGCAGTAGTCGCAGTCGGGCAGCGCATCGGTCTCGCGCAGCGCCACCTGGCGGCCGCAGACGACGCAGAAGTACGTCCCCTCTCCGGGCATGGAGCCGCTGGGAATCGGGCCGTCGGCCGGGCGGGTGCCGACGCTGTCGAAGATCGGGGTCGTCTCTCCTCCTGGTCACATTCGATACTAAAGCGATCCTTTCCATCTGTCACTCGAAACCGACTAAGCAATCGCCGGCGGCCGGGCGCACGCTGGGGATGGGGGCGCGGCAACTAGAATCGGCCGCCCGATGGGCCCCGTCAGCTGCGAGATCGAAATCGACGCGCCACGCGAGCAGGTCTACGACGCGCTGCTCGACCTCGCCGCCCGCCCGTCGTTCACCGACCACTTCCAGGGCGACTTCCACCTCACCCGCATCGACCCGGTCGGGGTCGGCGCCGGCGCCCGCTTCCGCGTCAAGGGGCCGCTCCGCAAGATCTGGATGGACACGACGATCGTGTCCGTCGACGAGCCCTACCAGATCGCCGAAGAGGGCAAGGCCGGGCGCGGCAACCGGATCCGCAACCACATCGTCTGGGAGTTGAAGGACGGTCCGGGACCGCTGACCACGGTCCGCGTCACCCACTGGACCGAACCGGCCCCGGTCGACCGCGTGCTGGAGATCGCCAGCGCCGGCTCCTTCTGGCTGGAGCGCGGCTGGCGCGAGGCGCTGCGCCGCCTCCGCGACCAGCTCGAGTCCGACCGGCCGCTCGCCGAGCGCATCGCCGTCGCCGGCGGCAACCGGTACGCGACGGGCATCCCCTAGAGCGATATAGACTCCGCGCCGCGATGCACCCCACCCGCCGCACGCTGCTGCCGCTCTTCGCCCTGCTGGCGCTCCTCGCGCTGGGCGTCTGCGTCTCCGCCTGCGGCTATTCGAGCGATTCCAAGCACACCAACGAGGGCGAGCCCCTGACCCTGGGGGACCTCAAGTACAACGTCACCTTCTCGCGCTACCTCAACGCGAACGACAGCGAGGACGCGGCCTACCTCGAAGGCCAGCCGGAACCGCCGAAAGGCGAAACCTACTTCGGAATCTTCTTCGAAATCCAGAACGAAAGCGACGAACCGCAGCAGCTGCCCTCGTCGCTGACGATCACCGACGCCGAAGACAACGAATACAAGGTGATCCCGAGCGAAAGCATCTTCGCCCTGCCGTTCGAAGGGACGGTCGAAGCCGAAGAACAGATCCCGGTGCTCGACTCGCCCGCGCAGCAGGGCCCGATCGAGGGCTCCGTCGCGATCTTCCTCATCCCCGAAGAAGCCTCCGAGAACCGCCCCCTCACCCTTCACATCGAAGGCGCTGAAGAAAAGGGCGAAGTAACCCTCGACCTGTAGGACCTGCTTCAAGGCGGAGTCGCCGCCCCGATCGCGGCGGAACCCAGCCGGGCTCATGAAGGGGATCGGGCGAATCCGCAGATGAATCACCAGGGTTCGTCGGCGGATCGGGGGTCCCCGGATGAATCGCCAGGGCTCATCGGGGATCGGGAGTTCCCGGAGGAGCCTCCCAAATCTGCGACGGAGGGAACTCCCGATCCCCCGCCCGATCCGCGACGGAAAGGACTCCCGATCCGCCGCGCCCCATCTGCGACGGAGGAGAGTCCCCCGACCTACCCGAGCCCCGCTTCGAGCACCTGCGCCGCGATCGGCGCGGCGACTTCGCCGCCCGCCGCTTCGGCTTCGATCAGCAGCACCCCCACCGCCAGCTTCGCCTTTTCGGCCGGGGCGAAGGCCGAGAACCAGGCGTCCTTGATCTGCACCGGGTTTTCGGAATTCTCTTCGCCCGGCTTGGGACCGAGCTCGGCGGTGCCGGTCTTGCCGGCCACCTGCGCCTGCGAGATGTCGGCGGCGGTGCCGGTCCCTTCGTTGACGACGCCGATCATCAATTCCGTCAGCTCGCCGGCGATCTTCGGCGACATCACCCGCACCGGTTCGGCCTGCGGCCGCAGCTTCTGGTTGGCGACGATCGAGGTCGGCATCCGCAGGCCCTTGTTGCCGACGGTCTGCGCCACGTTCGCCATCTCCAGCGGCGTCGCCAGCACTTCCCCCTGGCCGATCGCTGAGACGCCGAGGTCGATTTCTTCGCCGATTTCGCTCGGGATCGACGGTTCCGCCGGTTCGATTTCGTGGATGACCGCCGGCGCGTAGAGGCTCGGCGGCGAGTTGAAGCCGAACCGCTCCGCGGTTTCGACCAGCTTGTCGTTGCCGACCGCCGGCCCGAGCGGCGCGAAGACCGCGTTGCAGGACTCGGCGAAGGCCTGGCGGAAGGTGCCGCCGCAGTACTCGCCGTTGGCGTTGTTGAGGAAGCGGCCGCCGACGTTGACGCCGTTGGTGATTTCGAATTCGTCGTCGAGGCTGACCTTGCCCGCCTCGAGCGCCGCCGTCGTGGTGATGATCTTGAAGGTCGAGCCGGGCGGCTGCGGGGCGGAGAAGGCCTGGCCGGCGAGGGCGCGGACGTCGCCGGTTCGTGCGTCCAGGACGGCGACGCCGCCGGCGCGCCCGGCCAGCGCCGAGACCGAGACTTCCTGCAGCCCGGGATCGATCGTCGTCTTCACCGGCGCCCCCTTCTGCGGCTTCGCCTCGGCGAGGGTCCGGACCGACGACCCGTCTTCGCTGACCGCCAGCAGCTTGCCCCCCGGCTTGCCCGCAAGGCGCGCGTTGAAGGCGAGCTCGAGGCCGCTGGTGCCGACCGGGGTTTCCGGCGAGAAGCCGCGGCGGGCGAGCTTCGGCCACTCTTCTTCCGGCGCTTCGCCGACTTCGCCGGTGACATCGATCGCGGCGCTGCCGATCGGGTGTTCGCGTTCGCCGGCCGGCCCCTCGGCCAGCGGGGTGCCGTCGCGGGCGAGGATCGGCGCCCGTTCGGCCAGTTCGACGTCGGCCGCCAGTTCCTCTCCGGGGCGCAGCCCCGGGAAGACGAGGCTCTTGCTCCATTCGAACCCGCCGTCGGCGTAGGGGAGGTCGAGGTCCTGTTCGACGGCGCCGAAGGCGACGGTCTGGACGGCCATCCCCACCGGCACCATCGTGACGCCGCCGCGCGATTCGGTGCTGCCGGGGGATCCGGCTTCGATCGCCCGCGCCGTCGCCGTCTCTTCGGCTTCGCGGTAGGCGGCCTCGAATTCCCCCAGCTTCAGCCGCCTCCGCGAGGCTTCGTTCAGCTCCGCGTACATCGCCTTGAAGTCCTTCCGCGCCCAGGCGTCGGCGAAGCGGCCGGCGGCATCCTTCTGCGGCGAGCCGGAGGTTCCGGCGGTGATCCCGACGATGAAGGCGACGAGCGCAATCGCCACCAGAGGGAGGGCGCGGGTGAGGAGGCGGCGGCGGCGCTCCGCATCCGTGGGGATTCTGTTCACGGCGGAAAGGTAAAGGAGGCTCTCCCGGCATGCTGAAATTTGAGGGGTGACCGTGTTGGACTGGGCGATCCTGGCCTTCACCTTCGCCCTGGCCCTATGGGGCTACCGGCAGGGCCTGATCGTCGGCGCCCTGACCCTGTTCGGCTTCGCTGCCGGGGCCTTCGCAGGCAGCCGGATCGGGCCGCTGCTCCTGACCAAGGGCGCCGATTCGCCCTACGCGCCGCTCTGCGGGGCGCTGGGAGCGCTGCTGGCCGGCGCGCTGATGGCGGTGACGGTCGAGAGCTTCGCCCTCGGGCTGCGGGAAAGGCTGGTGCGGCGGCCGTTCCTGCAGCGGGCCGACGGGGTCGGCGGCGCGGCGCTGATCGCCTCGGTCGCGCTCGGCCTCGCCTGGGTCTTCGGCGCCGTCCTCCTGCACGCGCCCTCGACCGTCCGGCTGCGCGCCGACATCCAGCAGTCGGCGATCCTCCGCAGCCTCAACGACGTCCTGCCGCCGACCGGGCCGCTGCTAAACGCGCTCGACCGGGTCGACCCGGCGCCGACGGTCCTCGGGCCGGCCGCGCCGGTCGCCCCGCCCGACGCGAAGATCGCCTCCGACCCCGACGTGCGGCGTGCCTCCGACTCGGTGGTGCGGGTGCTGAGCACCGCCTGCGGGCTGGGGATCGAGGGGTCGGGCTGGGCGGTCGAACCGGAAATCGTCGTCACCAACGCGCACGTGATCGCCGGTGCCGACGACACCACCATCACCACCCAGGACGGGGTCGAGCTCGACGCGACGCCGATCTACTACCGGCCGAAGCAGGACCTGGCGCTGCTGCGGGTGGGGGCGGCGCTGCCGGCGCTGCCGGTCGAACCGCACCGGCGCGAGGGGGAGGACGCCGCCGTCCTCGGCTATCCCGAAAACGGCCCCTACACGCTGGAGCCGGCGCGGGTCGGCGAAACGCGGGCGACGATCAGCGAGGACTCCTACGGCAACGGACCGGTGGAACGGACGATCACGGCGCTGAGCGGGGCGGTGCGCAGCGGCAACTCCGGCGGCCCGCTGGTCGACGGCGACGGCCGGGTGGTGGGGACGGTCTTCGCGGCGACCACGAGCGGCCCGCACGGGGGCTTCGCGATCCCGGCCGAGCAGGTGTCGGCGGCGCTCGAGCACACCTCGGACGCGGTCAGCACCGGGCCTTGTACCGGGTGAGGTGGGGGAGGCCGGGCGGTACCCCTCCAGACCCACTCGCTTATGGCTCGTGGTTGAGTGTCTGGAGAGGGACACCCCCGCCCCGGTGAACCGGATAGGCCCGTCACTTACGTTCTGTAAGCTCGATCGGGTGGTGGAGCAGATGACTTCTACCCAGGTCCGGGATGGGGTTCCGGCGGCGGTCTGCCCGCACTTCCATCGGGCGATCGAGCTGATCGGGAAGCGCTGGACGGGGGCGATCATCGTTGCCCTCACCGAGGGGCCGATGCGCTACGCCGAGCTCGGCAAGGCGGTCCCGGGCCTCTCCGACCGGCTGCTCTCGCAGCGGCTGCGCGAGCTCGAGGAGGAGGGGCTGGTCGAACGCGAGGTCGAAGCGGCGACGCCGGTGCGGGTGGTCTACTCCCTCACCGATGCCGGTCGCGAGCTCGATCCAGCGCTGCAGGAGTTGAAGGCGTGGGCGAGGCGCTGGAAAAAAGCGGGGTGACGACCCTCCCCGGTCCCTTCGCCGTCGGCACCTACGCGCGCAAGCTGCAGGGGTGGATGCGCGAACGGGCGCGGGTGCAGCTGATCGGCGAGGTGACCGGCGTCGGCCGCAGCAAGGTCCAGGCCTACTTCGAGCTGCGCGACGGCGAGGGGGCGATCCCCTGCGCGATCTGGCTCAACGACCTCGAGAAGGCGGGGCTCGGCGACGGCGCCCTCCGCGACGGCGCCGAAGTGGTGATCGCCGGTGGGCTCGACTACTACCCCGGCGGGGGCCAGGCCTCGCCGAACTTCTGCTTCCGCGCCACCCACGTGCGGCTGGCGGGCGAGGGCGACCTGATCGCCCGCCTGGAGGCGCTGCGCAAGCAGCTGCGGGCGGAGGGCCTGTTCGAGCTGCAGAAGCAGCTGCACCGGCCGGCGCTGCCGAGGGCGATCGGCGTGGTCACGGCGGAAACCGGGGCGGCGCGGCGCGACCTGCTGGCCGGGCTCGAGCGGCGCGGCTGGGGCGGGACCGTCGTCTGGGCCTTTGCGCCGGTCCAGGACCGCCACGCGGCGCCGGCGATCGGCCGGGCGCTGCAGGACCTGGCGGCGCGGCCCGAGGTGGAGGCGATCGTCGTCACCCGCGGCGGCGGCAGCCTCGCCGACCTCTGGGCCTTCTGCGACGAGACCCTCTGCCGGACCGTGGCGCTGCTGCGGGTGCCGGTGATCAGCGCCGTCGGCCACGAGCGCGACAGGACCCTGATCGACGACGTCGCCGCGGTCGCCTGCTCGACGCCGACCCACGCCGCCGAGGCGGCGGTGCCGCTCGACTGCCTGGCGGCCCGGGCGAGCCTCGAGCGCTGCGCGACGGCGTTGCGGCGGGCGGGGGAGGGGGCGATCGGGACGCGCTCGCGACACCTCGGCGCCCTGGCCCGGGGGCCGGCGCGGGCGCTGCAACGCCAGCGCTCCGACCTCAACCAGAAGATCCGCGAGGTCCGCGCCGCCTCCGAACGCGGCCTCGCCGAGCGCGCCGCCTCGCAGCGGCGGATCGGGGCCGTGGTGCTGGAGCGAGCGCGCCGGCGGGCGGTCGGTGCCGACATGGAGAAACGGCGGGCGGCCCTGCAGCGGGCGCTGGTGACCCTGCGGGCGCACGAACCCGAGCGCACGCTGGAGCGCGGCTACGCGCTGGCCGAAGGGGTGGACGGGGAGCCCGTGACCTCGGCTGAGGCGGCGGCCGCCGCCGGAGAGGTCAGACTGCGGTTTGCCGATGGACGCCTCAGAGCAAGAGTCGATGGAGAGGTCGAGCGTGAGCGCTAGGCCGGAGAGCTACGAGGCCGCGGTCGAGCGCCTGGAGGAGATCATCGACCGGCTCGACTCCGGCCAGGCCGGGCTGCGCGAGACGCTCGACCTCTGCAAAGAGGGCCGCGAGCTGGTCCAGTACTGCGCCGCCGAGCTCGACGAGGTAGGCGAGGGCCTGAAGGAGCTGCAGCTAGACGTTTTGGCATCGAAGCTGGAGTCTCCCGAGCTCTCCTGACCGCGCCTTCATCTGCCGACGGGACGAAAAGACTCACCCAGCGAGACAAATCGACCCGTCGGCGGGTGTAAGAGGACGAATCGGCCCGTCGCTGAAGGGCGCGGTCAGGTGGCGCTGGGGCCGGAGCAGAGGCCCCCTAGCGCGGGGCAGCCGCGGCAGAGGGACCAGTCGCGCTGCTCGGGGGGTGCGACCGGGAAGTCACCCTGGCTGATGCGGGCGATCGTCTGTACCAGGGAGGCGCGGGCGGCGGCCATCTCGCCGGGTCCGAGCCGCGTCGTCGCGGGCTGCTCCGGCCGCTCGAGCAAGACGTAGGCGACCTCGACCTCCTCGGCACCCAGGGCCTCGGCGACTGCGAGCGCGTAGATCGCCCGCTGGACGCCGTAGTGGGCTGCGCGCTCGGCTGGGTCGGCAGCGTCGAGGCGGTCGGTCTTGTAATCGAGGACGAGCGGCGGCGCCCCCTCGCGCTCGACCAGGAGGTCGATCGACCCGCGCAGCACGGTCTCGCCGATCCCCAGCAGCAGCGGCACCTCGGCCCGCACCCGCGTTGCCTCGGCAGCTATCTGCTCCCTCAGCGGCGAGCCGATCCAGGCCCGCACGGGCTCCAGCAGGCTGTCGAGCGGGAGCGGGGAGCGCCTCCCCGCACCCTCCCCGCCGCTGTCCGGGGAGGCGCCCCCCGCTCCCAGCCCCACAGCCTCGGCATGCCGCCTCGCCAACTCCGCCGACGGCTCCCGCCACCCGTTCGCCTGGCTCCACTCGAGCAGCGCGTGCACCGCCGCGCCCCGCGCCGTCCGCTCCTCGCGCGCCGACGGCACCGCTGCCTCGACCCCCTCCTCCCGAACTGCATCGACCTCTTCCACGGGGTGGAGAGGTTGACGCAGCTCGGCGGGCCTGTTGAGGCCGAGGACGCGCTCCATGTAGAAGCGGTACGGGCATTCCCCGTAGGCGGAGATCGCGGTGTAGGAGAGGGGGCGGCTGGGGACGACCGGCGGCTTGCGCTCGACCAGCGGCGGCGGGCCTTCGCCGAGCTCGCGGTCGGCGCTGCTCTCGCGGCGCAGCTGCCGCAGCTCGGCGGCACGCTCGGGCGAGGGGAGGTTGACGCGCACGGCGATCTCGGAGGGCGCGAACCCGGCCTCCAGCCCCGGCCGCGGTGACGGCGGTGCCACCGGCACCGTCGCGTCTTCCTCGCGCGGCAGCCCGAGGGCGTCGACCAGCCGCTCGACCACCGGCCTGCCCTTCGTCTCCCGTCCCGGCTGCGGGTTGACGACGCCGCTGAGGACCAGCCGCTGCTTGGCCCGGGTCGCGGCGACGTGGAAGAGGCGCAGCTCCTCCTCGGCTTCGCGTTCCTGGGACTCCTCGCAGAGAGCGCGGTAGTCGAAGAGGTCGATCTTCGGGCTGCCGAGGCGCAGCAGGCGCATTCCCACCCGCGGCTGCTCCTCGCGGCCGAGGACCAGGAGCGGCGAGCGGGCGCCGTTCAGCAGCCGGCGCGAGAGGTCGGGCACGGCGACGACGCCGAACTCGAGGCCCTTGGCGTTGTGGACGGTCATGATCCGGACCCCGTCGTGGCCCTCGGCTGCGGTCGCCGCCTGCGCCTCGGCGTCGCCTTCGGCCCGCGCCGCGAGGAAGTCGAGGAAGCCGCGCAGGTCGCGGCCCTCGCGCGACTCGAACTCGCCCGCCAGCCGCCCCAGCTTGCGGACGTTGGCGAAGCGCGCCTCGCCGGCGGGGCGGCTGAGGACCGCGAGGTCGTAGCCGGTCTCGCTCACGAGCGCCTCGACCAGCGCCGGCAGGCTCAGCCGCGGCGCCCGCTCGCGCAGTGAGGCGATCCGGGCGACGAAGGTCGCGAGCAGCTCGCGCTCGTCCGCCGGGATCCCCTCGAGGCGGTCGGGATCGACCAGCTCCGCCTCTCCCGCGCCCGCCGCCCGCTCGACCGCCGGCCAGACGTGGCGCCGCTTACCCGCCGCCGCCCGCAGCAGCCAGAGCGTGTCCGGGGCGAGCGCGCAGGCGGGGGAAGCGAGGGCCCCGAACAGCGCCTGGTCGTCAAGCGGGTTGGCGATCACCGCCAGCAGCGCGCAGACGTCGGCGACCTGCTGCTGGGACCAGTAGCCGCGGCCGCCGACCACGTAGGGGCGCAGGCCGGCGCGTTCGAGCGAGTCCTCGTAGGCGTCGAGGTGGGTGAAGGCGCGCAGCAGCACGACCATCTCGCCCCGCGGCACCCCCTCGTCAGCGAGGGACCGCAGCCGCTCGGCGAGGAAGCGGGCCTCGGCGAGGCAGTTGACCGGGGTGGCGCCGTCGATCGCCGGCTCCAGCTCGATCCCCTCGCCGTCCCAGCCGTCGCGGGCGGTGAGCAGCAGCTCGACCGCCGGCTCGGGCGGCGCGGGTGCCGCTGCCTCTTGCGCCGGCAAGCCCACGCCCACCCGCAGTGGCTGGTACGCCCCTCCCAGCAGCGCCTCTCCCAGCAGGTTGACCGCGCCGACGATCTCCGGCCGCGAGCGGAAGTTGCCGCTGAGCCGCATCAGCTCGGCGTCGGCGCGGCTCTCGATCTCCTCGCGCCGGCGGCGGAAGACGTCGAGGTCGGCGTGGCGGAAGCCGTAGATCGACTGCAGCTCGTCACCGACCACGACCAGCTCGGTCTTCGGTCCCCGCAGCGCCTCGATCAGCCGCAGCTGCAGCCGGTTGGTGTCCTGGAACTCGTCGACGAGGATCTGGCGGAAGCGGGAGCGGTAGTGCTCGCCGATCTCGGCCCGCTCGAGCAGGCGCGCGGCGAGGATCTGCAGGTCCTCGAAGTCGATCCCGGCGCGACGCTCCTTCGCTGCCTCGAAGCGGGTGGAGAAGAGGCGCAGCAGCTCGCCGAGGTGCGCGTACACGACGCCGCCCTCGCCCGCCTCGGCGGTGCGGGCGATCGCCGCCTCGATCGCCTCCTTGTATGGACCGAGCGCCCTGGCCCTGCTTGTCGTCGCCAGCGCCCGCAGCTCGTCGAGGCCTGGCGGCGGCTCCGGCCCGCCGAGCAGCGCCAGCGCCCGCTCGGGCAGCTCCCGCTTGCCGTCGCCCTCCTTCAACTCGCCCAGGCACTCGCTCGCCGCCTCGGCGACCCGCCGGATCGCCTCCTCCGGGTCTGCGGGCGGCGGCTCCGGCAGCCGCGGCTCGGCGATGCCGCGGCTGCGGAGCTCGTCGTGGATCGTGGCGATCGCCCCCCGCAGCCCTTCGACGTCGTAGGCGGCGACGGTCTCCTCGCGCGCCGGATCGCCGCCGGCGAGGAACTCGACCAGGGCGTCGTCGAAGGCCTCCCGCGCGGCGCGCGCCGCCTCCGGCGCGTCGAGCACGCGGAAGCCGGGGTCGACCCCGGCGGCGACCGGGTGCGCCGCCAGCACCCGGTTGCAGAAGCCGTGGATGGTGGTGATCCAGGCGCCGCCGATCCCGGCCAACACCGCCGCCGCCCGCTCGGAGCCGCGCTCCGCCCGCCGCGCCAGCTCGGCCCGGATCCGCTGCCGCAGCTCCGCCGCCGCCTTCTCGGTGAAGGTGAAGGCAAGGATCGAATCGGGGGGGAGGCCCGAGTCGCAGACGAGCCGGCAGTAACGCTCGACCATCACCCCGGTCTTGCCGGTGCCGGCGCCCGCCTCCAGCAGCAGGTCCCTGCCGCGGGCGGCGATCGCCGCCGCTTGCTCGGGCGTCGGCTCGCGTGCTGGGACGGCGGCCGCCTGCTGCGTGCTCACCGCTCCTCCTCCTCGGCCTCTTCGAGGTACTGCGGGGCGCGGTCGCGGCGGCAGATCGGGGCGAAGGTGCACCAGGCGGGGCAGACGTCGTGGCCGCGCAGGCCCTCGCGCGGGCCGGGGTCGCGGCGGATGTCGCCGCCGCGCATGCGGGCGACGATCGCGCCCGCGCGCTGCCGCGAGCCCTCCAGCAGCTCCTCCAGCTCCTCCGGCTCGACCACGTCGTTCGGGTAGAGCCCGTAGCCGCCGAGCTCCGCGGCGGCCGCGGCAGAGACGACCCCGCGCGGCCGCCGCGACGAGGTCCCGCGCAGCGGGTGGTAGAGGCCGCCGACCGGCTCGGCGCCCCAGTGTTCGGCGACCGCCAGCAGGTAGAGCGGCAGCTGCAGCTTCGCCCGCTCCTCGAACTTCTCGCGCGCGGTCACCTGGCTGGCGAGCTTGTAGTCGATGACCAGGGCACGGCCGTCGGTGGCCCGGTCGACGCGGTCGACCGCCCCGTGCAGGCCCCAGCCGCCGAGGTCGAGGACCGGTCGCTCGGCGTCCGGATGCTCGCCGAAGCGCGCCTCCAGCAGCCAGGGCTCGAAGCCCCCGGTCTCGCGCTCGGCCTCTTCGGCGAGGAAGCGCTCCAGCAGGCGCTCGACCCGCCGCACGATCGCCCGCTCGGCCGGGTGATCGCCGAGCTCGCGCTCGGCCGCGATCGTCGCCACCAGCTCGCGCCCGCGCGCGCTCCAGGCGGCCAAACTCCCCGGCCGCGGCAGCGGCTCGCCGCCGGGCCGCTCGCGGTAGAGGCGGTCGAGCGCCTCGTGCATCAGCCCGCCCTGGACCAGCGGGTCGGGCACCGGGTCGAGCAGTTGCGGGTCGAGCTCATGGCCGGCGAACCAGCGGTAGGAGCAGACGTCGAACTCCTCCAGCGTGGTGCCGCCGTAGGCGGCGACGGCGGCAAGCGACTCAAGCGCCGCCGGGTTGCTCAGCGGGCCCGGCGCGCGCGAGGCGGCCTCGGCGCGGCGGGCACCCGCGACGCGCTCGACCAGCCGCACCGCCAGCTCGCCTTCGACCCCGACCTGGAACAGGACGGCCGTCGCCTCGGCGGCCGGGCTGCCCGCGGTTGGCGAGCTGTGGCGCCCGCAGGCGCCCAAAGTCGCCGCCAGCGCCCGCGCCAACTCGTCCTCAGAGGGCGCCTCGGCCAGCGGCACGACCATCTGCGCCAGGTCACGGGTCAGCGTGATCTTCTCCTCGACCGGATCCGGGCCGGCGCCTTGCGGGGCGGGGGCGAGCAGCGCCCGCACGTCGTCGAGCAGCGGCGAGCGCGCCGTCGCGGCCCCGTCCTCGTCGCTGTCGCGGTAGGAGAGGACGAGGCTGCGGCGGGGCAGCGCCAGGCAGGCGTGGAAGAGGTAGCGCTCCTCGGCCTCGCTGTCGCGCCGCGGGTCGAGCCCGAGTGTCTCGCGCTGCCGGTCGGAGAGGAAGGGATCGCCGCCGCGGTCGCGGCGGGGGAACTCGCCGTCCTGCAGGGAGCCGACGATCGCGTGGTCGACGCGGGCGGCGCGCAGGCGGTAGGGGTCGGCGATCCGCACCCGCCCTTCGACCGGGCCCGACCAGACGCGGAAGTCGAGCTCTGCGATCAGCGGCGCCAGCTCGTGCGGCCCGGGCGCCAGCGGCCCCAGCTCGGCGAGCTCGGCCAGGGCGGAGGCGACCGCCGAGGCGGCGCGCAGCTCCAGCCCTTCGCCCGGCGGCAGCGAGGGGCCGTCGCCGGCGTCGCGCAGCGGCCGCGCCGCCATCCGCGCCGCCAGCGCCCCGACCGCGGCCGCCAGCGCCGCGGGCGAGCGCCCGGCCGCCTCGCGCAGGCGCAGGAGGTCGCGCGGCGGCTCGCCGTCATCTCCCTGCCAGAGCAGCAGCGCGGTCTCCGCGTCGCGGACGCGGCCGCGGCGCAGCTTGCGCTCGAACCAGTCGACGCGGCCGGGGGAGAAGCCGGAGGGACCGCGCAGGTAGCGCAGCAGGTCGGCGGCGCGGCGGGCGCCGAACTCGGCCTCCAGCAGGGCGGCGAGGGCGCCGCCGACGCTGGTTCCGGCGACCGGCACCTCGGCCTCGAGCGCCGCGGCGATCCCGTTGCGCTCCAGCGCCGCGGCGACCTCCGGTCCACGGCGGGAGGGATCGCGGAGGGCGACCGCGATCTCGGCCGGGTCGGCGCCGTCGCGGACCAGGCGCGAGACCTGGGCGGCGATCGCCTCCGCCTCGGCCCGGGTCCCGGCCGAGCGCAGCAGGGTGAGGCTGCCGTCGAGCTCGACCCGCTGCGGCCGCGGCCGGCCGAAGGAGCGGGTGAGGTGGAAGAGGACGAGGCTCTCGGTGTTGAGCGGGCTGGGCTCGGTCTGCACCTCCTCGGCGGCGCCGATCCGCTCGCGCAGCCGCGCCAGCAGCCGGCCGCGCGCAGCCAGCGCCGCGCTTCCCTCCTCGTAGGGCAGCGCCACCGCCACCGGCGCCCGCTCGGCCAGCGCCGCGATCAGCTCGAACTGGTTCTCGGTCAGGTCGTCGAACCCGTATAGGAAGACGGGCCGCGCACCCCAGAAGGTGCCGTCGCGGCGCAGCTGGGCGATCGCCTCGCGGGCGATGCCGTGGGCGTCGGCTCGGCCGGTCCGCCGCCGCACCTCCTCGTAGCCGCCGAAGAGGGCGGCGATGTCGCTGAGGTAGGCGGAGCCCTCCAGCGTCGCTGCGCTCGCCTCGACCTCCTGCGGCTCGACCCCTGCCGCCTGCAGCTCGTCGAACAGCCGCTCGAGGGCGCGGGCGAAGCGCGGACGCCCGGCGGAGCGCCGCAGCGGCCCCAGCCGCTCCCGGCGCGAATCGATTGCCACCGCGACCGCGCGCAGGCGCTGGGCCGGCGTGAGCTCGGCCCCCGGCGGCGCGCCGGCGGCGCTGAGCACGGTGCGGATGAGGCCGCCGAAGGTCATCGCCGAGCCGCCGAGCAGGGCACCGCCGGCGCTGAGCTCGCGCTCGAAGGCGAAGACGTCGTCGACGGTCGGCACGACCAGGATCGGATCGCGCTCCAGGGCGGCAGCGAAATCGGCGCGCACCACCCCCGCGCGACCCGAGTTGGGCGGCCCGTGGATCAGTTTCAAAGGCACCCGTCCGAGCCTAGGGACGGCTCCGGCGTCGCCCCGCCGGCTCCCGCAGCGACCCCGTCCGTGACCCCGCAAAGTGGGGGATTAGCGGGGATGTTTTGGCGTCTTGGAGCGCCTCTACCTTTTCGGCATCAGATGTCCCTCTGCTTCGTAGACCCAGCCGACGCCATCCGCGTCATCGCCGACTCGATCGGTCGCGAGGCGCGCCGCCAGCTCCTCGGCGAGGCGGTGCGGGCGTGGGTGGACGAGATCCCCGATTCCGAGCTCGAAGTCCACTACGCGAAGGCAATCTCCGAGCTCGACGAGCACGACCTCTCGATGCTCGCCGCCTGGCACGGCTCCCTGGAGTGCGGCCAGCCGGTCCCCAACCGCGATTTCCTCATGGGCGCCTTCAACTCGCTGGGCGAGAACCGCCGCGAGGCGCTCAAGCTCGCAGCCGGCTTCCGCGGCGAGGAGGCCGTCGACTCCGGTGTGACCGAAGACGACGCCCTCGAGCTCGTCCTCAGCCTGCTCGGGCCCCCGCGCCTGATGGAGCTCGCCACTGAGGCGGTCGAGCTCTACGTCTGGGATCGCGCCGGATCCGACAATTAGCCGAGCCGCGTTTGGATCTCCACCGAGGTGGCTAACCTCGGCGTAGTGGACATTCCCCCGCAGGCGATAGTCATCTTCGGCGCCACCGGCGACCTGGCGCGGCGGAAGCTGCTGCCGGGATTGCTGCGCCTGTTCCAGGCGCAGATGCTGCCGGAGTTCCGGGTGATCGGGGTCTCGATGGAGGAGATCTCCGATGCCGAGTTCCGGGGGATCGCCGAAGCGGCGTGCCGCGAGTTCGCCCGCAGCAGCTTCGGCGGCGAGGAATGGCACGAGTTCTCGAACAAGCTCTCCTACGTCCCGCACGCGCGGGTGCCGGAGGGGCTGAAGGAGGCGGTCGACAAGGCGGAAGCGGAACTGGGTTCGGGCATGCGGATCCTCCACTACCTGAGCGTGCCGCCGGCCGCCGCCCCGAACGTGATCCAGGTGCTGAAGACCTGCGGGATCTCGGAGCGCTCGCGGGTGATCATGGAGAAGCCCTTCGGCACCGACCTCGCCAGCGCCCGCGAGCTGAACGAGATGGTCCACGAAGTTCTCGACGAGGAGCAGGTCTTCCGGATCGACCACTTCCTCGGCAAAGAGGCGGCCCAGAACATCCTCGCGCTGCGCTTCGCCAACGGCCTCTTCGAGCCGATCTGGAACCGCAACCACATCGACCACATCCAGATCGACGTGCCGGAGACGCTCGGGGTCGGCACGCGCTCCGCCTTCTACGAGCGGACGGGTGCCTTCCGCGACATGGTCGTCACCCATCTGATGCAGATCCTCGCCTTCGTCGCGATGGAGCCGCCGACGGCGCTGGCGCCGGAGCCGATCACCGACGAGAAGAACAAGGTCTTTCGCAGCCTGCTGCCGCTCGAGCCGAGCCAGCTGGTGCGCGGCCAGTACGAGGGCTATCGCGACGAAACCGACGTCGATCCCAACTCCAGCACCGAGACCTTCGTCGCCCTGCGCTGCGAAATCGACAACTGGCGCTGGAGCGGCGTCCCCTTCTACCTTCGCACCGGCAAGCGGATGGGCGGAAGCGCGCGGATCATCTCGATCGCCTTCCGCGAGCCGCCGCACGCGATGTTCCCGCGGCACTCGCGGGTCGGCCGCTACGGCCCCGACCACCTCACCTTCGACCTCGACGAGTCCTCGCGGGTCTCGCTTTCCTTCTACGGCAAGCGGCCCGGGATGGGGATGGTGCTGGAAAAGGCGAGCATGCAGTTCTCGCTCGACGAAACCGGCTACCGCGGCGAGGCGGTGGAGGCCTACGAGCGGCTGATCCGCGACGCGATGATCGGCGACCGCACGCTGTTCAACACGGCACGGGGGATCGAGCGGCTGTGGGAGGTCTCCGAACCGCTGCTGAGGGACCCGCCGCCGGTGAAACCGTACCCGCAGGGGTCGTGGGGGCCGTCTGAGATCGGTGCCCTGATCGCCCCGCGCAGCTGGCGGCTGCCGTTCGCGCGGCGCTGGCGCGAACCGGTCTCCGGACCGAGCGGGAACGGCGCCGCATTGTCAGCCGGCGAGCATGTCTAACCGCTGGCCTCGACGCCTTCTGTTCCTTTTGCCTGCTGGGCAGGCAAAAGGAACAGAAGGGCATCAGGCCCCGTCGAGCGAGGCGCGGATCTCGCCGATCGCCTGCTCGTTGTCGCGGAAGTGGACCGCTCGCATGCCGACCGCCGCGGCGCCCTCGCAGTTCACCTGCAGGTCGTCGACGAAGAGGCAGGCCCGGGCCGGCGTCGCGATCCGCTCCAGCGTCAGCTCATAGATCCGCGCTTCCGGCTTGCGGACGCCGACGAAGGCGGAGTCGACGATCTCCTCGAAGATCTCGTCGACCGGCAGCATCGAGCGCCAGAGCGGCTCCCACTCCTTGACGTTGTTGGTCAGCAGCGCCATCTTCAGCCCGCTCGCCTTCAGCTCCCGCATCAGCCCGATCATCTGCGCGTTCGGGTCGAGCGCGTCGAAGAACATGTGGCGGAAGTGGTGGAGGCGGGGTCGGTGGCCGAGGATCGTCTCGAGGCCGTCGCCGAGGCGGTCGAGGAACTCGTCCTCGCTGATCTCGCCGCGCTCGAGCCGGAACAGCGGCAGCTCCTCGTCCTCGCCAAGCCCCTCGCGCATCGCCAGGCCGAGACTTTCGGCAGAGATCCCGATGTCGTCCTGGATCGCGGCGAACGAGTTCAGCAGCGGCGTCGTCAGGACGCCGCCGAAGTCGGAGACGATCGCCTCGATCTCAGCCATCGGTCGCCGGTCCGATCTCAGCTATCGACGTTGCGAGCGACCTCGTAGGTGCCGAGCCCCTCGCGGCCCTCGACCGACCAGCGGAAGAAGGCGATCTGCGAGTCGAGCTCCTGACGGCGGACCCGGACCGAGCTGATCAGACTGCCGGCGCCGCGGACCGGTCGCATGTCCTCGACGTCGGCCCACAGCTCCAGCGTCACCCGCCGCTGCACGCCGTCGCTGTCGTATTCGGTGGAGAGCAGCGATTCCTCGAAAGGGAGAGGCTCGCCCTCCGGGTCGCAGAAGACGGCGGTCACCTCCTCGTCACCGTGGTCCCGGCCCGGTTCGGGCAGGGCGGCCGTGAGCGCCAGGAGCGCTCCGTCGTCGAAGACGATGCCGATCGACCGGCGCACGATTCGTCCCTGCTCGCTCATGCCTCGGAGCCTAATGATGGCGGCGCACGGTTGAGCTTTGCCGCGATTGCCACGCCAAAGCTCAACCACACCCTGGACTAGATTGCCGTGCCCATGTTCAGCATCCGCGACGCCGACCCCGTCCGCGACGCCGCCGCCTGCGCCGCGATCTACGCACCCCACGTCGAGGGCAGCGCCGTTTCCTTCGAGGAACGGGCGCCGGGCGTGGAGGAGATGGGGGCGCGGATCGATCGCTACGGCGCGAGCCACGCCTGGCTCGTCGCCGAGGGCGACGGCGCCCCTGCGCCCGGGGCCGCAACCGGCACCCCGCAGCCGGCCGGTTGCGATGGAGAGCTGGTCGGCTATGCCTACGCCACCGCCTTCAACGAGCGGCCCGCGTATCGCTGGAGCGCCTCCGTCTCGGTCTACGTGGCCGAGGCCGCCCGCGGCCAGGGCGTCGGCCGCGCCCTCTATGAAGCTCTCTTCGAGCGCTTGCGGGAGCGCGGCTACCGCATGGCCTGCGCCGGGATCACCCTGCCCAACCCCGCCAGCGAGGGCCTCCACGAACGCCTCGGCTTCGAGCGGGTCGGCGTCAACCGCGAGATCGGCTGGAAGCAAGGCACCTGGCGCGACGTCGGCTGGTTCCAGCTGGAGCTGGGGCCTGCGCCCGACGGCCCGCCCCCCGAGCCCCGCTGACCCGTCGAACCGCAGCGAGGCCAGGTTTGGCACGCCGGAAGCTTGATGCAGTTCGCGGCTGGCTACCATGGAGGCATGAGCGATAACCCCGCATCGACCGGCGCAGCCGCCGAAGAAACCCTGACCGAGGAGGACGTCTACGAGGTGCTCGAGGAGGTCATCGACCCCGAGCTCGGTCTCGACTTCGTCTCCCTCGGCCTCGTCTACGACGTCAACATCGAGAACGACTCCGAGGTCTACGTCACCTTCACCCTCACCACCCCTGCCTGCCCGATCGGCCCGCAGGTCTCCGAACAGATGAAGGAGTTCGTCGGCGACCTTCCCGGCGTCACCGCGGTCCACCCGAAAATGGTCTTCGACCCCGCGTGGTCGCCGGAAATGATGACCGAGGACGCCAAGTTCGCCCTCGGCTTCTAGGCGATCGGTGAGTTAGCCCCCCTATAGCGGGGTCAACTCACCGATCGCAGCCGCGTCAGTTCAGCCGCAGCCGGAACAGCAGGTGCGGCAGGCCGGCGTGGAGGACCTCGCCGGTCTGCTCGAAGCCCGCCTTCTCGGCGACGCGCTGGGAGGCGAGGTTGGTGGGGAGGGTGAGGGCGATCACCTCGTCGAAGCCGAGCTCGCCCGCCCACTCGCAGGCGGCTGTGGCGGCCTCGGTGGCGAGGCCCCGGCCGTGGAGGCGGGGTTCGATGCTCCAGGGGAGCTCGATCTGCGCGGTCCCCTCGACCGCGGTCCAGGCGAGGCCGCCGCGGCCGGCGAAGGCGCCGGTCTCCTTCTCGATCAGGACCCAGGGGCCGAAGCCGTGGTCCTTCCAGTGGATGCGGTCGCCGTCGACCAGTTCGTCGAGGACCTGGGCGCTGAAGGGCGGCAGGGGGGAGGGGCGCAGCCAGCTCTCGATTTCGGGCCGGGTGAAGTGAGCGTGGTAGAGGGCGCGGTCCTCGTGGACCGGCTTGCGGGCGAGGAGGCGCTCCGTATGCCTCTCCCCGCCGCCCATCTCAGCGGGGGTCGGTCCGCCGCAGCTGCGGCTCGTGGCCGTTGTCGCCGACCTCTTCGGCGGTCGCCTCGAAGTCGTAGTCGCGGTTGGGGCGCGGCTGCGCGGCACCGCCCGGCGGCCCCCCGAACGGTCCCGGCCCGCCGAGCCCGACCACGGCGAAGCGGCCGATCGCGAGGCGTTTCAGCAACCGGCGCGAGATCGCCCGCGTCGGCGGGAACAGCAGGAAGAGCCCGGCGACGTCGCTGAGGAAGCCCGGGGTCAGCAGCAGCGTGCCGCCGATCACGATCAGCACCCCGTCGACCACCTCCCGGCCGGGGAAGCGCCGCGCCGCCAGTGCCTCGTTGAAGCGCCGCCAGGCGCCCCGGCCCTGGTGTTTCAGCAGCCACGAACCCAGCAGCGCATCGGCCAGCAGCAGGATCAGCGTCGGGAAGACGCCGATCAGCTCACCGACCTGGATGATCACGTAGAGCTCCGCGATCGGGACGACGATGAAGAGGACGATCAGCAGCAGGGGCATGGAACAAGCCTAGGGACGAGGGCGATTCGGCCTACCCGCTACCCGCCGCCGCGGGGGCCTATGCCGCTCTGACGGCCTTCCCGGCCGCCGCCCCCAGCTCCTCGAGCGCTTCGTTGATCCCGTTCGAGACGATTTCCACGTCCTCCATGCAGTCGTAGTCGGCGAGCAGGCCGAACCCGACCTTGCCGTTGTAGCTCATGATCGCCACCGCCAGGCAGTGGTCCTGCGGCAGGAAGGCGACCGGGAAGACGTCCTCGAGTTCCTTGCCGAGGACGTAGAGCGGCATCTGCGGCCCCGGGACGTTGGTGACGATCAGGTTGAAGAGGCGGGTCGAGAAGTTGATTCGCGAGGCCTGCGCCAGCAGGGTCGGCGGCGCGAAGTCGTTGAAGCGGGAGATCACTTCGGCCCCGAGCGCCTGTTTTGAGCGCTTCAGCCCGGCCATCGCGTCGCTGATCGTGCGCAGGCGGCGGACCGGATCCTCGATGTAGACGGGCAGCGGCCCGCGCATCAGCGCGATCCGGTTGCCGAGGTCGCCGCGCTCGTCCTGGGTGCGGATCGAGACCGGCACCAGCGCCCGCAGCTCCAGGCCCTCGGTGCGGACCCGCCGCCGCTGCAGCCAGCTGCGCAGCGCCCCGGTCACCACCGCGAGGACGACGTCGTTGACGGTGCCGCCGAAGGTGTCTTTGATCTGTTTGAAGGTCGCCAGCTCCGAGCGCGCCCATACGTAGCGGCGGTGCGGGCCGATCTCCTCGTTCAGCGGCACGTCGGGCGCCGGGTCGGCGAAAGCGCTGACGATCTCGCCGACGCCCTCCAGGCCCTCGACCACCTTGCGCGCCGTGGTCTCCGGGTTGCGGACGGCGTCGACCGCCCGCTCGGCGAGCTTCACCGGGGTGGCGACCGCGTCGGCGATCCCGCGCGCGACCAGCTCGGTTGTCCCCGGTTCGGGCTGCGGCACCCAGTCGTCCTCCAGGCGCAGCGGCTCGGCATCGCGCTCGACGTCGAAGAGGACGGTGCCGATGTCGACGCCGCTGATCCCGTCGACCATCGCGTGGTGGGTCTTGGTCAGGATCGCGAAGCGCTCGCGTTCGAGGTTCTGCACCAGCCACAGCTCCCACAGCGGCTTCAGCCGGTCGAGCTGCTGGGAGAAGATCCTCCCCGCCAGTTTCTTCAGCTGCTCCTCGCCCCCCGGGTCGGGCAGCGCGGTGTGGCGGATGTGGTACGTGAGGTTGAAGTTGACGTCGTCGGCCCAGAGGGGCCGGCCGGCCTCAAGCGGCGGCACCACCAGCTTCTGGCGGAAGCGCGGCACCAGCGGCAGGCGGGAGCGGACGTGCTCGACCAGGTCGACGTAGCGGGGCGGCGGCCCCTCGAAGACGAGGATCGCGCCGACGTGCATGTGGCTGTTCGAGCTCTCGTTGGTGAGGAAAGAGGCGTCGACGGCGGTGAGGCGGTCGAGATGGCGTCCGGAAGTGGCCATTGAGCAAGGCTACTTAGGCCGCAAATTCCGGGCTTCCCCGGCTGCTGTCGCGCAATCCATCCACCGCCTCATCTTCTCCCCAAGGGCGCCGGCAGCCAAACTCGGCCTCAGGAGGGATTGGTCGCTCGGTACCCTGGATCCATGCCCGCCACCCTGACCGGCCCGAAACGGGTGCTGCTCGCCGCCCCGCGCGGCTACTGCGCCGGAGTCGACCGCGCCGTGCAGACGGTGGAGCGTGCGCTCGAGCTCTACGGCGCCCCGGTCTACGTGCGCAAGGAGATCGTCCACAACAAGCACGTGGTCGAGGAGCTGGCCAAGCGGGGCGCGATCTTCGTCGAGCAGGAGGCCGAGGTCCCGGCGGGGGCGATGGTCGTCTTCTCCGCCCACGGAGTGGCTCCCAGCGTGCACGAGAACGCCGCCGCCCGGCAGCTGCGGACGATCGACGCCACCTGCCCGCTGGTGACCAAGGTCCACGTCTCGGCCCGCCGCTTCGCCGCCCAGGGCTACACGATCATCATGATCGGCCACGAGGGCCACGAGGAGGTCGAAGGGACGACCGGCGAGGCGCCCGGCTCGATCGTCCTGATCGAAACCGCCGACGAGGTCGAGAGCCTGCGGGTGCCGGACCCGAGCAAGGTCGCCTTCATCACCCAGACGACGCTCTCGGTCGACGAGACCGCCGAGGTGATCGCCGCCCTGCGCGCCAAGTTCCCCGGCATCGTCGCCAGCAAGTCAGACGACATCTGCTACGCGACCACCAACCGCCAGATCGCCGTCAAGCAGCTGGCCCGCGAGTGCGACCTGGTCCTGGTGATCGGCTCGACCAACTCCTCCAACTCCAACCGCCTCGTCGAGGTCGCCCGCGAACACGGCGCCGCCTCGCACCTGATCGACAACCACACCCAGGTGCAGGAGGAGTGGCTGGAGGGGGTCGGGACCGTCGGCATCACCTCCGGCGCCAGCGCCCCGGAGGAGCTGGTCGAGCGGCTCGTCTCCTTCTTCCGCGACCGCGGCGCCGAGAGCGTCTCCGAGCTGCGCACCGTCCACGAGGACGTCCGCTTCATGCTGCCGAAGGAGATCCGCGACGAGGTCGCCGCGCGGGCCTGACGGTTGCTGAGTTAACCCGGCTATAGGCGGCCTAACTCAGCGAGGGCCTGGAGACGGGCTTGGCGGGCCCGGTCAGGGGACGCCGGGGGCGAAGCTGAGCGACCAGATCTCGAGGCCCGGGGCGGGGCGGAGGACGAGGCTGTGGGCCTCGTGGCTTGGGTGCTCGGCGAGGGGGCGCAGGCCGGGCGTCGGATCGCTCGGGAGGGTGGTCCACTCGCCGTCGATCTCGACCTCGATCTCGCCCTCTCCCTCGACGGTGACGAAGGCGCCTCCGGCCTGGTAGTCGAGCGCCAGGTCCTCGCCGTCTTCGCCCGCCACCCACGGCCGCTCCCAGGAGCCGCCGGGGAAGTACTCGGGGGTGGGGGGGACGACCTCGGCGCCCGGCGCGTCGCACGGCCGCAGCGGCGCCATCGGCTCGGGCAGATCCTGCAGCGCGTCGATCTCGCGCAGCTCGGCCTGGATCGCTTCCTCGGTCGCGCGGTATTCCCCCTCGCCGAAATGCGCCCAGCTGAGCGAGCCGCCGAGGCTCCAGAGGAAGAGGCTGGGCCAGCCCTCGCATCCGTAGGCGCGCCAGAGGTCGTGGTCGGCGTCGATCGCGACCGGGAACTCGACGCCCAGCCGCGCCAAGCCGGCCGCGACGTTCTCGGGCTTGGCGGCGAAGGGGAAGCGCGGCGCCTGGACGCCGATCACGCTCAGGCCGGCCTCGCGGTAGCGCCGCCGCCACTCCGCCAGGTAGGGCAGCGTGCGGACGCTGTTCAGCTGCGCGTATTCGAAGAAGTTGACGAGCGCCGGCCCGCCGGCGGTGAGCGCCGGCATCGACTCGGGTTCGGCGCCGACCCAGGCGAGGCCGGGTGGCAGGTCGGGGGCGGCGATGTTGTCGCGTCCAGGGCGCATCCAGGGAGGGCTGAGGCGGGACAGTATCCTGGCTCGCGTGAGCGGGCTCGTCACATTCCTGCTGCCGGCGCTGCCGCTGCTGGGATTGCTGGCGGCGCTGCTGCTCGGCCGCTACCCCGGCTGCGAGGCGATCGTCCGCATCTCCGAGCGGATCGCCGAGCGCGTCCGCCGCTCCGGGGACGCCGCCCGCAGCTCGGCCCTGCTGAAGCCGCACCGCGCCTCGGCGCCGCACGGCGGCCTCCTGATCGCCCTCGGGCTCGCCCAGCGCCCGCCTCCGCTCCCGGCCTAGCAACAGCCCGGTCCATTTCCGCGGCTCCTCTGTCCGCCTGTGGAGGACGAAGGGTCCGCGCAACTGCGTGCGCGCCGAGAGGCGCGCGGAAGGAGCACGAGATGAATACGAGAAGCGCGCTCATCGGCGGCGGCCTGGTGGTGGTCGCCGTCGTCCTCCTGATCGTCCTCAGCAGCGGCGGCAGCGACGAAAGCAGCAGCACCGACGCCGGCAAGGTGCCGATGATCGTCGTCACCAGGCAGGGCAAGCCCGTCGGCGGTATCCAGCAGCTCGTCTACCACAAGGGCGACCAGATCCATTTCAAGGTCAAGGTCCCCTTTGCGGAAGAGATCCACCTGCACGGCTACGACGTGATGAAGGAGGTCCCGAAGGGAGGAGGCACCATCGTCTACGACCTCCCGGCTGACATCGAAGGCGAGTTCGAGGCCGAGCTCGAGGGCCACAAGGAACAGATCATCGAGATGACGGTCGAACCGTGAGCTTCCTCCCGCTCGCCCATGCGCTCGCATCCAGGCAGGACCTTCCGATCCCTGCCTGGCTGTTCGCATGGGCGGCCTCGATCGTCCTGATCGCCTCCTTCTTCGCCCTCTCGGCCGCCTGGCGCAAGCCCCAGTTCGAGGACGAGCGCCGGCGACCGCTCGGGGAGCGCCTCTCGGCGGCGCTCCTCAGCCCGCCGGTGCAGATCCTCTGCGGCGCGATCGGCGTCTTCCTCCTCGGGGTGGCGATCTACTCCGGCCTGCGCGGCACCGAAGCGCCGGACCGCAACTTCGCCCTCACCTTCCTCTTCGTCACCTGCTGGCTCGGCTTCCCCTTCTTCTCGGCCTTCCTCGGCGACGTCTTCCGGCCGTTCAACCCCTGGCGGGCGCTCGGCCGGGCCGCCGGCGCCGGCTTCGAGGCGGTCGCCGGCCAGCGCCCCGCCCACCTCCCCTACCCGGAGCGGATCGGCCGCTGGCCGGCGGCGATCGGCCTCCTCGCGACGGTCTGGCTCGAGGTCGTCTACGGCGCCAGCGGCGGTGTCGCCGTCGGCCTCGCCCCCCACGCGTGCGCCGTCGCCGCCCTCCTCTACAGCGGCTACACGCTGGCGATGATGGCCGTCTTCGGCTGCGAGGAGTGGTGCGAGCGCGGGGAGATCTTCTCCGTCTACTTCGGCATGTTCGGCCGCCTCGGCATCTTCGGCCTCCGCGACGGCCGCCTCTGCCGCCGCCGTCCCTTCGCAGCGACGACGCAGTGGGCGACGATCCCGGGCTCGGCCGCGGTGGTGATCGCCTCGATCGCCTCGACCAGCTTCGACGGCGCCCAGGACGGAGCCTTCAAGGACGCGATCGAAGGCGTCTTCGAATGGCTCGCCGAAGCGGGGATGGAACTGACGGGCGCCCTGCGCCTCACCGACACGATCTTCATGCTGGCGACCTTCGCCGGCGTCGGCCTCGTCTACCAGCTCGGCGTGCGCGGGATGCGCACCGTTCCCGGCGCGCCCGGCCTCGAGAAGCTGCGCACCGGTTTCGCCCACACCCTGATCCCGATCGCCCTCGCCTACCTGGTCGCCCACTACTTCAGCCTCTTCTTCTTCCAGGAGCAGGCCCAGTTCACCTACATCCTCTCCGACCCCCTCGGCAGCGGCCACACCGACCTCTTCGGCACCGTCAACGGAACCGTCGACTACAAGGTCCTGACCGCGAACATGATCTGGTACATCCAGGTCGCGGCGCTGGTGATCGGCCACGTGATCGGCTTGATGCTGGCCCACGACCGCGCCCTCGTCTACTGGCCCGACTACAAACGCGCCACCGCCTCGCAGTACTGGATGCTGGCCGTGATGGTCGCCTTCACCTGCTTCGGCCTCTACCTGCTCTCGGTCGGGAACGGGTAGGCGCGAGCTAGAGGATCTCGGCCAGGCGCGTCTCCAGCGCCTCGGAGACGCTGTCGCGGACCGGACCCTCGGCGAGGCGTTCGACCAGGGACTCGAGGAAGCCTTCGATGATCAGGGACTTGGCCGCGGCGGCGTCGAGGCCGCGGGAGGTGAGGTAGAACAGCTGCTCCTTGTCAACCTGGGCGATCGCGGCGGCGTGGGTGCAGCGGACGTCGTCGGCGAGGATCTCCAGGCCCGGGATCGCGTCGGCGTGGGCCTCGGGGGAGAGCAGCAGGTTGCGGCTCTCCTGGAAGGCGTCGGTCTGCTGGGCGCCGGGGTCGACCTTGATCATCCCGCGCCAGACCGCGGTGGCGCCGGCGGCGAGGACGCCGCGGAAGGCGAGGTCGGAGTTGGTGTTCGGCGCCGCGTGCTCCTGCAGCGTGTCGAAGTCGAGGTGCTGCCCGGCGCCGCCGGCGTAGCCGCCGGTCACCCGCGCCTCGGAGCCCGGGCCGGCGAGCTTGGTCTCCATCCGCACCTTGCCGCGTGCGGACCCGAAGCCGAGCGCGGCCCAGTCGAGGCGGCCGTCGCGCTCCACCTGCGCCCGCTGGGTGGCGAAGATCCACGCCTGCTCGGAGATGTCCTGGGTGTTGACGTAGCGCAGGGTCGCGCCCTGGCCGACGCTCAGCTCGACCACCGAGTTGAGGATCGCGTCAACCTCGTCGCCCGGCGAGGACCAGTGCTCCCACACCTCCGCCTCGGCGCCCTCCTCGAGCACGACAAGCGTCCGCCAGTTCACTGCGGCGCCGCTCGCGTCGATCGGCACCTCGACCTGGATCGGCTCGCTCAGCCGCACCCCGCTGGGGACGACTATCAGCACGCCGTCGCGCCAGCCCGCCTCGTTGCGGGCGACGAAGAAGTCCTCCATCGGCACCAGCGAGCCCAGCCGCTCGCCCACCAGGTCGCCGTTGCTGCCCACCGCCTCGGCCAGGGAGACGACAAGCGCCCCCTCGGCGCCGGAGACGACCGGCTCCGCGCCCGCCTCCTCGTACGCGGTCAGGTCCAGCCCGGAGAGATCGGTGAATTCCCACCCCTTCGCCTTCTGGTCGGGAAGCGGCAGCTCCTGCGCCAGAGAGGCGCCCTTGCGGCGCCTCTCCTCCAGCCAGGCCGGTGCGGTCGCCAGCTCAGCCAATTGAACCCTCCATCTGCAGCTCGATCAGGCGGTTCAGCTCGACCGCGTACTCCATCGGCAGCTCCTTGGTCACCGGCTCGATGAAGCCGTTGACGATCATCTTCGAGGCCTCCTCCTCGTCGAGCCCGCGGCTCTGCAGGTAGAAGAGCTGCTCGTCGCCGATTTTGGAGACGGTTGCCTCGTGGCCGATGTCGGCGTCGTTCTCGTCGATGCGGATCGTCGGGTAGGTGTCCGAGCGCGAGTCCTCGTCGAGCAGGAGCGCGTCGCAGACGACCTTCGAGCGCGATTCCTTCGCGCCACCGGCGACTTCGAGCAGCCCGCGGTAGGTCGCCCGGCCCCCGTCTTTGGAGATCGACTTGGAGAAGATCGAGGACGAGGTCCGCGGCGCCCCGTGGATGATCTTGCCGCCGGCGTCCTGGTGCTGGCCGTCGCCGGCGAAGGCGATCGAGAGGATCTCGCCGTGGGCTTCGGGCCCGAGCAGGTAGATCGACGGGTACTTCATCGTCAGCTTCGACCCGAGGTTGCAGTCGACCCACTCCATCGTCGCCTTCTCGTGGGCGATCGCCCGCTTGGTGACGAGGTTGAAGACGTTCTGCGACCAGTTCTGGACGGTCGTGTAGCGGACCCGCGAGCTCGGTTTGGCGACGATCTCGACCACCGCCGAGTGCAGCGAGTCGGTCGAGTAGACCGGCGCCGTACAGCCCTCGATGTAGTGGACGTCGGCGCCGTCCTCGCAGATGATCAGCGTCCGCTCGAACTGGCCCATGTTCTCGGTGTTGATCCGGAAGTAGGCCTGCAGCGGCATCTCGACCTTGACCCCGGCCGGGACGTAGACGAAGGAGCCGCCCGACCAGACGGCGCTGTTCAGCGCCGCCAGTTTGTTGTCGTTGGGCGGGATCACCGTCGCCCAGTACTCGCGCACCAGGTCCTCGTGCTCGCGCAGGGCGGTGTCCATGTCGGTGAAGATCACGCCCTGGGCCTCGAGCTTCTCGTTCACCTGGTGGTAGACGACCTCGCTCTCGTACTGGGCACCCACGCCGGCGAGGAATTTGCGCTCGGCCTCCGGGATCCCCAGCCGGTCGAAGGTGTTTTTGATGTCCTCGGGGACCTCGCTCCAGTCGCGGCTGTTCTTGTCCGAGGCGCGGACGAAGTAGTGGATGTCGTCGAAGTCGATCTGGTCGAGATCGCCGCCCCATTTCGGGGTCGGGCGGCTTTCGAAGTGCTCCAGCGCCTTGAGACGGAAGTCCCGCATCCACTGCGGCTCTTCCTTGAAGTCGGAGATCGTTTCGACGACCTCGCGCGTCAGCCCCTTGGGCGCTTTGTAGGCGTAGCCCGTCTCGGGGTCGTTGAAGCCGAACTTCTCCTTGTAGTCGGCGTTGATGCCGGCCAGCTCGCGTTTCTCGGCGAGAACCTCGGGCGTTGCCATGTCAGTTGACCTCCAAAGTGATGGTGTCGTCCTCGATCGCTACGGGGAACGTCTGGACCGGCTGGAAGGCGGGGAGCGTCTTCGGCCTGCCGGTGGTCAGGTCGAAGAGGGAGCCGTGGCGCGGACACTCGACCGTGCAGGAGGCGGCATCGAACTCCCCCTCGGCGAGCGGGCCGTTGTCATGCGAGCAGCGGTCCTCGATCGCGTAGTAGACGCCGTCGCAGTTGAAGACGCCGATTTTGAGCCCGTCGTGTTCGACCAGGCGCCTGCCGCCGGGCGGCAGCTCGGCTGCCGGGCAAACGGGGATCTTGGCTCCTGCGGTCTCGGTCAAGGGCTGGTGCTCCAAACGCCGCTCTCGCGGCCTCGTGCTGCTTGAAACTTAATCCTACTTCCGAAGTCGGATTTTAGCGGGCGGGGTGCCTCGCTACGGGTTTCACCCACCCGCTAAGGCTGACCGAGGTCGGCGACCGCTTCCGAGGGGTCCCCGGCCGCGCCCTCGTCCTCCCATTCGGCCGGCTTGCCGAGGGAGGCGCTCTTGACCACCTTGAGGCCGAGCATCGCGCACTTCATCCGCGTTGCCGAGATCTCGATCCCCAGCAGCTCGAGGACGAAGTCTTTCGGCAGCTTCAGCAGCTCCTCGCGGCTCATCCCGACCAGCTCGTCGGTCAGCAGCGAGGTGGCGGCGGTGGAGATCGCGCAGCCCTTGCCCTCGAAGGCGATCTCGGCGACCTTTTCGTCCCCGTCGAGGCGGATCGTCACGTGCTGCTCGTCGCCGCAGAAGGGGTTGGTGTCCTCGAACTCGAGGTCGGGGCGCTCGAGGTGTCCGAAATTGTGCGGCCGCTTGTAGTGCTCGAGGATCTGGTCGCGGTAGAGCTCGTCCATCAGAGACCAAACACCTTACGCGCGTCTTCCAGCCCCTCGACCAGGCGGTCGATCTCCTCGGTGGTCGTGTAGACGCCGAAGCTGGCGCGGGCGGTGGCGGCGATCTGCAGGCGGTCCATCAGCGGCTGGGCGCAGTGGTGGCCGGCGCGCACCGCGATGCCTTCGCCGTCGAGGATCGAGGCCACATCGTGCGGGTGGACGTCGCCCAGGTTGAAGCTCACCACGCCGGCCCGGTCGTCGCCCTCGGGTCCGTAGAGGGTGAGATCGGGCACGGTTCGTAGCCGATCGAGCGCGTAACCGATCAGATCCTGCTCGTGAGCGCGCACCGCCGGCAGGCCGAGCGCCTGCAAGTAGTCGATGGCCGCGTGCAAGCCGACGGCATCGCCGACGCTGGGGGTGCCGGCCTCGAACTTCTCGGGCAGGTCGGCCCAGGTCGAGCCAACGGTCGTGACGCGGCGGATCATGTCGCCGCCGCCCATATAGGGCGGCATCGCCTCCAGCAGCGCCCGCTTGCCGTAGAGCACGCCGGTTCCCATCGGCCCAAGCATCTTGTGGCCGGAGAAGGCCAG
>DASSOC010000085.1:0-93484 GCA_035700965.1 Solirubrobacterales bacterium
CTCGCGCGCGATCGTGACGCCGTCGTTCGTGATCGTGGGGGCGCCGAACTTCTTGTCGAGCACGACGTAGCGCCCCTTCGGGCCAAGGGTGACCTTGACCGCGTCGGCGAGGATGTCGACGCCGCGCTGGAGCGAGCGGCGCGCGTCCTCGTTGAACTTCAGCTCCTTGTGAGCCATCTCTTCTTCAGACCTCCGTGTCTCTCTTAGGCGCTCGCGCCGGCGGGGACGCCGACGACCTTCGCGAGCACATCCGACTCCCGCAGGATCAGGTACTCGTCGACGCCGACCTTGATCTCGGTGCCGCCGTACTTGGAGAAGACGATCTCGTCGCCCTCCTCCAGGTCCATGGCGACGAAGTTCCCGTTCTCGTCACGCGAGCCCGGGCCGACGGCGAGGACGCGGCCGCGCTGCGGCTTCTCCTTCGCCGTATCCGGAAGCACGATGCCGCTCGACGTCGTCTCCTCCTCCTCGAGGACCTCGACGATCAGGCGGTCACCAAGCGGCTTCAGGTTCATGCAAACGCCTCCTGACTGCTCAATGACAAACCGTCTGGCACTCAGCATCTCAGAGTGCCGACGGCATTGTAGGGCTGGCACTCCGCACCCGCAAGTGCCAAGTGCTAGAACCGGAAGGGTGCAGCGGGAGTTCTCGGCGGGAGGCGTGCTCGTGCGGCGGAGCCGAGGCCGCTGGCTGGTGGCGGCGATCAGGCCGCGGCGCGACCGCCCCGACCGCGAGATCTGGGCGCTGCCGAAGGGGCACGTCGACCCGGGCGAGACGCCCGCGGAGGCGGCGATCCGCGAGGTCCGGGAGGAGACCGGAGTCGAGGGGCGCCTGGTCGAGAAGCTCGGCGACGTCCGCTACGTCTACACCGCCTCGTACGAGGGCGGCTCCGGCGAGCGGATCTTCAAGGTGGTGAGCTTCTTCCTCCTGCGCGCGGGCCGTGGCCGGATCGGCGAGATCGCGGAGGAGATGCGGATCGAGGTCGACGAGGCGCGCTGGCTGCCGCTCGAGGATGCGCCGCGCCTGCTCGCCTACGGCGGCGAGCGCCAGATGGCGGCGAAGGCGCTCGAGCGGCTCCGGGAGGTCTAGACTCTCTCGCAGAGGGCACGTGCCGGACACCGTCTGGAACCGCCGGCGGCTGATCCGGGCCAGGCAGCACCACAACCTGGCCTCGGTCCAGCTGCATCGCGCCTGGCAGATGCGGCTGGCGGCTCTCGAGATGCGGCTGCGCGCCCGCGAGCGGCGGGACGCGCAACGTGGCTGAACGGGGAGCACGTGCGCGCGACCGGAACGACCGCGAGATCCTCGGCATCGGCGCGGTCGGGCACGCGCTCACGCTCCTGTGCGAGTGCGGCCACGAGAGCTGCGGCGACGTCATGGTCGTGACGCCCGCCGAGTACGACGACGCGCGCGCGCGGCGGCTCCGGCTCGTCTCCCGGGCGCACGAGCGCTTCGCCGAGGGCGCGGTCGCCGGACGCACGGAGCGCTTCGCGCTCGTCGCCGACGAGTAGGGTCCCGCCATGGCGGAGCCCGTCTGCGTCGCGGACTTCGAGGCGCTCGCCGAGGAGCGGGTGCCGGAGGACGTCTGGTGCTACTTCGCCGGCGGCGCCGAGGACGAGGTGACGCTGCGCGCCAACCGGGCGGCGTTCTCGCGCTGGCAGTTCCGGCCGCGGATGCTGAACGACGTCGCCGAGGTGACGACGGCGACCGAGATCCTCGGCACGCGCGTCTCGCTGCCGATCCTCGCCGCGCCGACGGCGATGCACCGGCTGCTCGACCCGGCCGGCGAGGCGGCGACCGCGCGCGCCTGCGCCGCGGCCGGGACGCTGATGTGCGTCTCGACGATCACCACCTGCCGCCACGAGGAGATCGCAGCGGCGGCGCCCGGCGCGCCGCGCTGGCAGCAGGTCTACATCCTCGCCGACCGGGGCCGCACCGAGGCGCACCTCGACGAGGCGGCCGACTGCGGCTACTCGGCCCTCGTCCTCACGGTCGACACGCCGTACTGGGCGCGCCGCGAGCGCGACGTCCGCTTCGGCTTCCGCATCCCGCCCGACCTGCCGCTGCCGTACGTCGCGAACGACGAGGCGGCGCGCGCGAGCGGAATCGCCTTCGTCCCCGTCTCGCCGTCGGTCTCGTGGCGCGACGTCGAGTGGCTCGCAGGCCGCAGCGGCCTGCCCGTGCTCGTGAAGGGCGTGCTGACACGCGAGGACGCGGAGCTCGCCGTCGAGGCGGGCGCGGCGGGCGTGATCGTCTCGAACCACGGCGGCCGGCAGCTCGACTGCGCCCCGGCGAGCCTCGACGCGCTGCCCGAGGTGGTCGCGGCGGTCGCCGGGCGCGTGCCGGTGCTGATGGACGGCGGCGTTCGCCGCGGCACCGACGCGCTGAAGGCGATCGCGCTCGGCGCGGAGGCGGTGCTCGTGGGGCGGCCGCTCCTCTTCGGGCTCGCCGCGCGCGGCGAGGACGGCGTCGGCCAGGTGCTCGAGCTGCTGCGCGCGGAGCTCGAACGGGCGCTCGCGCTCCTCGGCTGCCGCAGCCCGGCCGAGGTGACGCGCGCACACGTGCAGCCTGTTCCTTCTTGAAGTGGCACACTCCGAGCCGATGTACGCGCTCAACTTCTACTCGCCGATGGTCGCCGACCAGCTCCGCAGCGGCCGCAAGTCGGCGACGATCCGGCTCGGCGACAAGTCGGGCAAGTACAAGAAGGGCATGATCGTGCGCGTCCTCTGCGGCGTCCGCTACAGCCCGCGCGAGTACGTCTTCGACGCCGTCGTCGACAAGGTCGAGGTCAAGACCCTCGGCGAGCTCTCGCCGCGCGAGATCGAGCACGACAACCCCGAGATCCGCCGCACCGACGAGATGGCCACCTTCCTCGGCCAGCTCTACAACCGCGACGTGCAGGCGGACGACGTCGTCACCGTGATCCGCTTCTCGCAGATCATGAACGGCCCGGTCGTCGCGCCGTTCCGCGGCGAGAGTGATCTGTTTTAGCCTCGCCCGCTTCGGGCTAGCAGGCGCCCACTCTGCGGGCGCGTGCCACGCCCTCTCGCTTTCCGCTCGCTAAGCGCGCCGGCTAGGCCGGCGCGGTGCTTCCGGCGAGCCTGGTCGTACCGCGCCCGCGCATGTCGGTCGCGGCTCCGTCATCGACGAACCAGAGCACGCCGAAGACGAAGGCGACGCCCAGGGTGATCGCGAGGCGAACTCCGGTACTCATGCCTACTTGGCGCGGCGGATCTTCGCGCCGAAGAGCTCGTCCTTGCGCACCGGCGTCCCGCACTCCTCGCAGTCGACGACCGCGATCGACGAGAACGGCGCGCCGCACGACGGGCAGCGGCGGAGCAGGACGCCGCCGCACTGCGGGCACTCGTCCGGCAGCTCCGACTCGAACTCCTCGAACCAGCGCCTCGCCGCGCCGCAGCCGAGGCAGACTGCGACCCAGTGCCCGAGCACGTTGCGGCGCTCCTCCCGCAGCCAGTCCGAGGCCTTGCCCACGGCGCCGACTGTAGCCTCGCCCTCGATGGCGAGCGTCGGTAGGTACCCGAAGATCGAGCTGCACGTCCACCTCGAGGGGACGGTCCGCGCCGACACGCTGCGCGCGATCGCGAAGCGAAACGACTACCCGCTCCCGGACGACCTCGAGTCGCTGTACGCCTTCGAGGACTTCCGCCACTTCATCGAGGTCTGGGTGCTGACGACGAACGCGCTCCGCACCGAGGCGGACTTCCGGCAGATGGTCGTCGACTACGCGGCCGAGGCCGCCGGCCACGGGGCCGTCTACCTCGAGGGGATCTTCAGCCCCGCCGAGCGCGTCCGCCGCGGCGTCGCCTGGGAGGCGATCTTCGACGGCGTCTGCGCCGGCGCCCAGGAGGCGCGCGAGCGGCACGGCGTCGAGATCCGGCTGACGCCCGACATCCCGCGCGGGTTCTCGCAGGAGGAGGCGCGCGCGACGGTCGAGTGGGCGGCGCGCTACCGCGACCGCGGCGTCGTCGGCGTCGGTCTCGGCGGCCTCGAGGCGGAGTTCCCGCCCGAGCCCTACGAGGACGTCTTCGCGCTCGCGAAGTCGCTCGGGCTCGGCTCGGTGCCGCACGCCGGCGAGGTCGCGGGCGCGGCGTCGGTGCGCGGCGCGCTCGAGAACCTCCAGGCCGACCGGCTGCGGCACGGGATCCGCGCCGTCGAGGACTCCGGCCTCGTCGCCGAGCTCGCCGGCCGCGGCACCGTGCTGGACGTCTGCCCGCTCTCGAACCTCCGCACCGGCGCGGTCGCCTCGCTCGCCGAGCATCCGCTGCCTCGGCTCGTCGCCGCCGGCGTGCGCTGCTCGATCTCGACCGACGACCCGGCGATGTTCGACACCGACCTGACCCGCGACTACGAGGCGGCCGCCTCGCTCGGCCTCCACCCGCGCGACGCGTACGAGGCGGGCGTCGCCGGCGCGCTCTGCGACGAGGCGACGCGTCAACGCCTCCGCGAGGTCGGCGACTCCTTCGACTGGGACCCGGCGCCGAGTCGTTAGAGTCTCGACCGGACTGTTTGCGCCGAGCAGGGGGATCCCGAACAGATGGCGATTGCGAGAGAAGCGGAACCGGTCGGTTCCCTGACCGAGGTGCGCGAGACGGGTCTCGACCGCGAGGACCTGCTCGGCGTCTACCGCAACATGCTCGTCACCCGCGGCGTCGAGGAGCGCGGCCACATCCTCTACCGCCAGGGCAAGATCCCCGGCTCGTTCTACACGGGCCGCGGCAACGAGGCCGCGTCGGTCGGCGTCGCGACCGCGATGCGCTCCGAGGACGTCGGCACCCCGCTCCACCGCGACATGGGCGTCCACATCACCCGCGGCGTCGAGCCGTGGCGGATCTTCGCCCAGTACATGGGCCGCCAGGACGGCCCCACGCACGGCCGCGACGGCAACGTCCACATGGCCGACGCCCAGCTCGGCCTGATCGCCATGGTCAGCCACCTGCCGGCGATGCTGCCGGTCGCCGTCGGCTGCGCGCTCGCCTTCCGGATCCGGGAGGAGCCGCGCGTCGCGGTCGGCTGGTTCGGCGAGGGCGCCTCCGCGCGCGGCGACGCGCACGAGTCGATGACGCTCGCCGGGACGCGCTCGCTCCCGGTCGTCTTCGTCTGCGACAACAACCAGTGGGCGTACTCGACGCCGACGCAGTTCGAGTACGCGACCGAGCACGTCGCCGACCGCGCCCAGGCGTACGGCTTCGAGGGCGTCGTCGTCGACGGCACCGACGTCCTCGCCGTCCACCGCGAGGCGAAGCGCGCGATCGAGAAGGCGCGCGCCGGCGGCGGACCGACGCTGCTCGAGTGCCTGACCCTCCGCATGGAGGGCCACGCCGTCCACGACGACGCCTTCTACGTCCCGAAGCCGATGTTCGAGCGCTGGGCGGAGTCCGACCCGATCGAGCGCTACCGCACCTGGCTGCGCGACAACGTCGAACTGACCGACGATGAGGAGGCCGAGATCACGGCCGGCGTGAAGAAGCTCCTGAACGACTCGCTGCGGCGGGCGGAGGAGTCGCCGATGCCGGATCCGGCGTCGCTGCTGGAGGGCGTCTACGCGACGCCCGAGGACCTCGACACCCCCCACCACAAGTAATGGCCGAGATGACCTACCTGCAGGCGATCTCCGACGGGCTCCGGACGGAGATGCGCCGCGACAGGCGCGTGTTCCTGATCGGCGAGGACGTCGGCGTCTACGGCGGCGCCTTCAAGGTCTCGCTCGGCTTCCAGGAGGAGTTCGGGCCGTGGCGCGTGATCGACGCGCCGCTCGCCGAGACGGCGATCGTCGGCGGCGCGACCGGCGCCGCGATCATGGGCATGCGGCCGGTCGCCGAGATGCAGTTCGCCGACTTCATCTCCTGCGCCTGGGACCACCTGGTCACGATCGCCGCGAAGCAGCGCTGGCGCGCCGGCACGCCCGTGCCGATCGTCGTGCGGCTGCCGTCCGGCGGCGGCTTCTCGGGCGGGCCGTTCCACTCGCAGAACCCGGAGTCGTCGTTCGCGCACATCCCCGGGCTCAAGTGCGTCTGCCCGGCGACGCCCGAGGACGCGAAGGGGCTGCTGATCAGCGCGATCGAGGACCCGAACCCGGTGCTCTTCTTCGAGCACAAGCACCTCTACCGGCGGATCAAGGCCGAGGTGCCCGAGGAGCGGTACACGACGCCGATCGGCAAGGCGCGGATCCACCGCGAGGGCTCCGACCTGTCGGTGATCACCTGGGGCGCGATGGTCTACACCGCCGACGAGGCGGCGCAGCAGCTGGAGGCGGACGGCGTCTCGGTCGAGATCGTCGACCTGCGCACCGTGCTCCCGTGGGACAAGCAGGCGGTGCTCGAGTCGGCGCGGAAGACGTCGAAGGTGCTCGTCCTCCACGAGGACACGCGCACCGGCGGTTTCGGCGCCGAGATCGCGGCGACGATCGCCGACGAGGCGTTCGAGGACCTCGACGGCCCGGTCAAGCGGATCGCGGCGCCGGACACGCCCGTCCCGTTCTCGCCGCCGCTCGAGAAGGCGTTCATCCCGCAGGTCGACGACGTCGTCGCCGGGCTGAGAGAGCTCGCGGAGTACTAGGAGGGGATTCATGGCCACGGAGACCGCAGTCGACGTCGTGATGCCGCAGATGGGCGTCTCCGTCTCGGAGGGGACGATCACGCGCTGGCTCAAGCAGGAGGGCGAGCAGATCGAGGCCGACGAGCCGCTGCTCGAGATCTCGACCGACAAGGTCGACACCGAGGTGCCGAGCCCGGCCTCCGGGACGGTCACCCAGATCCTCGCCCAGGAGGGCGAGACGGTCGCCGTCGGCACGAAGATCGCCCAGATCGGCGGCGCCGCAGGCGCGCCCGCGACCGAGGAGCCGGAGCCCGCGCCCGCCGCGGAGGCGCCGCCCGCGCCGGCGACCGCCGAGGCGGCTGCGGAGGCGGACGCCGCCTCCCCGGCAGAGACCCCTGCGCCGACCGCTCCCGAGCCGGCCGCGGCGCCGCCCGCCGCCGAGGCGCAGTCCGACAACGGCAAGGCGTTCGTCTCGCCGGTGGTCGCGCGGATCGCGTCCGAGCACGGCGTCGACCCGAACGCGGTGCCGGGCACCGGCAAGGGCGGCCGCGTCACGAAGCGGGACATCCTCGCGTTCGTCGAGTCCGGCGGGCAGGCCCAGGCGCCTGCGCCCGCGCCGCAGCAGCCGCAGGCCCAGGCCGCTCCCGCGCCGGCTCCGGCCGCCGCCGCGCAGCCGACGCCGGCGGCGCAGGTGCTCGACCAGGCCGGTGAGACGCTGCCCGGCGAGACGCTCGAGCCGATGACGGCGATGCGCCGCGGGATCGCGGAGCACATGCGCCGCTCGCTCGACACCTCCGCGCACGTGACCAGCGCGATCGAGGTCGACCTGTCGCGCGTCGTCGCCGTCCGCGAGAAGCTGAAGAAGGAGTACCAGGCCGCCTACGGGGTCAACCCGACGTATCTCGCATTCGTCGCGAAGGCGACGGTGGAGACGCTCCGCGACTACCCGTACGTGAACGCGGAGATGCGCGGCGACTCGATCGTCACGCGCAGCTTCGTCAACCTCGGGATCGCGGTCGAGCTCGCCGAGGGCAAGGGGCTGATCGTGCCGGTGATCCGGAACGCCGAGACGATGAACCTGCTCGGGCTCGCGAAGGCGATCGCGGAGATCGCGAACAAGGCGCGCAACAAGCAGCTCGTCCCGGACGACGTCCAGGGCGGCACGTTCACGATCACGAACCCGGGCGGCTACGGCACCTTCCACGGGACGCCGGTGATCAGCCAGCCGCAGTCCGCGATCCTCGGCACGTACGCGCTCGTGAAGCGGCCGTGGGTCGTGCAGGACGAGCTCGGCAACGACGTGATCGCGATCCGGCCGCTGATGAACGTGACGCTGACCTACGACCACCGGCTCGTCGACGGCGCGTACGCGGGCCGCTTCCTCCGCGACCTGCGCGCTCGCCTCGAGGGCTGGGAGGGCGACGGCGGCTAGCCGCGCACGTGGGCGAGCGCCGCGGCGATGTCCTCGGCGATCATCCGGCGCTTGCTCTGCTCGACGAAGAAGGCGGGCCCCGCCTGCAGGTACGACGGGAAGACGCGCAGCCCGCGCCAGCGGAAGTCGCCGCCGCGGAGGCGGTAGGTCGCGCCGGCCGGGACCGGCCTCGGCTCCCCGTTCCGCTTCGCGATCGCGTTCAGCGCGGCGATCGCGGTGTCGCCCATCAGCATCACCGCCCGCGCGAGCGGGAACAGGCCGAGCTCCTCCTCGAGCACCCAGGCGCAGTCGCGGATCGTCGCCGTCGAGATCGAGGCGCCGAGCTTCGCGCACTTGACCGCGGTGGTCAGGTAGACGCCGAGGCCGAGCACCTCCTCGATCGACTCGACGTCCTCGCCGGCGTCCCGGAACGCCTGCACGGTCGTCCGCGCGTAGAGGGCCTCGGGGCCGGCGTAGAACCAGTCGGCCGGGTCGGCGGGCGGCGCCTCCGACACCATCAGGATCGTCACGTCGTCGAGGTTCGCGGGGCCGGACGGCATCGCGTAGCGCTCGACGTCGACGTCGAGGCAGCTGAACGACTCGCAGCCGACGATCTCCGCGATGTTCACGCCGCCAGCCTGGGACCGGCGGCGGAGCCACCCATCGGTACTTCGCCGCCGTCAGACCGCGGCGAGGACGCCGGCGAGCGGGCGCGGCACGCGGTCGAGGTCGAGCGCGCCGAGCAGCAGCGGCGGGTAGCGCAGGTAGCGGCCGCCGTTGTGCATCCAGCGCAGGAGCTGCGACTCGGTGCTGCGGCCGCGCCAGGCCGGCTGGTTCTGGAAGTTCCGGAAGACGTCGAGCTCGCCCTGCGCCGCGACGACTGCTTCGACGCCGTCCGGGCCGAGCGCGCGGATCAGCTCGTCCTCGAGGTTCTCGACGCAGACGAAGACGTCGTCGCCGAGCACGTTCCGGAACCAGCGCTCCTCGCCCGCGTCGCAGAGGCCGACGACCCGCTGCCCGGCGAACTCCGCGAACGCGCGCCGGATCGCCTGCGCGCCGCCGATCGGGACGATCTCGACCTGCTCGGCGGCGAGGTCGCGGCCCTGCCGCCGCGCGAGCGCCTCGAGCGCGACCCGGTCGCTGATCCCCTCGACGAGCACGACGCCTCCGGCCATGCGGTGACGGTAGCCTGAGACCGTGGCCCGTGGCGCCTATCTGATGCAGCTCGGCGAGGTGCCGTACCTCGAGGCGTGGGAGCTGCAGCGCTCGCTCGCGGGCGCGGTCTCGCAGGGCGCGATCCCGGACACCGTGCTCCTGCTCGAGCATCCGCCGGTCGTGACGCTCGGCCGCCGCACCGACGAGAGCGCCGAGCTGCACATCCCGGACGGCGCGACCGTCGAGATCGTCGAGACCGACCGCGGCGGCAAGTCCACCTACCACGCTCCCGGACAGCTCGTCTGCTACCCGATCCTCGACCTGAAGCGCCACGGCCGGGACGTCAAGCAGTACGTCCGCGACCTCGAGCAGGCGCTGATCGCGACGCTCGCGGCGCTCGGCGTGACCGGCGAGCGGATCGAGGGGCTCACCGGCGTCTGGCTGACGCGGCCGCCGCGGAAGATCGCGTCGATCGGCGTCCACGTCTCCCGCTGGGTGACGACGCACGGCTACGCGCTCAACGTCGACCTCGACCCGGCGCCGTTCACCGACTGGATCACCGCCTGCGGGCTCGAGGACGCGATGTTCACGACGATCGCGCGCGAGCTCGGCCGGCCGGTGACCGTCGACGAGGTGCGCCCGCACGCGGCGGCCGCGCTCGGCGAGGTGTTCGGGCTCGAGTTCGAGGAGCTGCCGGCCGAGGACGGGGCCGGCCTCTGGCCGCAGCCCCGCCACGCGGCGCTCGCCTAGTCCGGCAGCCAGCCCTCGCGGTACGCGGACGGCTGCCGGGGCGGGAAGCGGCCATAGGCGATGCTCGCGTCGTTCGTCTCCTCGGGGCTGGCGGCGTCGTGCCGCGCGGCGGTGTCGTCGAGCGGGTAGCCGCCCCAGCCGGGCCCTTCCTGGTGCTCGCGCGCGCCGATCGCGAGGATCGCGGCCGGGCCGTCGCCCGCGCCGACGATCGTGTGCGGCACGCCCGCGGGCGTGTGGACGAAGTCCCACTGCCGCAGCGGCCGCTCCTCCCCCTCGACGATCAGGAGGGCCTCGCCGGAGAGGACGAGGAAGTCCTCCTGGTCCGCCTCCCAGTGGTACATCGACATCGGCTGCCCCGGGCCGAGCACGAACAGATGGATCCCGACCTGCGCGAACTTCGCGTCCTCCGGCTCGAAGGAGCCGACGTGGCCGCGCGGGCCGCGGTCGAACCAGCGCGCCTCGCGCACGTTCCGGACGAACCAGGTGTCTTCGGCCATGCCTAGACTCTGCCCGATGAGCGAGCGGCTGGACAAGGTTGCGGCGCTCTACGACGAGGTCGCGGCCGAGCTGGAGCGGGCGGCGGCGCACGCGGCGGTGGCGGCGCAGCACTTCCGCGACGAGAACGTCCCGCGGGGCTCCGCCCACGCGTGGGCGCTGCACGGGCACCTGCTCGAGGCGCAGGAGCGGCTCGCGCAGCAGGCGCGCGAGCACGCGCGCTTCTCGACGACCGAGGGCTAGCCCGCCGGCGGCCGGAGGCCGTCCAGGATCACGTCCGGGAAGCGGCTCGCCGCCGGGACGAGCTCGAAGATCTCGGCGCGGGTCAGGTCGCGGCGCAGCGCTCCCGCCTTCTGCGCTCGCCGGACGAGCGTCTCCGCCGCCTCCTGGAGCGGCGCGTGCTGCGGCAGCTCGCGGCAGCGGTCGACGCCTTCGAGCAGCGCGCGGTTGCGGGCGTACGCCTCGGCCGCCGCACGGAAGAAGCGCTCGAAGCCGGCGCCCGGGTCGTCCTCGGCGAGCGCGGCGCGCACGTGCACGAGCATCGCGTCGAGCTCCTGCGAGAGCACCGCGGCGAGCAGCGCCTGCTTCGTCGGAAACCGCCGGAAGACCGTGCCGTGGCCGACTCCCGCCCGCCGCGCGATCTCGTCCACGCTCACGTGCAGCCCCTGCTCGGCGAAGCACTCGCCCGCGGCGCCGAGCAGCCGGTCGAGGTTCCGCTGCGCGTCCGAGCGGAGCACCGTCAGGCTCCGACCGCGAGCGGCTCCGACTCCGCCTCGGCCTCGATCCGCGCCACGTGACGCTTGCGCAGCAGCGCCACCATCAGCACGAGCGCGGCCGCGACGAAGACCGCCGCGCCGGCGAACGCGTAGTGGAAGCCGTGGACGAGCTGCGCGGCCGAGCCGCCGTGCGTGCGTCCGGCGGCGATCGTCGAGAGGATCGCGAGTCCGAGCGCGCCGCCGATCTGCTGCGACGTGTTGAAGAGACCGGAGGCGAGGCCCTGGTCGGCGTCCTCGAGCCCGGTGGTCGCGACGAGGGTCAGCGGCATGAAGACCGCGCCCATGCCGAGCGCCGACAGCGCCATCCCCGGGAGGACGTCCCGCACGTACGTGCCGTCCACCGGCAGCCGCGCGAAGACGAGCATGCCGGCGACGGTCAGGAGCATCCCCACGGCGGCGACCGGGCGGACGCCGATCCGCGGGGCGAGGGTCGAGGCGATGCCCGCGGAGATCATGATCCCGGCCGTGAACGGCAGCATCGAGAGCCCCGCCTTCAGCGGGTGGTAGAGCAGGACGCGCTGCACGTAGAGCGTGTTGAAGAAGAACATCGCGAACATGCCCGACGCGACGAGGAACATCGTCAGGTTCGCGGTCGAGAGCGAGCGCGTGCGGAAGATCGACAGGCGCACGAGCGGCTCCGCCGAGCGCGTCTCGATGACGAGGAACGACGCGAGCAGCGCGGCCGCGCCGACGAAGAAGCCGATCGTCGTCGCCGAGCCCCAGCCGTCCGTCTCGGCCTTGACGATCGCGTAGACGAGCGCCATCAGCCCGCCGGTGACGGTGACCGCGCCGCCGATGTCGTAGCCGCGGTGCGCGTGCTCGTCCTTCGACTCGGGGACGATGCGGAGCGCCGCGACGAAGGCGACGACGCCGACCGGCACGTTGACGAAGAAGATCCACGGCCACGAGAACGACTGGGTCAGCCAGCCGCCGAGGACGAGCCCGAACGCCGAGCCGCCGATCGCGATCGCCGCCCAGACGCCGAGCGCCTTCGCGCGCTCCTTGCCCTCGGCGAACGTCGTCGAGACGATCGAGAGCGCCGCCGGCGAGATCAGGGCCGCGCCGAGGCCCTGCAGCGCGCGGAAGCCGATCAGCATCCCGGAGCTCGTCGCGAGCCCGTTCAGGAGCGACGCCGAGGTGAAGATGACGAGGCCGATCAGGAACAGCCGCTTGCGCCCGAGCAGGTCGCCGGCGCGGCCGCCGAGCAGCAGGAAGCCGCCGAAGACGAGCGTGTAGGCGTTGATGATCCACTGCAGGTTGGCCTCGGAGAGTCCGAGATCCTTCTGGATCGACGGCAGGGCGACGTTCACGATCGTCGCGTCGAGGACGACCATGAACTGCGCGATGCAGATGAGGACGAGGACGACCCAGGGATTCGTTCCGTGGCGGGACATGCGGCTCCTTGAAGATAAGCGGACTGCTCAGTCCGCTTCAGGGTAGCGACGGGTTCGCGGTCTGCGCAAACGCCTCGCACCTCTAGACTGAAACGAGGCCATGGAGTCATCGCTTCCCGTCGCCGACCGCCCTCGCCGCCCCGAGTGGATGAAGGTGCGGGCGCCCTCGAAGGACGGCGCCTACTTCGACGTCCAGAAGCTCGTCCACGGGCTCTCGCTGCACACGATCTGCGAGGAGGCGCGCTGCCCGAACATCTCCGAGTGCTGGGGACGCGGCACCGCGACCTTCCAGATCCTCGGCGAGACGTGCACGCGCGCCTGCCGCTACTGCTACGTCAACTCGGGCAAGCCGGAGTCGCCGCCCGACCCGCTCGAGCCGCTCCGGCTCGCGCAGGCGGCGGCGCAGATGCAGCTCAAGCACGTCGTCGTCACCTCGGTCGACCGCGACGACGTGCCCGACCGCGGCGCCGGCCACTACGCGGCGACGATCCGGGCGCTCAAGGCGAAGCTGCCCGAGTGCTCGGTCGAGGTGCTGACGCCGGACTTCCTCGGCGTCGAGGAGGAGGCGCTGCGCACGGTGATCGGCGCGCGCCCGGAGGTCTTCAACCACAACATCGAGACCGTCCGCCGTCTGCACGCCCGCATGCGCGGCGCGAAGGCCGACTACGACAGGGCGCTGTGGCTGCTGCAGCGGGCGAAGGAGCTCGCCGACTACCCGGTGCTGACGAAGTCCGGGATCATCGTCGGGCTCGGCGAGACGAACGACGAGGTGGTGGACACGCTGCGCGACCTGCGCGCGCACGGCGTCGACGTCGTCACGATCGGCCAGTACCTGCAGCCGAGCGCGAAACACGCGCCGATCGACCGCTGGGTGCACCCGGACGAGTTCCGCTGGTTCCGCGAGCAGGGCGAGGCGCTCGGCTTCGGCACCGTCTTCTCCGGGCCGCTCGTCCGCTCGAGCTACCGCGCCGACGAGCAGCGCCACGCGGCCGAGACCGGCCGCGGCGCGATCTCCTACTAGAACGAGAAAGGGCCGCCCGCAGGCGGCCCCGTCTCGAACCGTTCCGTCCCTGTCCTACGAGGACAGGTCGGCGACCAGGTTGGCGACGTCCGGCGTGCCGATGCCCGTCGCCAGGTCGTAGCCCGGGCGGGCGGAGAAGCCCGGCACCGGCGCGCCGACGAGCGTGTTCTCGCCGACGGTGATGTCGTGGAAGTCGGTGCTGTAGCGGCCGCTCTGGTAGAGCGCGTACAGCGCCGGGTTCGCGGCCCCGAGCGGGCCCGCGGAGTTGTTCGCGCGCGCCTCGTTCACGAGCGCGAAGATGCCGGCCCACTGCGGCGAGCCGCAGCTGGTGCCGCCGACGAGCCAGAAGTACCCGCCCTGGACGACGAGCACGCCGCCGTTGATCGCCGCGTTGTACGCGACGTCCGGGGTGGTGCGCACGCCGTAGCCGGTCAGGCCGGCCTGGTAGTCGGGCGCCGAGAAGATCTGGCTCGGCGCGCCGCCGGTGGCGACGCCGTACTGCGGCTCGTTCCAGACCTGCTCGCCGCCGTACGTGCAGGCGTCCGTGCTCGCGCTCGGGCAGAGGCCGTACGGATACGGGAGGCCCTGCGTGCCGCCGACCGAGACCGTGGTCGGGTCGGAGGACGGGAACGACGCGGTGTTCGCGCCGGTGCCCGACGTCGCGCCGAAGTCGCCGGCGGACGCGACGAGCGTGTCGCCGTCGGCGACGAACGACTCGAAGTTCTTGTGCGCCTGCTTGAACTGGATGTTGTTCCCGCCGCCGGCGATCGCGTTCTCGTTGATGCCGAAGCTCTGGGAGACGATGGCGCCCGGGTACTTCGAGATGACCTGCCGCTCGGTGACGTTGATCGCGTTGCCCGAGGAGCTCGGCGCCTCGGCGAGCACGATGTTCGCGCCCGGCGCGATCGCGTGCGCCCACTCGACGTCCAACGCCGTCTCGATCGCCCAGTCGGCCGCCCCGTGCGGACCGGCCTTCTGCGTGTTCGAGCCGTGGTAGACGGTGAACGACGGCGGATCCGGCAGCCCGAAGACGGCGTCGAAGTTCGCCAGATCCTGCTCGATCGTCGGGTCGCCGTAGGCGTCGACGATGATGATCGTCTGCCCGGCGCCGGTCAGCGTCGACGGCACGTCGTACGCGTTGCGGATCTGCGTCGGGTCGTAGCAGGCGAGCGGGTAGCTCGTCCCGAAGATGAGCTCACAGTGGTTGCCGACACCCGGCCACGTCGGCGAGCTCAGCGAGCTCACCGCGGGACCCTGGACGGTCGGCGGGTTGACGACGTAGTTCCAGTCGCCGTTCCCTGCGGCGCTCGCCGACGCGGCGACGAGAGCGGCCACGGCTGTGGCGGCGACGGCCAGCACAGCGAGCGTGTGGCGTGCTTTCAAGCCCTTCTCCCCTCTGTTCGTGACGTCGGCCGCCCTGTGGCCGGCGTCTGTTCGACCCCCGGCGCCCGACCTCGGCGCCCGTCCAAGAGTGTCCCGGGTCGGTACGACTGTCAAGTGGGAAAGCAAGGGCCGCCCGGAGGCGGCCCTTCTCGGGACGACCGGCGGGGCGCGACGCCGGCGCTAGCCGTGCGGCTTGGCCATCGCGCGGTAGTCGAGCGCCTCGTCCAGGACGGAGTCCTCGACGCCCTTCTCGCGGGCGACCTCACGCAGCGAGCGTCCGCTCGCGGCCGCCTCCTTGACGATCTCGGAGGCGCGGTCGTAGCCGATGTACGGGTTGAGCGCCGTCGCGGCCGAGAGCGTCAGCTCGGCGTAGCGCTCGCAGTTGTCGCGGTTCGCCTCGATCCCGTCCACGCACTTCTCCGCGAACAGCCGGCAGGCGCTCGCGAGGAGCTTCACCGAGTCGAGGATGTTCCGCGCGATCAGCGGCACGAAGACGTTCAGCTCGAAGTGGCCCTGCATGCCGCCGACGGCGATCGCGGTGTCGTTGCCCAGCACCTGCGCCGCGACCTGCGTCACGACCTCCGGGATGACCGGGTTCACCTTGCCCGGCATGATCGAGGAGCCCTTCTGCAGCTCCGGCAGCACGATCTCGGCGAGGCCGGCCCTCGGGCCGGAGCCGAGGTAGCGGATGTCGTTCGCGATCTTCGTCAGCGAGACCGCGACCGTCTTCAGCGCGCCCGACGCCTCGACGATGCCGTCGCGGGCGGCCTGCGCCTCGAACGGGTCGGCCGGCGGGCTGATCGTCAGGCCGGTCTCCTTCGCGAGCAGCTCGCGCACCTTCGCGGCGAACTCGGGATGGGTGTTCAGGCCGGTGCCGGTGGCGGTGCCGCCGAGCGGGATCCGGCCGAGGCGCGGCAGCGCGTCCTGGACACGCTCGATCCCCTGCCGCACCTGGGCGGCGTAGCCGGCGAACTCCTGGCCGAGCGTGACCGGGACGGCGTCCATCCAGTGGGTGCGCCCGGACTTGACGACGTCGTCGAACTCGGCGGCCTTCGCCTCGAGCGAGGCGGCGAGCCGGTCGAGCGCCGGCAGCAGGTCGTTCACGAGCTGGTCGAGCGCGGCGAGGTGGACGGCGGACGGGAACACGTCGTTCGACGACTGGCCCATGTTCACGTCGTCGTTCGGGTGCACGTCCTCGCCGGCGAGCGTGGCGATCACCTCGTTCGCGTTCATGTTCGAGGAGGTGCCGGAGCCGGTCTGGAAGACGTCGATCGGGAACTGGTCGTCCAGCTCGCCGTTCGCGATCCGCTCGGCGGCGGCGGCGATCCGCTCCGCCTTGTCGGCGTCGAGCAGGCCGAGGTCGGCGTTCGCGCGCGCAGCGGCGCCTTTGATCCGGCCGAGCCAGCGCGCGACCGGCGCCGGGATCGGCTCGCCCGAGACCGGGAAGTTCGCGACGGCCTTGCGGGTCTCGCCGCCCCACAGCTCCTGTTTCTGCTCCGTGTCGGCCATGGAGCGAGTGTAGGGGAAGGCTCGCGGCGGGCGCGGCGTCAGGCGACGATGCGGAGCGCGCGCCGCACGACCGGGTGCGCGCGCAGCTCGGCGCGCTCCGATTCCGTCAGCTCGAGGCGCGGCGCCCAGCCGAGGTAGCCGCACTTGGGGCACTCGGGCGTCTCGAAGCGGCGGAAGACGGTACGCCTGGCGAGGCGGGCGGTTCCGCAGGAGAGACATTCGACGACGAGCGATTCCACGGTCCGGTCCATCGGCGGGACCGGCCGCGGGTCCCTCCCTCGTTCGGGGGAAGCGCTACGCGGCCGAGGAGGCTCGCGCGGCGGCCTCGAGCAGCTCGTCCCACGTGCAGAGCTTGACCCGGGGGCGCCCGTGCGGCTCGCCGGCGGTGCGCTCGGCCTCGTCGATCGCCGTCCAGCCCGCGTACTCGACGAGGTGCACGCCGCGGTCGAGCAGCAGCTCCTCGACGGCGGACGGGGGCGCGGCGTGTCGTTCGAGCCGTCCGGCGGCGGCGTCCTCGAGCAGCAGCTCGACGGTCTCGGTGGCGTCCTTCTTGTTCGTGCCGATCACGCCCGAGGGGCCGCGCTTGATCCAGCCGGCGCAGTAGACGCCGGGCACCGGCTCGCCGTCGGCGCCGAGGACGCGGCCGCGGTCGTTCGGGATCGTGCCGCGCCGCTCGTCGAACGGCACCTCGGGAAGCGCGACGCCGCGGTAGCCGACGCTGCGGAAGACGATCCCGCACTCGAGCGTCTCCTCCTCGCCGGTCGGGACGGCGCGCTCGTCCTCGTCGAGGACGTTGCGGACGAGCCGGATCGCCTCGACCTTGCCGTCGCCGAGGATCTCGACGGGCGAGCGGAAGAAGCGGAGGACGAGCCGCCTCGGCTTGCCGTCCGGCTCGCGGGCGGCGTACTCTCGCAGCACCTCGAGGTTGCGCTCGGCGTTCGTGTCCTTCGGCTCGGCGCCCTCCAGCTCGGCGGGGTCGACGATCACGTCGGCGCCGGCCAGCTCGCCCAGCTCGATCAGCTCGGGGGTGGTGAAGGCGGCCTGGGCGGGTCCGCGGCGGGCGACCATCACGATCTCCTCGATCCCGGAGGAGCAGATCGCCTCGATCGCGGCGTCGGTGGTGTCGGTCGGCGACAGCTCGTCGGGGGTGAGCGAGAGCATCCGGGCGACGTCGACGGCGACGTTGCCGGCCCCGATCACGACGGCGCGCCTGCCGCCGAGGTCGAAGTCGAGGCCCTGGTGGTCGGGGTGGCCGTTGTACCAGGCGACGAACTCGGTGGCGGGCCAGGAGCCGGGGAGGTCCTCGCCGGGGATCCCCATCCGCCGATCGGTCTGCGCGCCGACCGAGTAGACGACGGCGTCGTAGAGGCGGGCGAGGTCGGCGTGGTGGAGGTCGCGGCCGACCTCGACGTTGCCGAGGAAGCGGAAGCCGGGCTGGTCGGCGATCTTCTCGAACGCGCGCGAGACGGACTTGATCTTGGGGTGGTCTGGCGCGACGCCGAGCCGGACGAGCCCCCACGGCGTCGGCAGCCGCTCGATCAGGTCGACCTCGACGGGCGCGTCCGCGGCGAGCAGCGCGCCGGCGGCGTAGAAGCCCGCCGGCCCGGAGCCGACGACGGCGACGCGCAGCGGCGACTCGCTCATCCCGGCGGATCGTAGACGGCCGCGCGGCCGTCGAATCGCCCCGCTCCGCGCGACGCCTCGTGTCCCCGGCGGCCACGGCCGCCGGGGACACGTCCGGTGTCAGACACCGGCCGTGTCCGAATCGGACAGCGTCCGGCGCGGACCGACGCCGCCGATCCCGCCAGGGCAAAGGGCTCGGTCCGGCAGGGGCGTGTCCGAAAGCGCCACGTCCGGTGTCAGACACCGGCCGTGGCCGAAAGAGACGATGTGGCGCAGAGCGCGCCCGCCCGAGATCAGTGGCTGCAGCCGGAGCCCGAGCCGCAGGCGTAGCCGCCCTCGCCCGGGTCGATGTCGTCCGCGGCCTGGAAGGAGTGGCCGCAGCCGCACGAGGCGACGGCGTTCGGGTTGTCGATCTTGAAGCCGGACTCCTGGATCGTCTCCAGGTAGTCGACCGTGGAGCCCTGCAGGTAGGGGGCGCTGAACGGGTCGACGACGACCGTCACGCCCTCGCACTCGAACTCGTGGTCGCCCTCCTGGGCGCCGCGGTCGAAGCCGAGCCCGTACTGGAACCCGGAGCAGCCGCCGCCCTCGATCGCCACCCGCAGCACGGAGACGTCGCTCTCCTGCTCCATCAGCGTGCGGATCTTCGCCGCCGCCGCCGGGGTGAGGGACACGAGGCTGCCGGTGCGCTCCTGGATCTCCATGGTTCGCATCGTAGCAACGTGCCACCCCCTCACCCGGTCACGCGCCGGGTGCCACGAGCGGCGCGACTTTGTAACAGCAGACTCACGCTTGCCGTGCGGGATTCGCTACCCGCAAGTGCACGCGCGTCAGCTTGATAACGTCAGGCGTTCGGTGGTGTCGACAACCGCCGTCGAGGGGAAGGAGAGCCGCTGCGCCGATGCTGCACGACTGGTTGCCATTCCTGATCTACGGACTGCTGGCGCTCGCCATCCCCGCGTCGATGATCGCGATGTCGTTCGCGTTCGCGCAGCGCCCGGCCCGCCGGACGCGCGCCCGCACCGTCCCGTTCGAGTCCGGCGTCTCGCGCGGGCCGATGCCGCAGCAGCGCTTCACCGTCAGCTTCTATCTGACCGCGATGCTCTTCATCGTCTTCGACATCGAGATCGTCTTCCTCTACCCGCTCGCCGTGCAGCTGCACGCGCTCGGCTGGTTCGGGTTCGTCGAGCTGGCGTTCTTCGTCCTGATCCTGCTCGTCGCCTACGTCTACATCTGGCGCAAGGGCGCCCTGGAGTGGTGACCGTGTCCGCGACGAGTCAGGAGCCCCGGCGCGATGGCTGACACCCCGCGCCTGCGCGACTACGGCCTCCAGTCGGAGCGGCTGCTCTGGCCGACGAAGGGCCCCTCCCGCTTCGAGGAGGACATGGGGGTCGACGACCTCGAGCAGGCGCTCGGCCTGACGACGCTCGAGAAGGCCGTCCGCTGGGCGCAGACGAAGTCGATGTGGCCCGACACGTTCGGGCTCGCCTGCTGCGCGATCGAGATGATGTCGATCGTCTCCTCGCGCTACGACCTCGCCCGCTTCGGGATGGAGGCGTTCCGCTCCTCGCCGCGGCAGGCCGACCTGCTGATCGTCTCCGGCCGCGTCGCGCACAAGATGGCGGAGCCGCTGCGCCAGATCTACGACCAGATGCTCGAGCCGAAGTGGGTGATCGCGATGGGCGCCTGCGCCAGCTCGGGCGGGATGTTCAACAACTACACGATCCTCCAGGGCGTCGACCGGATCGTCCCCGTCGACATCTACGTGCCCTTCTGCCCGCCGCGGCCCGAGGCGCTGATGGAGGGGATCATCCGCCTGCACGAGGCGCACCTCGCGGGCGTGCCGCCGGCGTACGAGCGCAAGGGCGTCGCGACATGAGCTACGAGGACGTCCCCGGCTTCGTCTCGGCGCGCGAGGGCGCCGACATGCCGACGGTCACCGTCGAGACCGAGCGCCTGCGCGAGGCGTGCGCCTACGCGAAGGAGGAGCTGGGCTTCGACATGTGCGTCGACGTCGTCGCGACCGACTACCTCTCCTGGGGCGGCAAGGGCGTCTCCGGCTACATCGGCACCGCGAGCGGCCGCGACCTGATGCACCCGATGACGCAGGGCCTGCAGGTGCTGCCGCAGACGAAGCCGAAGCGGTTCTCGGTCAGCTACCACCTGCTCGCCCTCCGCAGCGGCGCCCCGCGCCTGCGCCTCCAGTGCTGGGTGGACGAGGGCGAGCCGGTGCCGAGCGCCGTCTCCGTCTGGCCGACCTGCGACTGGCACGAGCGCGAGCAGTTCGACCTGATGGGGATCGAGTTCGCCGGCCACCCGAACCTCGTCCGCCTGATCATGCCCGACGACTGGGAGGGCCACCCGCTCCGGAAGGACTATCCGGTCGGCGGCGAGCCCGTCCGCTTCTCGGACGCCGAATGAGCGTAGGCTTGACGGAGCTCATCAGGGAGCGGAGGTGCCGGCTCGGCCGGCGCCGGGAGCGGGAATGAGCTCCACGCTGACGCACACCGGTCGCACGCGCCGCTGGCCGATCGTCGGCGAGCCGCCGTACGCGGGCTCGCGCATCCCCGAGCGCGTCCCGACGATCCTCGACGTGCCGGCCGCGCTGCGCGACAGCGACGACGTCTTCCAGATCAACTTCGGCCCGAACCACCCGTCCACGCACGGCGTCCTGCGCCTGATCGTCGACCTGCACGGCGAGGAGGTCGTCGGGCTCGAGGCGGTGATCGGCTACCTGCACACCGGCTTCGAGAAGACGATGGAGACGAAGACGTACTGGAAGGGCGTCACGTATCCGGAGCGGATCGACTACGTCGGCTACCAGAACAACGAGCTGGTCTTCGTGCTCGCGGTCGAGCGGCTGCTCGGCCTGGAGGTGCCGGAGAAGGCGGTCTGGATGCGGATGCTCCTCTGCGAGCTGAACCGGATCCACTCGCACCTCGTCTTCCTCGGCACGTCGGCGCTCGAGCTGGGGGCGATCTCGATGTTCTGGTACTGCTTCCGCGAGCGCGAGCAGATCCTCGACCTGTTCGAGCTGGTGACCGGCCAGCGGATGCACACCCGCTACTTCCAGGTCGGCGGGCTCGCCGAGGACATCCCGGAGGGCTTCTATCCCGAGTGCCGCACGTTCGTCGAGTGGATGCCGCAGGCGCTCGACGACTACCTGGCGCTGCTCGACCGCAACCAGATCTGGCTGGAGCGGACGCAGGGGATCGGCCTGCTCTCGGCCGAGGACGCGATCGCGCTCGGGCAGACCGGCCCGAACCTGCGCGCGTCCGGGGTCGACTGGGATCTCCGCCGCGAGCAGCCGTACCTCGCCTACGAGCAGGTGGACTTCAAGGTGCCGGTCTACGCGGAGGGCGACGTGTACGCGCGCTACCGCGTCCGCATGGACGAGATGGCGGAGTCGACCCGGATCGTCCGCCAGTGCCTCGACCGGCTGGAGCGGATGGAGGGGCGGCCCTGGATCGTCGACGACCGCAAGGTCGTGCTGCCGCCGCGCGAGGAGCTGCACACCTCGATGGAGTCGCTGATCCACCACTTCAAGCTCGTCACCGAGGGCTTCCGCGTTCCCGAGGGCGAGATCTACGTCGCGATCGAGTCGCCGCGCGGCGAGTCGGGCTGCTATCTCGTCTCGGACGGCGGCCCGAAGCCGTGGCGCGTCCATTTCCGCGCGCCGTCGTTCGTCGCGCTCGAGGCGACCGCGACCTGCATGCACGACTCGCTCGTCGCCGACCTGATCGCGATCGTCGGCTCGCTCGACTCGGTGATGGGGGACACCGACCGATGAGCGCGTTGTACGACGAGATCCAGCAGGTGCGGACGCGCTACCCCGAGGGGACGCGCTCCGCGGTGCTGCCCGCGCTCCGGCTCGCGCAGGAGCGCTACGGCTGGCTGTCGCCGGAGGCGCTCGAGGAGGTCGCGGACGCGCTCGAGCTGACGCCCGCGTACTGCTTCTCGGTCGCGAGCTTCTACGACATGTTCCACCTGCAGCCGGTGGGGCGGCACACCGTCGAGGTCTGCACGAACGTCTGCTGCGGGCTCGTGAACGCGCAGGCGGTGCTCGAGGCGTTCGAGCGCGAGCTGGGCGTCGGCCCGGGCGAGACGACCGAGGACGGCGAGATCACGCTGCGCGCGGTCGAGTGCCTCGGCGGCTGCTCGACGCCGACGATCGTCGCCGTCGACCACCGCTACCGCCAGTCGGTCGCCCCCGAGGACGTGCCCGCGATCGTCGAGGAGCTGCGCGCCGATGGCTGAGACGGTCGTCACCGTCGCCGAGGGGCCCGCGCTCGTCCTCGCCGGCTACGAGGGCGAGCCGCTCCGCGACCTCGACGCCTACCGCGCGGTCGGCGGCTACGAGCAGCTCGCGAAGGCGCGCGCCCGGGACCCCCAGCAGGTGATCGGCGAGGTGATCGAGTCGAACCTGCGCGGCCGCGGCGGCGCGTTCTTCCCGACCGGCCGCAAGGCGAGCTTCATCCCGACCCCCGACAAGATCGCGAAGCCGATCTACATCACGGTGAACGCCGACGAGTCGGAGCCGGGCACGTTCAAGGACCGCGAGATCATGCTCAAGGTGCCGCACCGGCTGCTCGAGGGCTGCCTGATCGCGGCGCACGCGATCCAGTCGAAGGCCGTCTACGTCTACATCCGCGGCGAGTACCTCGAGGAGTACGAGTCGCTGCAGGGTGCGCTCGACCAGGCGCGCGCGGCCGGGATCCTCGGCGAGGTCGACATCGTGATCCACCGCGGCGCCGGCGCCTACATCTGCGGCGAGGAGACCGCCCTGCTCGACGCGCTCGAGGGCAAGCGCGGCAACCCGCGCCTGAAGCCGCCGTTCCCGGCGGTCCAGGGCCTCTACGGCGGGCCGACGCTGATCAACAACGTCGAGACGCTCTCGAATGTGCCCCACATCGTCCGCCGCGGCGCCGGGTGGTTCCGGCAGCATGGAACCGAGCAGTCGCCGGGGACCAAGGTCGTCTCGATCTCCGGCGGCGTTCGCCGTCCCGGCAACTACGAGGTCGAGCTCGGGATCCCGACCCGCGAGCTGATCTACGACCTCGCCGGCGGTCCCGAGGACGGTCACGCGATCAAGGCCTTCTTCCCGGGCGGGTCCTCCTCCCCGGTGCTCACGGCCGAGGAAGGGCTCGACCTGCCCTACAGCTTCGAGGCGATGGCCGAGGCGGGCTCGATGCTCGGTTCCGGCTCGATCATCGTCTGCGACGACCGCGTCTCGATCCCGCACCTGGCGCTGCGGACCGCGCGCTTCTACCACCACGAGTCCTGCGGCAAGTGCGTCCCCTGCCGCGAGGGCACCAACTGGACGGTGAAGATGCTGGAGCGGATGGTCCGCGGCGAGGCGACGCCGCTGGACCTCGACATCGTCAGCTCGGTCCAGCAGAACATCATCGGCCACTGCCTCTGCGTGCTCGGCGACTCGATGGCGATGCCGGTCGGGGCGATGGTCCGCAAGTTCCGCGAGGAGTTCGAAGCGGTGATGGAAGACCCCGAGCTGGTCGTCGACCCGCACGCCGTCGTCCAGGCGCCGCCGGAGACCCTGGGGGCGTCGGCATGAGCCCGGCCGGCCGCGAGGTGACGATCACGATCGACGGGCGCGAGGTGCCCGCGATCGAGGGCGAGATGCTCCATGACGCCGCCCGCAAGGGCGACGTCGAGATCCCCTTCTTCTGCTACGAACCGAAACTCGGCGACCCGGTCGGCGCCTGCCGGATGTGCCTGGTCGAGATCGAGGGGATCCCGAAGCTGCAGACCTCCTGCTCGACGCCGGTGCGCGAGGGGATGGTCGTCCACACCCGCACCGAGCAGGTCAAGCAGGCGCAGAGCGCGGTCGTCGAGTTCCTCCTCGTCAACCACCCGCTCGACTGCCCCGTCTGCGACAAAGGCGGCGAATGCCCGCTGCAGGACATCTCCTACGGCTGGGGCCACGGGAAGAGCCGGGTGATCGACGAAAAGCGCCACTTCGAGAAGCCGATCGAGCTCTCGCCGCTGGTCGCGATCGACCGCGAGCGCTGCATCCTCTGCTACCGCTGCGTCCGCTTCAGCCAGGAGATCTCCGAGGACGCGCAGCTGCAGCTGCTCGACCGCGGCGACCGCACCTACGTCGGCACCTTCGACGAGCGCCCCTACGTGGCACCGTTCCACGGCAACATCACCGACATCTGCCCGGTCGGCGCGCTGACCAGCTACACCTACCGCTTCCGCGCCCGGCCCTGGGACATCGAGCACGCCGGCTCGGTCTGCACGCTCTGCCCGAGCCAGTGCAACGTCAGCTTCACCGTCCGCGACGAGAAGGTGAAACGGGTGATCGCCCGCGACAACGCCGAGGTCGACGACGGCTGGCTCTGCGACCGCGGCCGCTACGGCTTCGAGATGTTCGACGCGCCCGAGCGGATCGACGGGCCGCGGCTGAAGGGCGGCGAGGAGGTCGGCTGGGAGGCCGCGATCGCGAAGGTCGCCGAGGGTCTGCGCGCTGCAAGCGGGGTGAGGCAGGGGTGGTCCTCTCCGGACAGCAGCGGGGAGGGTCCGGAGAGGACCACCCCCGCCTCCTCTGGAGTCGCGGCGATCGTCGGCGACGCCTCCAACGAGGAGGGCTTCCTGCTGCAGCAGATCGTCCGCGAGGCACTCGGCTCGCCCCATATCGACTCGCGCCCCTCGCACGGGCCGGGCGCGGCGGTGCTGCGGCGGCTGGCGGAGCCGGGCGTCTCAGCGAAGGTGAGCGACATCGACGAGGCCGACGCGATCCTGGTGCTGGGGACCGACCCGCTGCACAGCTCGCCGATCCTCGACCTGCGGGTGCGCAAGGCGATCCGCCGCAACGGCGCCAAGCTGGTGGTCGCGACCGAGCGGCCGACCGCGCTCGACGGCGGCGCCGAGGCGATCGCCCGCTACGCGCCGGGCCAGGCCGCCGACTTCGTCGCCGAGCTGGCGGGCGCGATCGGCGGCGGCGAGAACGTCGCCACCCCGATCGCCGGCACCCTGCGCGAGGCCGAGAAGGTCGTCGTGATCTGGGGCGAGCGGATCGCCCGCGAGGACGGCGCCGCCGAGGCACTGCTGGACATCGCCGCCGCGACCGGCATGGCCGGCACCGAGGGCTCCGGCCTGCTCGAAATCCCCGACACCGCCAACGCTCGCGGCCTGCGCGAGGCCGGCTGCCTGCCCGACTCCGGCCCCGGCCTCTCGGAGGCCGCCGGCGGGATGGCGACCGAGGAGATTCGCCGGGGGCTGATCGACGGCGAGCTGAGCGGCTTGATCCTCTTCGGCGCCGACCCCCTGCGCGACTTCCCCGACACCCCAGCCTGGGAGGAGGCGCTGACCGCCGCCGACTTCGTCGTCTCCTTCTCGATGCACGAGAACGCGACCACCGCCAAGGCCGACGTCGTGCTGCCGCTGGAGACCCACGCCGAGAAAGACGGCACCGTCACCCACCCCGACGGCCGCCTGCAGCGCGTCCGCCCCAGCGCCGGCCGCCCCGGCGACATCCGCCCCAACGTCCTCGTCCTCTCCCAGCTGGCCGAAGACCTCGGCCTCGTCACCGGGATCGACTCCCAGCCGACCGCCTTCGCCGCCCTCACCGAAGCCGTCTCCTTCTACAACGGCATTGAGGACTCAGACATCGGCGGCCGCGGCCTGCGCTGGCAGGACACCGCAGCTGCCAAAAACCTGCCGGAGCCGACTGAGGCGCCCGGGAGTGGGTCTCCAAAACACTCCAGCGAGACTCCTGCCGAGCGTTTTGGAGACCCGCTCCCGGGCGCTCTCGCCCTCGGCACCTACCGCGACCTTTGGGCGGGCCCGATCACCGAGCTCAACCCGCCGCTGAAGTTCCTGACCCCGCAGCAGCGGCTGGAGATCTCCGCCGCCGACGCCGAGCGCCTCGACCTGGCCAGCGGCGACCGGGTCCGGGTCAGCCAGAACGGCTCCGAAGTCGAGGCCCAGGTGCAGATCAAGGAGCGGGTGCCGGCCGGCGTCGTCTTCATGGCCGAGGGCGTCCTCGACGGCAACGCCAACGCGCTGCTGAACGGCGGCCCTGTCCAGGTCCAGATCGAGAAGCTGAGCGGGGTCCGCGCCTGATGCCGCCGCTCGCCGACGCCCAGTTCGTCGAAGCGACCTGGGTGATGATCGTCAAGTCGATCGTGATCTTCGCGATCATCTTCGGCATCCTGCCGCTGCTCACCGTCCTGGAGCGGAAGCTGATCGGCCGCTTCCAGCACCGCTACGGCCCCAACCGGGTCGGCCCCTACGGCCTTCTGCAGCCGCTTGCCGACGTCGGCAAGCTCATATCGAAGGAGTCGTTCCGGCCGGCCAACGCGCTCCCGACCCTGTTCATCCTCGGGCCGCTGCTGCCGGTCTTCGCCGGGGTGCTCTCACTGGCGATCATCCCCTGGGGCGACACCCAGGCGGGGGTCGGCTTCTACGGCATCGACGTCCCGATCGGCATCCTCTACTTCTTCGCCGTCGGCTCGATCGCCTTCTACGGGCTGCTCCTCGGCGGCTGGTCCTCGGGCTCCAAATACAGCCTGCTGGGGGCGATGCGCTCGGCCGCGCAGCTGATCTCCTACGAGGTCTCGATGGGGCTGGCGCTGCTCGGCGTGATCATGATGAGCGGCTCGCTCTCGCTGGTCTCGATCGTCCACTCGCAGGGCGGCCTCTGGTTCGTCTTCCCCCAGTTCGTCGGCTTCCTCATCTTCATGCTCGCCGGCTTCGCCGAGACCAACCGCACCCCCTTCGACATGCCCGAGGCCGACGCCGAGCTGGTCCAGGGCTTCATGACCGAGTACGGCGGCATGCGCTTCGGCTCCTTCCTCCTCGTCGAATACATGGAGATCCTCGTCGTCTCCGGGATCGCCGTGGCGATGTTCCTCGGCGGCTGGATGGGTCCCGGCCCCAGCTTCCTCGACCCGATCTGGATGCTGGTGAAGATGCTCGCCCTCGTCTTCCTCTTCATCTGGATCAGGGCGACGCTGCCGCGCTTGCGATATGACCAGCTGATGAGCCTGGGTTGGAAAGTCCTGCTGCCGCTGGCGACGCTGAACGTCCTCGTCACCGCGGTCCTGGTGGTGGTGACGTGAGCGAACACATTTCTCCTGTTCCTTATGCCTGCCATACAAGGGAAAGGAACAGCTGAATGAGTGCTGAGGGCTACGACCCGCGCAGCGCCTCCTACCTCGACTCGATCGACGTGGTCGAGGTCCAGCGCGGCCCCGAGCCGGGCGGCGTCGGCGGCGCCTACCGTGCCTTCGGCGAGACCCTGCGGGGGCTGAAGACGACGATGGCGCGGCTGATCGAGGGGCCGATGACGATCGAGTACCCCGAGGAGAAGACGCCCGTCTACCCGCGCTTCCGCGGCCGCCACAAGCTGCACCGCTTCGAGGACAGCGGCCTGGAGAAATGCGTCGGCTGCTCGCTCTGCGCCGCCGCCTGCCCGGCCGACTGCATCCGCGTCGTCGCCGCTGAGAACGTGCCGGGCGAGCGGGTCTCGGCCGGCGAGCGCTACGCCGCCGTCTACGAGATCAACCTCAGCCGCTGCATCTTCTGCGGCTACTGCGAGATCGCCTGCCCGTTCGACGCGATCACGATGGGGCACGACTACGAGATGGCCGACTACGACCGCCGCGACCTGATCTTCACCAAGGAGATGCTGCTGGCCGAGCCGGTCGAGCGGACGCCGCTGAGGAGCGAGGGCGAATAGTGGAAGCGGTCGTCTTCTTCGTCGCCGCGATTGGCGCCCTCGGCGGCGCCTTCGGCGTGATCGCGATGCGCAACCCCTTCTACTCGGTGCTGGCGCTGATCGTCCATCTCTTCTCGCTGGCGGCGCTGTTCCTGCTGCTGACCGCCGCCTTCGTCGCCGCCGCCCAGGTCGTCGTCTACGCCGGCGCGGTGATGGTCCTCTATGTCTTCGTGGTCGCCTACGTGGGAGGCGGCGGCGAGTCGGCCTGGGAGCCGATCCCCGGCCAGCGCTTCCTCGCTCCCCTGCTCGGCGTCGCGATCTTCGTCGAGCTCTCGATCGCCGTCCTCGGCTCCGCCCTCAAGGCACTCGAAACCCACGGCGCCGACGTGGGCGCCGGCTTCGGCAACCCCGCCGCGATCGGCCGCCTACTCCTCGAAAAGTTCCTCCTGCCTTTCGAGGCGAGCTCGATCCTTCTCCTCCTAGCTGCCGTCGGCGCGATCGTCCTCGCCGCTCGACGCAGCGAGAGAGGGAACATCGCCGACGCCTCCGAGCAGGGAAGCATCCCGCCGGACACCCTCGGAGGGGAGGGGGACACCCCCTCACACTCCACTTCTCGTTTTGAGGGGGTGTCCCCCTCCCCCACCCCCGGGACCTAGGCGCATGAACGTCACCTGGTACATCGTCCTCAGCAGCCTCCTGTTCGCAACGGGAGTCCTCGGCATCCTCCTCCGCCGCAGCCCCCTGGTCATCCTCCTCTGCCTCGAGCTGATGCTGAACGCCGGCAACCTCGCCCTCGTCGCCTTCAGCCGCATGGTCGGCAACGGCCAGGGCCAGGTGTTCGCGGTGATCGTGATGGTGATCGCCGCCTGCGAGGTGGTCGTCGGCCTCGGCCTGATCGTCGCCATCTTCCGCCGCCGCCTGCCGCTCAACGTCGACGACCTGAGGGAGCTGCGCGGATGAGCGCCACCGCTTGGTGCTGGCTGGTCCTGCTCTTCCCGCTGCTGGGCTCGATCGTGGTCGCGCTCGGCTTCCGGGCGCTGCCGCAGAAGGCCGCGGGGGCGATCGGCACGATCACGATCTGCCTCTCCTTCGCCTGCGGCGTCGCCGCCCTGATCAGCCTGCTCGGCGACTCGCCCGAGGCCCGCCACCACACCAGCTCGCTGTGGGACTACGCCAGCGTCGCCGGCCTCGAAATCAAGCTCGGGATCCTCACCGACCAGCTCTCGGTCTTCATGGTCCTCGTCGTCACCGGCGTCTCGGCCCTGATCCACCTCTACTCCTACGGCTACATGGCCTCCGACGAGGGCTACCACCGCTTCTTCAGCTTCCTCAACTTCTTCGTCTTCTCGATGCTGCTGCTGGTCCTCGCCGGCAACTTCGTCCTGCTGATCGTCGGCTGGGCCTTCGTCGGCTTCACCTCCTACGCGCTGATCAGCTTCTGGTACCGGCGCGAGACCGCGACCAAGGCAGGGATGAAGGCCTTCGTGATCAACGTCGTCGGCGACATCGGCCTCGTGCTCGCCGCCTTCCTGATCTTCCGCGAACTCGGCAGCTTCGACTACGGCACGGTCTTCCAGAAGGCGCCGGAAGTCTTCGCCACCAACCAGTGGAGCGTCACCGCGATCTGCCTCCTGCTCCTCCTCGGCGCCTTCGCCAAGTCGGCCCAGCTGCCGCTCCACACCTGGCTTCCCGACGCGATGGAGGGCCCGACCCCGGTCTCCTCGCTGATCCACGCGGCGACGATGGTCACCGCCGGCGTCTACCTGATTGCCCGCACCCACGCGCTCTTCGTCCTCGCCCCCACCGCGGCCGACATCGCCGCCTTCGTCGGCCTGGCGACCCTGCTGATGGCGGCGACGATCGCGCTGGTGATGACCGACCTGAAGCGGGCGATCGCCTACTCGACGATGAGCCAGATCGGCTACATGGTCGTCGGCGTCTCGATCGGCGCCTACGGGGCGGGGCTGTTCCACCTGATGACCCACGCCTTCTTCAAGGCGCTGCTGTTCATGGCGGCGGGCTCGATCATCGCCGCGATGGCGAACGAGCAGAACATCGACAGGATGAGCGGCTTCGGCAGGGCGATGCGGTTCAGCTCGGTCACGATGCTCTGCGGCGGCCTCGCGCTCGCCGCCTTCCCGCTCACCTCGGGCTTCTTCTCCAAGGACGAGATCCTCGCCTACGCGGGCGCCCGCGGCGGCATGTACCTGATCTTCGCCGTCCTCGGCTACCTCGGCGCCTTCCTCACCGCCATCTACACCTTCCGGCTGATCTTCCGCGTGCTGCAGGGTGAGCCCTGCCCGGAGGCGCGGGAGCTGATCGAGACCGGCCACGTCCACCACGCCGAGCCCCGCAACCCCGCCACCGGGGAGCTCGAGGACACCGGCGTCGGCTTCCCGGGTCCCGAGCACCACATCGCCGAGTCCTCGGCGTCGATGCGGGTGGCGATGGGCGTGCTCGCCTTCCTCGCCCTGGCCGGCGGCCTGATCCAGGTGCCGGGGATCGACAACGTCGTCGCCAACTGGCTTGACCCGGTCTTCGCCGACTCGCCGCTGGCCGCGATCCATCCCTCGACCGAGTGGAGCTGGATCGGGCTCGGGATCGGCACCGTCATCTCCCTGGCCGGGATCTGGGTCGCCCACCTCCTCTACGTCGCCCGGCCGGAGCTGCCGCGCAGCCTCGAAGCACGCTTCCGCTCCGTGCATACCTTCCTCGCCCACAAGTGGTACTTCGACGAGGCGATCGACCTCCTCGTCGTCCGCCCGGCACTGGCGATCGGCCGCTTCGCAAACCGGGTCTTCGAGCGCTTCGTCGTCGACGGAATCGTCACCGGCACCGAGGAGACGGTGCGCGGTGGCAGCGGCATCGTCCGCGCCGTCCAGAACGGCTTCGTCCGCAGCTACGCGCTGCTGCTGATCGCCGGCTTCGCCGGCCTCGCCCTCTACTTCCTGATCTCGAGCTCGTGAGGACGGTGAAGCGATGATCAACGTCCTCCTTTGGGCCCCGCTGGCCTTCGGCCTCGCCGGCCTCTTCCTGCCGAGATCGGCCGTGGACAGGGGCGCGGTCGGCTGGTGGGCCGTGCTCGGCACGCTGGTCACCCTCGGCGTCGCGGTCGCGATGGCCATCGGCTTCCACGGCGGCGACTCCGGCCTCCAGTACACCGTCGACACGCCCTGGATCAGCGGGCTCGGCGTCGACTACAGCCTCGGGCTCGACGGGCTCAACCTCTTCCTCGTGCTGCTCACCGCGGTGCTCTGGACGGGCGGCGTCGCCTTCGCCGCCTTCCGCGAGTGGGAGCGGCCGAAGACCTTCTACCTCCTGATGCTGGTGGCCGAGACGGCGACGCTCGGCTCCTTCCTCGCCCAGGACCTGCTGCTCTTCGTCCTCTTCTTCGACTTCATGCTGGTCCCGTTCTACTTCCTCTTCGGCGCCTGGGGCCACGACCGCACCGCCGAAGGCGGCCCGACCGCCGCCGGGGCGACGCTGAAGATGATCGTCTACACCCTGGTCGGCTCGCTGCTGATGCTGGTGGCGGCGATCGCCACCGCGATCATCTCCGCCGACGGCGGCCACGTCACCTTCTCGATCCAGGCGCTGCAGGAACACGGGCTCTCGCTCGGCAGCCAGCGCTGGATCTTCTGGTTCTTCGCCGCCGCCTTTCTGGTCAAGATGCCGGCCTTCCTCCTGCACGGCTGGATGCCCGACGCCTACCGGGCGGCGCCGCTGCCGGCGCTGGCGGTCTTCTCCGGCGTCCTCGCCAAGGTGGGTGCATACGGCTTCCTGCGGATCGTCCTGCCGCTCTTCCCCGAAGCGACGGTGGAATTCCAGGAGGTGATCCTGATCATCGCCCTCGCCTCGATCCTCTACGGCTCGGTGATGGCGTTCACGCAGACCAACCTGCGGCTGATCGCCGGCTATTCCTCGGTCGCCCAGCTCGGCTTCATCACCGCCGGGATCTTCGCCCTGCGCGCCGACGGGTCCGACGGCGCGATCCTGCAGATGGTCAACCACGGCCTCGTCGTCGCCCCGATCTTCATCATCGTCGCCCTGCTGGTGGAGCGGACGGGGACCGAGGACATTCGCGAGATGGGCGGCCTGGCGCTGCGGGCGCCGGTCCTGGCGGCGCTGTTCCTGATCATCGCCCTGGCCACCCTGGCGATGCCCGGCTCGGCCAACTTCGTCGGCGAGTTCTACATCTTGAACGGCCTCTTCCAGGCCAAGATCGTCTTCGCCTTCATCGCGATCAGCGGCGTCGCGATGTCGGCCTACTACGCCCTGCGCCTCTACCAGGAGACGATGCACAACCGCAAGCCGGACGGACTGCTGTCACGCGAGATCGGCCTGCGCGACGGGCTGGTGCTGGCGCCGCTCGTCCTCTGCATCGTCGCCCTCGCCTTCTACCCGCAGCTGATTTTGAAGCAGACCAACCCGACGGTGAGGCAGACGGTTGCGGCTGCGAACGGGGGGGCGGCGCCGGAGGCAAAGCTCACCGCCGCCCCGGCGACGGGACGAAATGTCGAAACGGATCAGACGACGGGACGAAATGTCGTCTATGGGGCGTCAAATCGTCCCGTCGGCGGGGGGGGCGAGTGAACTTCAACGAGCCGCATATCGACTACGCCGGGATCTCGCCGCTGATCGCGCTCACGGTCGGAATCTGCGTCGTCCTGCTGAGCGCCGTCTTCAAGCCGACCAGGCGCTGGGCGCCGCTGCTGACGCTGGTCACCCTCGGCGCCACCGCCGGACTGCTGATCTGGCACTGGAACGACCCCCGGAGCCTGATCACCGGGTCGCTGCGGCTCGACGACCTGGCGATCTCGATCTCGCTGATCGCGCTGCTGACCGCAGCCTTCTGCGTCGTCCTCTCGCTCGGCGAGCGGGCGAGCGAGGAAGCGGGCTCCGGCGAGTACCACTCGTTGCTGCTCGGCTCGGTGCTGGGAATGGTGCTGCTGGCGCAGGCGACCAATCTCGTCACCTTCTTCGTCGGCCTGGAGACGCTCTCGATTCCGCTCTACATCCTCTGCGCCACCAACCTGCGGCGCGAGGGCTCGCTCGAGTCCGGGCTGAAGTACCTGATCGTCGGCTCGATCGGCTCGGCGACGCTGCTCTACGGGATGGCGTTCCTCTACGGCGGCACCGGCTCGACCGGCTTCCAGGGGATCGCCGCCGGGATCGCCCACAACGGCCTCGACGGCGACCCGCTGATCCTGATCGGGATCGCGATGGCCGCGGTCGGGCTCGCCTTCAAGACCTCGATCGCGCCCTTCCACCAGTGGACGCCCGACGTCTACCAGGGCGCCCCCACCCCGATCACCGGCTTCATGGCGGTGGCGACCAAGGCCGCGGCCTTCGCCGTCTTCGTCCGCTTCTTCGACGTCGCCCTCGGTTCCCAGCTCGACTCCTGGCAGCCGGCGCTGGCGGCCCTGGCGGCGATCTCGATCGTCGTCGGCAACGTCGGCGCCCTCGGTCAGGACTCGCTGAAGCGGCTGCTGGGCTGGTCGGGGGTCGCCCAGGCCGGCTACATGCTCGGCGGTGTCGTCGTCTTCTCCGAACAGGGGACGAGCTCGCTGGTCTTCTACCTCGGCGCCTACGCCTTCATGAACCTCGCCGCCTTCGCGGTGATTGTCGCCCGCGAGCGCGAAACCGTCTTCGGCGACGACATCCGCGCCGTCCGCGGCCTCGCCGCCGAGCGGCCGGCCCTGGCCTGGCCGCTGACGATCTCGATGCTGGCGCTGGCGGGGCTGCCGGCGACGGCGGGGTTCATCGGCAAGCTCTACCTGATCGAGGCCCTGGTCGCAGGCGACTACACCTGGCTCGCGGTCTTCATCGCGGTCGGGACGATGATCTCCCTCGCGTACTACCTGCGGGTGGTGGCGGCGATGTGGATGCGCCCCGAGCGCGAGACGGTGCCGGGCGGCACCCCCGCGATCGCCGGCGCCTCCCCCGAGGCCGACCCGGTCGACCCCGAGGCCGGACGCCGCTGGTACCTCGTCGGCCCCGCCGTCCTCGCCGCCGCCGCGACGGTGTTCTTCGGCGTCATTCCCCAGCCGCTGGTCGAGTTCGCCAGTCACGCCGGCAGCGCGCTGTTCTAACAGCCGCGCTCTCCCTCCGCGGTTCAGGTGAGCTGAGCGTCAGACTGCGGCGGGATGGGGGTCCTCTTGACGTTGGTTCTGATGGTGCTCGGCGCCGGGGTGGGGGTCGAGTCCGAGCGGCGGCGGCCGCGGGAGGCTGTGGCGCTGGCTCGGCGGCTCTTGCTGGTGATGCTCTACGTGCTGGTCCCGCCGGTGATCTTCTTCAACCTCGCCGCCGCCTCGATCAGCGTCGACAACGCCGTCGGAATCGGGATCGCACTGGTCAACATGGCCCTGGTCGGGGCGGTGGTCTGGTTCCTCGCCGCGCGCCTGCTGCGCCTGAGCCGGCCGCAGACGGGCGCCGCGATCTGCGCCGCGATCTGCGCCAACACGACCTATCTCGGCTACCCGCTGACCGTCGCCCTGCTCGGCCGCGACCACCTCTCGACCGGCGTCCTCTTCGACGTCCTCGTCGGCGGGCCGACGCTGATGTTCGGCGCCTTCGGGGTCGGCGCCGCCTTCGGCACCCGGGCCGGCGAGGGGATGCGGGGGCGCGCCCGCGCCTTCTTCACCCGCAATCCACCGCTCTACGCCGCCATCCTCGGCATGCTGGCGCCGAAGGCGCTGGCGCCGACCGTCCTCGTCGATGCCTCCCAGGTCCTCGCCGTGGCGATCCTCCCGCTCGGCTTCTTCGCCGTCGGCGCCACCCTCGCCGAGGGCGCCGAGCACGGCGAGCTCCCCCTGCCGCCCCCGGTCACCAAGCCCATCGCCCTTGCCACCGCCGGCCGCGTCGCCCTCGCACCGGCCCTGCTGATGCTCCTCTCGGCGCCGCTGATCGACCTTCCCTCCGCCTACCGCCTGATGTCAGCAATGCCGACCGGAATCAACGCCCTCGTCGTCTCCCACGCCTACGGCCTCGACAACCGCATCGTCGCCGAGACGATCACCTGGTCGACCGCGATCGTGATCGTCGGGGCGCTGGTGTCGCTGGTCTTCTAACGGCGATTGATCCTCTCTTCGAGGTACGCAAACTTCCGATCCATCCTCTCTTCGAGTCTCCGGTCGACGCGATCGATCCGGTTTTCCAAGCGGGCAAGATCATTCCTTACCCACCGAGATACTTCAAGGATCCACTCGCCGAGACCCTTGAAACGTCCCTCATTCGCCTCCATCTCTGCCCTTTCGTCGTCGTCAGACTTGAGTCGCGATCAGACCGATCAACGCGGCGGTCATCACGCCGCCAACCTGGAATAGCGTCCGCTGCAGCGAATCGAAGCGGCCATTTAGAGCCCGCATATCCGCATCGAGCCGTGCGAACCCCTGATCGACCTTCTTACTCAGATCGTCCAATCGCTCGTCGGTCCAGCTTTCTCTCACGCTCACGAAGGTAATCGTAGCAGACAATATGTTACGTCTCTGTGCCAGTTGTGTAAATCTTCGGGCGTGCTCCACCACGTCGGGATAGAGGTCGTACCCGCCGACGTCGAGGCGACGGCCGGCTTCTTCGAGCTGCTCGGGTTCAAACGGGTCGAGCCGCCGGAGACGCTGCGCGAGTACACCTGGGTCGAACGCGAGGGGACCCAGATCCACCTGATGCCGTGCGAGGATCCGGTCGTCCCGAAGGTCGGGCACCTCGCCGTCGTCGCGCCGGGCTTCGAGCAGGCGCTGCAGCGCCTGCGGGACGCCGGCTACGAACCCGAGCGCCGGCGCGACCACTGGGGCAGCCCGCGGGCTCGGGCAACCGCACCCAGCGGCCACCGGGTCGAGCTGATGGCCGCCCCGCCGCCGCGGGCCTGATCGCTACTAGCGCTGCTTGCGCCTGCGACGCTCGCCGGGCGCGTCGTCACCTTTGGGCGAGTCCTCGTCGCCGGGCTCTTCGGCGCCGGTTGAGGGCGCTTCGGACTCGGAGCTTTCGCCTTCGAGTTCGGCCGCCGCTTTCTCCCCGGGCGTCGGCCAGGGAACGGCTTCGCCGGCGGCCCAGGCAGGTGGTTTCCCGCCGGGCACCTTCCCGATCGCCATCAGTGCGAAATAGGCGAGCCAGACGAGGCCGATGACGAACAGCGGGCCGAGCAGGAAGGTGATTCCCGCCGCCATCCCCAGCGACCCCCAGAAGCGGCTGAGGAGGCCGGTCCTCATCGCCCACAGGCCGGTGTAGAAGAAGGCGACCACGAGCCCGAGGCTGCCGGCGAGGCCGAGGCCGGTGACGATCGGGACGACGGAGGCTTCGCCGATCGCGTTTTCGGCTTCGTCGTCTTCGGTCTGCCGCCGCTCGCAGGCGGCCAGCGGCGTCTCGCCCTTGCGCGCTTCGTTTTCTTCGGCGAATTCCTTCGCCCCTTCTTCCTCGCGGTCTTCTTCGCATTCTTCCTTCGCTTCGGCCGCTGAGAGCGTCGACTTCGCTTCCCCGGCGACGAACTGTTCGGCCGCTTCGGTGCGGGCGCCGATCGTCAGCCCGGCGGAGACGGCGAGGAAGAGCGGGGCGACGAGGATCAGCCAGACCAGCTGCGGGCGCACCCGCTCGCTGCGGGCGCGGGCGGCGCGGAAGAGGTAGAAGAGCGGCGCCGCCAGGGCGAGGAAGCCGAGCGCCTGGAGGATGCCGCTGAGGGTGACCGAGCCGGTGTGCTGGTCGACCGAGCGCATGACCTCGGCGGCACCGTCGCCGCTTGCCTGGTTGACCCCGTTGGACGCGACCAGGAGAACCACCGCGAGGAGCGACGCCAAAGCCACCAGGGGGGCCCAGCGGCGCTCCCAATCGATCACGCCTTGCTTCACGGAGCCGTACGCTATCCGAGCTTGAAGCGAACCGAGGCCACCCCTGTCGTCCCCCTCGAGGCCGGAGCCGGACCGGAGAACCCGCCGTGCCCGGCCTGCGGGGAGCCGCTGTTCGGCTGGATCGGCGAGCGCCGCGGCCTCGCCGGGCCGGTGCGGCGCTGCGAGAGCTGCGGCCTCGCCGTGGTCGGGGAGGTCGGCGACGCGGAGGCGGCGCTGCGCGACCTCGTCCCCCATCCCGGCGGCGGGGCGATCGCGATCGAGAACCGCGCCAGCTTCGCCTGCTCACTCGGCAGCGCCGGTTGGGCCGGCCTGCATCCCGAAAGCCGCCACCTGTTCACGGTCGAGGCGGTAAGGCGGCTGGTGGCGCGGCGCGACCAGGTGGTGAAGAAGAGCCGCTGGCGAGCGGCGGCGAGCATCGCCGCCACCTGGCAGACGCTGCTCAACAGCGTCACCTTCGGCCACAACGTGGCACTCGGTGCGCTGCGCGGGGCGCCGGCCGCGCCGGCGGATCAACCCTGGCAGCGCCGGATCGACGCCCTAGCCTCGATCGTCCTCGCGATCCCGGCGCTGGTCATCGCCCTCCCGGTCGAGCTCCTCGCCGCCCCCCTGGGCCGCGGCGCGGTCGTCTCGATCGAGCTGCAGCTGCTCTAGCTAAGTCCTGAGGTTCCTGGACCAAGCAATTCAAGGACGCAGGGAGCGCCGTGTGCTCTGCACACAAGCGACCGAGGACGCCGAAATGCGCCGGTCCAGGGGCCTCAGGAGAGGCCTTCGCGGGCCTCGCGCACCAGAGTCACCGCCTCCGGGAACAGCACCCGGATCGCGTCGCGGACCTGCATCGCCTGCTCGTCGGCGCTGCCGGCGAGATCGAGGCGGCCGATCGAGGCGACGGTCATCTCGACCGCGAGCTTGATCGCGTTGTCGGCCCAGGCGACCCGCTGCGAGGACTGCATCTGCTCGGACAGCTCTTCCATCCGCGCGCGGAACTCCTCTGGGTCGCCGAAGAGGTTGAAGCCCTCCATCGCCCTCCATGTAAGCAGAACCGGCACACCGCCGAGGCTGAATCGTCACTTTGTGCGCGCCACTCGCGCGCCCTCGGCCTCTAGCGTCGCCCCGGTGAGCGCAAGGCGAGGAGAGCGGGGCTCGGCGACGGTCGAGCAGGCGGCCCTGGCGGGGCTGATCGCGATGCTCCTGATCGCCGCCGTCTCGGCCCTCGCCGCCGGCGGCGAAGTCGATGCCGGCAGGCAGCTCGCCGGCACGCTGGGACACCGCCTCGCCTGCGCCCCGCGCCTGCCGGACGCCTGCCGCCACCACCCGCTCGTCCCGGCCTACGGCTGGCCGCTGGCGCGCCTGGCGCGGGCGCTGGCTCCGGCGCCGCGGGCGCTGCCGGGCCCCACCGGCCTGCCGCTGATGCCGGTCGACTTCCGCCGCTGCCGCTCGGAAAGCTGCGCCGTCGCCGCCGGCCCGCACCTCACCGCCTCGGGCCGCCGCACGACCGCCTTCACCGAGCTCCGCGACCAGCGCGACTCGAGCGGTTGGGTCGAGATCGCCTACTGGCTGTACCGGCCCGGGCTCGGCTGGGAAAGCCTCGTCCGCCGCGCCACCGCAGCCGACGTCGAAGCGGCCGCCGGGGTCGAAGTGCTCGCGCGCGACGACCCGGCGCTGGTCCCGCTCGAGACCCTTCCCGGCCGCAACCACTACGAGTTCCCGCCCGGCGAGCGCCCACCCTGGCAATGGCATATCGAGGGCCGCTACCCCGGCTGGTCGAGCTGATGGGCAGGCTAGGGTGGGCTCGCGGCCTGCGCCGCCTTGTCGCTCTCGGCGTCTTCCTGCGCCTGCTTGATCAACCCCCGCCAGTCGGTGGTCCGGAACACCAGCAGGATCGCGGTGAAGCCGAGCACCACCGACCAGGCCGCCATCGCGATCTGCGTCCCGACCGAGAAGGAGAGGACAGCGGTGCGCGAGGGGCCGCTCAGGGTCGCGACGAGGAGCGCCTGCTGGGCGCCGGCGCCACCGGGAGTGAAGGGGATGACGTTGGCGATCGCCTGCACGCTCATCACCAGCATCACGTTGCCGACCGAGCCGCTGATCCCGAAGGCTTCGAGGAAGAACCAGAAGGCGGCGAAGCGGAAGAGCCAGCCGACCCCCTGCCAGGCGGCGACCTCGCGCAGGTAACGGCGCGGCTCGGTGAGGATCACCAGGCCCTGGCGGACGCGGGCCCAGAAGCGGCGCACCCGGTGCGCGAGCAGAAAGATGCCGGCCGCGATCACGACCAGCAGCGCCGCGGTGAGGATCAGGAACAGCTTCGGGTGATCGGCCCAGAAGGAGATCTCGAAGGCGGGCAGGTCGGGGATCTGCGGCAGCGGCGGCAGCAGGCCCTGGGTGATCGCGTAGAGCAGGACGACGATTCCGACCGAGGTGTCGAAGACCGTTTGGACCAGGAAGGAGGAGGTGACGGCCGGGTAGGAGGAGTCGGGGATCTGCCGTTTGACGAGGAAGACTTTGGTGACGTCGCCGGCGCGGGCGGGCACGACCGCGTTGATCCCGGCTCCGGCCAGGTAGGCGGCCGACAAGGGAAGGAAGGCGATCCGCTTGTCCGGGTAGGCCGCCCGCAGCACGTTGCGCCAGGCCCAGGCGCGCACCAGCTGCATCGCCAGCAGGCAGCCGAGGGCGATCGCGAAGGTCGTCCAGTGGATTTCCGAGAGGTGGCGGAAGAATTCGGCGCTGCGTTCGAAGAAAGCCTCGAAGTTGTCCTGGAGATCGGCGAGCGGCATCACAGCTAGACTAGCCACGCTCGTGCCGGACACCGACACGCACACCCTGCCCCCGACCGCCGTCTCCGACCCCGCCGACGTGGCGATGTGCGACCGTGCCCGCGAGCGCTACACGGCCGACCGCAAGAGCCGCTGGCGCCGCCGGCGCAAACGCCACGCGCAGCTGCCGAACCTGATCATCGTCGGCGGCCTCAAGTGCGGGACGACGAGCATCCACCACTACCTCGGCCTCCATCCGGAGATCCAGATGTCGAAGCCGAAGGAGCTGAACTTCTTCGTCGAGGAGCTGAACTGGGACCTCGGCCTCGACTGGTACGCGAGCCGCTTCGACGACCGCTTCAAGGTCCGCGGCGAGTCCTCCCCCCACTACACGAACCTGCCCCGCTACGAGGGCGTCGCCGAGCGGATCAAGCAGAACTGCCCCGAGGCGCGCCTCCTCTACATGGTGCGCGACCCGATCAAGCGGATCCTCTCGCACTGGGTCCACGCCACCGGCGCCGGCTACGAGACCGGGGACCTGGTCGAGGTGCTCTCCAACCCCGACAACTCCTACACCAACCGCTCCAAGTACTGGATGCAGCTGCAGCCCTACCTCGCACGCTTCGACCGCGCGCAGATCGAGATCATCACCCAGGAGGAGCTGCAGACCGAACGCGAGGCGACGATGCGCAAGGCCTTCGCCTTCGCCGGCGTCGACGAGAGCTTCACCTCCGAGCAGTTCGACCGCGAGTGGGAGAAGTCGAGCGCCAAGCAGGGCGACAAATACCAGTTCATGGAGAAGCTGATCAAGCTCCCCGGGTTCCGCTCCTTCGATCGCAACTTCGACCGCCTGCCGGAGTCGATGCGCTGGGTCGTCGAGAAGGTCGTCCACGACCCCGAGAAGCCGCCGGCGCCGAAGCCGAAGCTGCCCGACGACCTCTTCGAGACGATCCGCAGCCGCTTCGGCGAGGACGTCGCCGAGCTGCAGAAGTTCGCCGGCCGCGAGTTCGCCGGCTGGCACGACTACTCCTAGCCGGCCGCGATAGCGGGGGCGGGCCAGCTGGATGCACCCGCCCCAAGACCCTCCCTAAGTGGTCTTGCCGGTTGAGATCGCCGGGCAAACCGGGTCGTTCTTGCTCAAGGTCACCTGCCTCACCTCCTTTCCCTTGGGGTGGTGAGACAAAGCGACCCGGCCGTTTGATGGGAACGTTTGCAGCAGTTAACAAACCTGCCCATTTACGGTTCAAGAAATGGAGGAATAATCTATACCGGATGAAGTTGCCTACAGAGGAGGAAGGTCGTCATGAATGAGGGATCCGCAAGAAGAGGTGCCGGCGGGGTGGGGCGCGCCAAAGAACCGACGGGAAGCTTCGGGAGGCCGGCGCATGAGCAATTGGTGAAAGGGCTTAGTCACCCGCTCCGCGCGAAGTGTCTCGACGTCCTCGCACAGAGGGTGGCTAGTCCGAGAGAAATCGCCGAATCCCTCGACGAGGACCTCAGCAACGTCAGCTACCACGTCCGCGTCCTCAGCGAGCTCGGCCTGATCGAGCTCGTCAGCGAAGAACCTGTACGGGGCGCGGTGGCCCACTTCTACAAAGCGATCGAACGGCCCTTGATTTCGGCCGCCGAGGCAGCACAGATACCGCTTGAGGTCCAGAAAGCATTCGCCGCGCACGGCTGGGACCTTTTGATCGAAAACGCGACCGAAGCCATCGAGGACGGTTCCTTTCATTCCCGTCCGGACTGGCACCTGACCAGAACTCCGCTCCTCGTCGACTCCGAGGGCTTCGCGCGCCTGAGCAAGGCCATGGACGAGCTTCTGGAATTGGTCTTCGACGAGCAGACTGCAAGCGCAGTCCGGTTGAACGAATCCGGCGAGGAGCCGATCCGGGCCACGGCTGCAACTGCGCTATTTGTCATGCCTAAGCCGAAGCAGAAGGGCGGCCGCTCCGACGCCTAGACCCATCCCCGACCCGGTAGCCTCGCGCCGATGCGACGGCTGCTACCCGAGCCTGGCCCGACGACGGTCTCCGGGCAACTGAAGACCTATCGGCCGTGGGAGGAACCGCGCGGGGACCGGCCCCTGGTGGCGATGAACTTCGTCGCCACGCTCGACGGGCGGGCGACGATCGAAGGGCGCTCGGGCCCGATCGGCTCCGACGCCGACACGGCGATGCTGGCCGGCCTGCGGACGCGCTTCGACGCGGTGATGATCGGCGCCGGGACGATGCGGGCCGAGCGCTACGACCGGCCGGTCCGCAAGCCCGAGAGTCAGGCCGAACGCGAGCGCGACGGTCTGGCGCCGCAGCCGCTGATGGTCCTGGTCAGCGGCCGCCTCGACCTCCCGTGGGACGCGCCGCTGTTCGCGCCCGGCAGCGAGGTGCTGATCTTCACTTCCTCGGAGACCGAGCCGCCGGAGGTCGCCGGCGGCTTCGAGGTCGTCCGCCATCCCGGCGCTGTCAACCTCGCCGAGGCGCTCCGCCACCTGCGCCATGAGCGCGGCGTCCGCGCCCTGCTCTCAGAGGGCGGCCCGCACCTGCACGAGCAGCTGCAGGCCGACGGGCTCGTCGACGACCTCTTCCTGACGATCGCGCCGAAGCTGAGCGGCGGCGAGGGGCCGAGCATCCTCGAGGGTCCGCTGCCGGGGGTCGTCGAGTTCGACCTCCGCTGGCTGCTGGAGGAGGACGGCGAACTCTTCGCCCGCTACCGCCGGGCCTGAGGCCGCCGATGAAATACCGTTCCCCGCTCAAGCAAGGAGGAGACGGATGGATTTCAACCCCAGTCCCGAGGTGGCCCAGCTGCGCGAGCGCGTGCTCGACTTCATGGACGCGGAGATCTACCCGCAGGAGCGGGAGATCATGGAAGCGCTCGACGACGAGGTGGGGCCCGGTGTCCCCTACCCGCGGAACCTGGCGGCGGTCCGCGAGAAGGCGAAGTCCGAGGGGCTGTGGAACCTGTTCATGCCCGACGAGCGCTTCGGGCCCGGGCTGACCAACTGGGAGTACGGCCTGCTCTGCGAGGAGATGGGCCGCAGCCCGATGGCGGCGCCGATGGCCTTCAACTGCTCCGCCCCGGACACCGGCAACATGGAGATCCTCGCCGAGCACGGGACGCCGGAGCAGCGCGAGCGCTGGCTGGAGCCGCTGCTCGAGGGACGGATCCGTTCCTGCTTCTCGATGACCGAGCCGGAGGTCTCCGGCTCGGACCCGACGCTGCTGCAGGCCCGGGCCGAGCTCGACGGCGACGAGTGGGTGATCGACGGCCACAAGTGGTTCACCAGCGGCGCCGTCGGCGCCGAGCTGGCGATCGCGATGGTCGTCACCGACCCCGACGCTCACCCCTACGGGCGCGCCTCGATGATCTGCGTCCCCACCGATGCGCCGGGCTTCAACTTGGTGCGGCCGATCCCGGTGATGGGGCACGACCGCGGCCCGGGCCACTGCGAGATTCGCTACGAGCGGTGCCGGGTGCCGAAGGAGAACCTGCTCGGCGAGCGCGGGGCCGGCTTCGCGATCGCCCAGGACCGGCTCGGGCCGGGGCGGATCCACCACTGCATGCGGGCGATCGGCACCGCCGAGCGGGCGCACGAGATGATGTGCCGCCGCGCCAACGAGCGCAGCGCCTTCGGCGGTCCGCTGGGCGACAAGCAGTTCGTCCAGGAGTCGATCGCCGCCAGCCGGATGGAGATCGACCAGGCCCGCCTGCTGACCCTCTACGCGGCCTGGAAGATGGACACCGAGGGCAAGCGCGCCGCCCGCCAGGCGATCTCGGCGATCAAGATCGTCGCCGCCAACATGGTGATGGACGTCCTCGACCGGGCGATCCAGGTCCACGGCTCGCTCGGCATGACCGACGACACCCCCCTCGCGGCCATGTGGCGCTTCTCCCGCATGCTCCGGCTAGCCGACGGCCCCGACGAGGTCCACAAGATGGTCCTCGCCCGCCGCGAGCTCAACCGCTGGTCCAAGCGGGCCGAGGCCGAAGGCGAAGGCAACCTCGAGCCGAGGCACCCGGCGCGGATGGTGTGAGATCCCAAAGACGACAAGGGGCCGGGCGTTCGCCCGGCCCCACAGCAGCGTCTCAAATCGAGCTAGCTGACGGATCCAACTTTGATCGCGGTGATCTTGCGGTCAAAGCTGAACACCTTGTCGCCGCTCGCACGGCAGCGAAGGCTGAGGGTTCCGCCATTGCTGATACCAGTGATGGAGATCGTTCCCTGGGTCACGATGATGACTTTGCCGATCATGCTCGCGCCCTCGCCGAGTTCGTCGCCATCGTCGAACAGGCGGCAGATCGCAGACCGTTCTTCGGTGATGGTCGACTGGATGAGCTCCGTGCTCGCGGTTACCACGTAGTTCCCTGCCGGCAGAGTCGTCTGCACGGCAAGGGTGCCGCTGGCGTAGCTGCTGAGCAGGCCAGTTGCCATTTCCGTATTGAGTAGACCTTCTTCCCACGTCTGGAAGGCTTCGGAGCGCTCCGACGGGGCCAGCTTGGCCGCGGTCACGGCGCTATTCGCGATCTCTCCCGTGTTGACTGCATTGTCCGCGATCTTTGCGGAGTTGATCGCATTGTCTGCAACCTTTGCCGTGCTGACGGCGTTGTCCGCGATCTTTGCGGTGTTGACCGCGTCGTTGGCGAGCTTGCCGTTGGCTATGGCGCCGTCAGCGATCTTGTCGCTCGAGACCGCACCAGCCGCCAGCTTGCCGCTGCTGACCGAGCCGTTCTTGATCTTGGCGCCGTTGACCGCTTCTTTCTTGATTTTGGCGGTGGTGACGGCGTTCTTTTTCAGCTGCTTGGTGCCGACGCTGTTCTTTGCCAGGTGGCCAGCAGCAAAGGCGCTGGCGCCACCGACGACAAGAAAGACGGCGATCGTCGACATCACGTTCGCGTACGTGAGCCGGTTGCGTATCTGCTTCACGGAATGAATCTCCTTTTGGGATTGAGAACGAGCACAAGGGGCATTCTGCTTTGGCAGAAAAATCCTTTCCGGGTCCCCGCCCGACCTTTTCAGGCGGCCGGGGCAGTGTCAATCGGCCTGGACGTAGTCAGCCCGACCGCTCGACCCGCTCCGCCTCCTCGGCCAGGCGCTCGACGAGGCGGGCGAAGGCGTGGACGCCCTCGTCAACCTTGCCGTAGCCGCCGGCGACGTAACGGGCGTAGACGCCCTCGAGGATGATCGCCAGCTTCCAGTATCCGAGGGCGACGTAGAAGTCGAGGTCGGAGAGGTCGCGGCCGCTCCCTTCGGCGTAGCGGGCCTTGATTTCCTCGCGGGTGGGGAAGCCGGGCGCTAGGTTGGCCGGCATCCCGAGGGCGAGGGTGCTCTCGCCGCGCTCGGGCCAGTAGGCCATCAACAGGCCGACGTCTGCCAGCGGGTCGCCGAGGGTGCAGAGCTCCCAGTCGACGACGGCGGCAACCTCACCCGTGTCGGTGAGGATCATGTTGTCGAGCCGGTAATCGCCGTGGACGATCGTCGCCGGCCCCTGGTCGGGGATCCGCGCCGCGAGCGCGGCGTGGACGCGGTCGATCGGCTCCAGCTCGCGGGTCTTCGATTTCTCCCACTGCCCCTGCCAGCGGTGCAGCTGGCGGGCGACGTAGTCCTCCTTGCGGCCGAGGTCGCCGAGGCCGACGGCGTCGGGATCGACGGCGTGGATCTGCACCAGGGTGTCGGCGACGCGCTCGCCGATCGCCCGCCGGTCGTCCGCGCCGGGGAAGACCCCCGCCTCGGCGAGACCGCGCAGGATCGGACCGTCGATGAACTCCATCACGTAGAAGGGGGCGCCGTTGACGCTCTCGTCCTCGCAGAGGCCGACCACCGGCGCCACCGGCACCTCGGTGCTCCCCAGCGCCGAGACGACCTTGTGCTCGCGGGCCATGTCGTGGGCCGAGCCGAGCCGCTTGCCGAGCGGCGGCCGCCGCAGCGCGAACTTCGTTCCGGCGGCGTCGGTGACCCTGTACGTGAGGTTCGAGTGGCCGCCGGCGATCCGCTCGAAGGTGAGCGGGAAGTCGATTCCCGGCACGTTCTCGCCGAACCAGCCTTCCAGCGGCTTGCGCTCGATTCCCTCCGGCGCGGCGACGGTTCCGTTGGCGTCGGTAGCCTCGTCAGCCACTGATCAAGTTCGCGCTTCGCTTGGTCGCTCCGCACTCATGGCGCAAGCATATTCACCATCCCGTCGGCGCCTGAGCCCGTCGCTCGCCAACCGGCTGCGCATCGGGTTCGCGATCGGCTTCGCCGTGCTCACGGCGATGGCGGTGATCGGGGTCGGGCGCTTCATCCAGCAGCGCCAGGATTTCGAGAACTCGATCGCCCGCTCCTACCAGGTGGAGATGGGGGCGCGGGAACGGATCGCCCGCGGCACCGGCGGCGCGGCGGCGCGGGCCGTGGTCAACCGCGAAATCCGCCACCGCAGCGAACTGCGTGACCAGATCTCCGGCGACACGCGCGACACCGCCCTCCTCGTCGCCGCCGGACTGATCGCCGGCCTGACCGGGGCGCTGCTCCTCTTCAGCGGCCTGATCTCCTCGATGCGGCGGCCGCTCGAGCAGCTGGTCGACGCCGCCGGGCGCCTGGCGGGCGGCGACCGCAGCGTCCGGGTCGAGGTCGGCGGCCTCGCCGAGACCGCGACCCTCGGCGCCGCCTTCAACGAGATGGCGGCGGAGCTGGAGATCGAGGAAGGCCGGCGCGACGAGCTCGACCGTCTCAAAGACGAGTTCGTCCTCACCGCTTCGCACGAGCTGCGCAGCCCCCTGACCTCGGTCCAGGGGTTCGCCGAGCTCTTGATGCTCGACAAAGATTCGCTGACGCCGCGGCAGCGGGAGACGGTGGAAATCATCCTCGACAACTGCCGGCACCTGGTCCGCCTGCTCAACGACCTGCTCGACCTTGCCCGCTCCGACGCCGGTCGCCTGGCGATTCGTCCGCAACCGACCGAGGTCGCGCCGCTGATCGAGGACGTGGTGCGTACGATGCGCGCCCAGACCCAGGCAGCCAGTCAAACCTTGAGCGAAGACGTCCAGCCCCAGCTGCCGCTGATCGACGTCGAGCCGGACCGAATTCGCCAAATACTCGTGAATCTGATTACCAATGCGCATGAGTACTCGCCCGAAGGTGCGTCCATCGGGGTCGCGGCCCGTGCCGGCGCTGCCGAGGTGGAGATCAGCGTGATCGACAACGGACCTGGAATTCCCGCCGAGCAGCTCGAACACATCTTCGAGCGCTTCACCCGCGGCGACGCCGGCCTCACCCAGCGGGTCGGCGGGACCGGCCTCGGCCTGGCGATCTCGAAATCGCTGGTCGAGCTGCACGGCGGCAGCATCGCGGCGGAGTCGGCGCCCGGAGAGGGTTCGACCTTCCGGATGCGGCTGCCGATCGCCGCCCCGACCGCCGGCGACGGCGGTCCGGACCGAGCGACCGCGGGGGCCAGCTGATGGCGCGGATCCTCGTCGCCGACGACTCGGAGACGATCCTGCTGCTGATGCGGACGCGGCTGGAAATGGCAGGTCACACCGTCGTCGCCGCCGCCGACGGCCAGGAGGTGCTCGATGCCGTCGCCGCGAGCGGGCTGCCCGACCTGCTGCTGCTCGACGCGATGATGCCGCGCAAGTCCGGGATCGACGCCCTGCGCGAGCTGCGCGGTGGCGGCGTCGAGATCCCGGCGCTGATCGTCAGTGCCCACCAGAACCCAGGCGACGCCGACGCCCCCACCGACCTCGCGATCGACGGCTACATCACCAAGCCGATCGACTTCGACCTGCTGCTGGAGACGATCGCGGCGCTGACCGTCAGCGAAGGCGCAGCCGGAACCTGAACACGACCGGGGTGCGGTCGCGGTTGCCCGCGCGGTCGATCGCGAACACGCGGAAGGCGTGGCGGCCGAGCTTGACGCGGTAGCGCCGCGGCGAGACGCAGGGACGGTAGGGCTTGGCGTCGAGCTTGCAGCGGAAGCGCGAGCCGGCCTCGTTCGAGGCGAAGCGGAAAGAGACCGCTCGCCACTTCCGGTGGCTGCCGACGACGCGGTGGGGGCGATGGAGGACCCTGGTCTGCGGCGGGTGCCTGTCGCGCGGCGGCTTCTTCACCGGCGCGGGCACCGGGGTCGGCTCGGGCAACGGTGGCGGGGGCAGCAGCGTCCTGGTCCTGAAGTTGTTCGGGTCGGCTTCGTAGACGCTCTCGCATCCGACCGGCGTGGGGTCGTTGTACTGGGGGCGGTCGATCGTGGCGCTGTCGTTGTCGGGGCCGCAGTCGATCGCCTTGTCAGCGTCGGCCGAATTGGCGAGGATCGAGTCTTCGCCGGCTCCGGCGACGTAGACGTCGGCGCCCTGGTGGCCGAGCAACTGGTTCGGCCCGGCGTCGCCGTAGAGGACGTCGTCGTAGGAGCTGCCCTCGAGGTCCTCGACTTCTGCGATGGAGTCAGGCGGTTCGCCGCCGCAGTCGGGGGCTTCGCCGCCGCCGGGCCGCCCGGCGGTGCCGGACTGCAGGTTCGCCTCGATGCCTTCCCCGAAGCGCGCCCAGGAGGCGTTGTCGCGATCGGGGCCGCCGACGATCCGCTCGCCGTCGCAGACCGAGCTGGAGAGGAAGAGGTCGTTGCCGTTTCCGCCCTGCAGCTCGTCGGCGCCGCCGTTGTGGGTGAGAGCGTCGTCGCGGCCGAGGGCGTTGAGGACGTCGGCTCCGCTGCCCGGCCCGTCGACGAGGATGTCTTCGCTTTCCTCGCCGCCGGTTAAGGAGTCGCTGCCTTCGCCGCCGATCTCGACCACCGAGACCGTGGCCGGGAAGTTGCTCGCGGCGATCGTGTCGTTGCCGTCCATCCCGGCGAGCAGCAGCGAGTCGAGCGGCCGTTCGACGGGACTGGTGAACGAACAGACCGCTTCGGTCGGGGATTCGATTTCGCAGCCGCCTTTGTCGCTCGGTTCTTCGTCGAAGGTCCCGGCCGAGAGCTGGAAGGTGACGGCTCCCGACGAGTAGCTGGCGGTGATGCCGTCGTTGCCGCTGCTGCCGACGAGGTAGAGCTCGGCATACGGGGTCGCTTCCGGCGGAGTCATGAAGCCCACGCTGACCTTGGTGGTATTGCGCGTCGAGATCGCCGTCTCGCAGGTCGGGGAGGGGGTGCCGCCTTCGCAGACGTCCCCGTCCGCGCCGCCGTCGAGAGCGTCACTGCCACCGCCGCCCTTCAGCACGTCGCCCCCGCCGCCGCCGTAGATCATCTCCCTCGCCACGGTCCCTTCGATGTGGTCGGAGAAGGGCGTGCCGACGATCGTCTCGAAGGCGCCGACTTCAACTTCGTCGACGCCGCCGCCGTCGGGGGCGACCCCGTTGTTCGCGTTCAGCCCGGTTTTGCCGAGGAAGAGCCGGACGCCGCGCTCGCCGCCTGGCGCCGGAAAGTCTGGATATGCGCTGTACTGGGCGCTGTATTCGTTGCCGAAGCTCGGGGTGATCCCGGTCGAGTAGCTGAGCGTGTCGTCATCGGTCGCCGGCCCGGTGTCGTAGATGCGGTCGATCGTCGAGTCGCCGCGGACGTAGTCGCTTCCTTCTTCGCCGTCGATCGAGTCGGCGCCGAAGCCGCCGGCGAGCAGGTCATCGCCAGGGCCGCCGAGCAGCAGGTCGTCGCCGATCCCGCCGTAGAGCCGGTCGTTGCCGGGGCCGCCAAGCAGGGTGTCGTTGCCGCGCTCGCCGAAGACCACGTCGTCGCCGGGGCCGCCTTCGAAGGTCTGGCTGCCGACGCCGAGGAACTGGCAGCTGTCCGGGCACGGTGCGGAAGCCGCGAGCGGCGCCGCGAGGATCGTGTCGTCACCGCCGCCCCCCTTGACGTCTTCGACCGAGGCGGGGGCCACGATCGTGTCCGAGCAGGGAGTGCCGTAGACCGTGCCCCCGAGCTCGCTCGGCCCTTCAGCGCAGGTCGGCGTAGCGTCGGCAGCCGCCGCGCTCCCCGGCAGGGAGAGGCACGCGAGCACGCAGAGAAGCAGAAACCCAGACGAGAAGCGCATCTCCTCTAAATACCCCCGCCACAGCGTTCGATTCGGCGTGAACGGGGCTCAGCTCTTGGCGATCTCGAGCCGGATCTCCTTGCCCTTGAGCCTGGTGCCGTCGAGGTACTCGACGGTGCGCTCGGCCTCGTCGGGGTCGACCTCGACGAAGGAGAAGCGGTGCAGGACGCGGACATCGTGCACGGCCTCGTCAGGCAGCACCGCCCCCTCGCGCAGGGCCCAGCGCAGATCCTCCTCGCCGATGTCGCTGCGCTCGCCGCGGTTGACGAAGAGCTTCACGGTCTTCGCCTTCGATTCCTCGCTGCTCTCCGGGGCACCGTTGCTCTCCGCAGGCGCTTGCTCGCGCTCGCGCGGCCGGCGCTCTCGTCGCTCACCCCGCTCGCGCTGCCGCGGGCGCGGCCTCGGCGCGTGCTCGAGCCGCTCCTCGGGGGTCTCCCACTCGCCGATCGACGTCTTCACGTCGCGCTCGATGCGGGCGATCTCGTCCTTCTGGTCCGGCGTGACGAAGGTGATCGCGCGCCCGGTCCGTCCCACCCGCCCGGTGCGGCCGATCCGGTGCACGTAGGTCTCCGAGGAATTCGGCACGTCGTAGTTGATGACGTGGGTGACGTGCTCGACGTCCAGTCCGCGGGCGGCGATGTCGGTTGCCACCAGCAGCCGCACGCGATGGTCCTTGAAGGAGATCATCACCCCGTCGCGGACGCCCTGGCTGAGGTCGCCGTGCAGCGCCTTCACATCGAGGCCTTTGTCCTTCAGCGTCTTCTCCAGCTTCGAGGCGCCGATCTTGGTCCGGGTGAAGATGATCGCCTGCTCGGGTTCTTCGGTCCGCAGCAGCTCGACCAGGCGGGCGGCCTTCTCCTTGGCGGGAACCTCGACGTAGGCCTGGGAGATCTTGTCGACCGTCAGCTGCTTGGGGGTGATTTTGATCGTCACCGGGTCGTACATGTAGCCCTCGGCGAGCTTCTGGATCGGCGGCGGCATCGTCGCCGAGAAGAGCGACGTCTGGCGCCCGCTCGGGCACATCCGCAGGATCTTCTCGACGTCCTCGATGAAGCCGAGGTCGAGCATCTCGTCGGCCTCGTCGAGGACGACGTAGCGGGCGGCGGTGAGGACCAGCGAGCGGCGCGACATCAGGTCCTTCATCCGGCCGACCGTGGCGACGACCACGTGGGCGCCCGAACGCAGCTGCGACTGCTGCGAGCGGATCGGGGCGCCGCCGAAGACGGCGACGATCTCGATGTCGAGGTGCTCGGCGAAGGTGCGCAGCGCCTGCGTCACCTGGATGCAGAGCTCGCGGGTCGGGGTGAGGACGATCGCCTGCACCTCGTCGTTGTCCGGGTCGAGGTACTGCAGCAGCGGCAGGCCGAAGGCGGCCGTCTTGCCGGTCCCGGTCTGCGCCTGGCCGATCACGTCGTGACCGTCGAGCAGCTCCGGGATCGCCTGCTCCTGGATCGGCGTCGGCTCCTCGAAGCCGAGCTCGTCCAGCGCCTGCTGGATGTCGGGCGAGAGGCCGAGGTCTTTGAATGCGGTCACTGGATGCGTGTTCGGGACGTTGTGTTCAGGACGAGGGGTCCAGGAGGAGCTTGCCGGTGGTGCGGCGGGCGATCAGGTCTTCGTGCGCCCGCGCCGCTTCGGAGAGCGGGCAGACCTCCCCGATCGTAACCGTCAGCTCGCCTGCGGCGATTGCCGTGAAGAGGTCTCCGATCATCGGGCCCAGCAGATCGGGGCGAGCCAGCAGGTGGGCGAGCCAGAAGCCGATCACCGACTTCGAGCCGCGCAGCAGCGACGCGGTCGAGATCTGGCGCTGCTCGCGCGAGGCGATGCCGAAGACGACCATCCGCCCCAGCGGCGCCAGCACGCCGAGCTCGGCGTCGAAGGCCTCGCCGCCGCTCATGTGCAGGACGGCGTCGACGCGCTTGCCGTCGTTGGCGGCGCGGATCGCCTCGCCGAGGTCCTCGGCGCGGGAATCGACGGTGGCATCGGCGCCGAGGCGCTCGACCAGCCCGCGCTTCTCTTCGCTGGAGGCGAGGCCGATCACCCTGGCGCCGGCGCGCTTGGCCAGCTGCACGGCGAGGGTGCCGGTGCCGCCGGCGGCGGCCTCGACGACGAGCGTCTCCCCCGGCTCGATCCGGGCGCAGCGGTGGACCAGCGCCATCGCGGTCAGGCCCTGCAGGAGGCCGCCCGCCGCCTGGTCGTAGTCGACCTCGGGCGGAAGCTCGATCAGCTGCGCCTGCGGCACCGCGACCTTCTCGGCGTAGCCGCCGCTGCCGAGCAGGCAGGCGACGCGGCGCCCGTCGTTGGTCTGGCCGCTGACCTCGGTGCCCGGGATCAGCGGCAGGGTCTGCTCGGCCAGGTAGTCGTTGCGGGAAGCGTGGGTGTCGGCGAAGTTGACGCCGCTGCGCTTCACGTTGACGACGATCTCGCTCAGCTTCGGCGACGGATCCGGGACGTCTACGTAATTGAGGACCTCCGGCCCGCCGAACTCCTCGATCTGGATCGCTTTCACTGGACGCGGAGTCTCGCAGGGCGCCCGCCCCGGTGCTCTCTCGTCATCTACCCTGGCTGCGGGATGGCGCTCACGGTCGTCGGATCGATCGCGTTCGACGCGGTCAAGACCCCGTTCGGGGAGCGCGAGCGCATGCTCGGCGGCGCCGCCGTCCACTTCAGCCTCGCGGCCAGCTTCTTCACCGAGGTGCGGCCGGTCGGGCCGGTCGGCGACGACTTCGGCCCCGAGCAGTTCGCGGTGCTGGAGTCGCGCGGAGTCGTCTGCGACGACATCGAGCGGGTCGAGGGCGGCCAGAGCTTCTTCTGGCGCGGCCGCTACGAGTACGACCTCAACGTGGCCCATACGGAGGAGACCCGGCTCGGCGTCTTCGCCGAGTTCGAGCCGAAGCTCTCGGCGGCCTCGCAGAGCGCCGACACGCTCTTCCTCGCCAACATCCAGCCGGATCTGCAGCGTCAGGTTCGCGCCCAGTGCCGGGCGACCCGGCTGAGCGGCCTCGACTCGATGAACCTCTGGATCGAGACCGCAAAGGACTCGCTGGCCTCGGCGATCGCCGAGGTCGACTGCCTCGTCGTCAACGACGCCGAGATCCGCCAGCTGACCGGCGAGTCGAACCTGGCGAAGGCGGCGCGGGCGGTGATGGAGATGGGACCGCGGGCGGTGGTCGCCAAGCGGGGCGAGTACGGCGCCGCGCTCTTCACCGAAGCGGGCTTCTTCGCCCTGCCGGGCTTCCCGCTCGAGGACGTCCGCGACCCGACCGGCGCCGGCGACAGCTTCGCCGGGGGCTTCTTCGGCTACCTCGACAGCGTCGAGGGCGAGCTGGACGACAGCGAGCTGCGGCGGGCGATGGGCTACGGCACGGTGCTGGCCTCCTTCAACGTCGAGGAGTTCGGGACCGAGCGGGTCGCCCGGCTGACCCGCGAGGAGATCGACGAGCGCTTTGAGCACCTGCGCGGGATGACCCAGTTCGAGGGTCCGGCAGCCCGCACCCCGTAGACTTCGTTTCTCCGCAACCCAGTCTTTCAAAGGAGGGGCGATGGCCACCGAGCAGCAGACCCAGGACCCGAACGCCGACGTCGCCAGCGCCTCCGCCGATGGCGCAAAAGACTCGCTGACGGTCACCGACAACCGCACCGGCAAGACCTATGAGCTGCCGATCTCTGACGGCACCGTGCGGGCGATGGACCTGCGCCAGATCAAAGTCGACGAGGACGAATTCGGGATGCTGTCCTACGACCCGGCGTTCACCAACACCGCCTCCTGCCGCTCGGCGATCACCTTCATCGACGGCGCCGCCGGCGTCCTCGAACACCGCGGCTACTCGATCGAGCAGCTCTGCGAGCACTCGACCTTCCTCGAGGTCGCCTACCTGCTGATCTTCGGCGAGCTGCCGACCGCACCCCAGCTCGACCGCTGGACCTACGACATCACCCACCACACCTTCGTTCACGAGGACCTCAAGCACTTCTTCGAGGGCTTCCGCTACGACGCCCACCCGATGGGGATGCTGCTCGCCGGCGTCGGCGGCCTCTCCACCTTCTACCCGGACGCGAAGCAGATCGGCGACCCCGAAGAGCGCTACATGGCGGCGGTGCGGCTGCTCGCCAAGGTGCCGACCCTCGCCGCCTTCTCCTACCGCCACAACATGGGGCTGCCCTACGTCTATCCGGACAACGAACTGAGCTACGCCGAGAACTTCCTCTCGATGATGTTCAAGAAGACCGAAGACCGGCACGTGCCGAAGGCGGCGCTGGCGAAAGCGCTCGACGTCCTCTTCATCCTCCATGCCGACCACGAACAGAACTGCTCGACCAACGCGGTGCGCGGGGTCGGCTCCTCCGACGTCGACCCCTACTCGGCGGTGGCGGCCGGGGTGGCGGCGCTCTACGGGCCGCTGCACGGCGGCGCCAACGAGGCGGTGCTGCGGATGCTGCGGCGGATCGAGTCCCCGGAGAACATCCCCGACTTCCTCGAGCGGGTGAAGCAGCGCGAGGAGAAACTGATGGGCTTCGGCCACCGGGTCTACAAAAACTACGACCCGCGGGCGCGGATCATCCAGCAGCACATGGACGACCTCTTCGAGGCAACCGAATACAACCCGCTCGTCGAGATCGCCCAGGAGCTCGAGAAGCACGCCCTCGACGACGACTACTTCACCTCGCGCAAGCTCTACCCGAACGTCGATTACTACTCCGGGATCATCTACGAGGCGATGGACATCCCGACCGACATGTTCACGGTCATCTTCGCCATCCCCCGCACGGCGGGCTGGGTCGCGCAGTGGATGGAGATGCAGGAAGACCCGGAGAAGAAAATCGCCCGGCCGCGCCAGATCTACACCGGCGAGCGGGAGCTGCGGTACAGGCCGATCGAAGAGCGCGAGGGCCCGGAGAAAATCACCGGCCCGCCGGCGCGGCGTCCCAAACGCCCGCGGCGCGGGGCCTGAGTCTCGAAGCGGGTTGTTTGCGGGGGTGGGGCACCCCAACCCCCTGCGACCGCCATTTAGGCTGCGGCTGATGCCCCGTCCTTGGAAGCTGACCGTGAGATTTGGCTCCGACGTGGAGCATGAGCAGTTCGACGATCTCGAGGAGGCGGTTGGAAGGATGCGGGAGCGGGCCCTGGCGATCCGCAGCGAGGGGCCGGCTCGGCCGGTGCGCTCCCTGCGCGACTACGAGCCCGCCGCCCAGGTTCAGGCCCGGCTGCAGCTGAGCGCCGGCGGGCTGTTCAGGAAGTCGACCGCCGGCGTGGACGTGCGGGGCGACGGCACCTTCGTCCCGTTCCGGGGCGGGCTGGTGCGGGAGGAGCTCGACCCGACCCACCACGACACGCCGTTCGACCTCGTGCGGGAGACTCTGCAGGAAGAGGAGCGATGAGCAACGCCGAGACGGAGATCCCCAAGGGCAGCTACGCCGCCGGCGAGCGGGTGAAGCTCCCCGCGGGTGCCGAACCTCCCTACACCGTCTTCATCAACGGGGTCGAGCAGGATCGGTCGGGCTACCGGATCGAAGCCGGCCAGATCGTCTTCGACCGCCCGATCGTCAAGGAGAAGGTGGGGACCGGCCGCTGGCTGGCGATGTACCTGGGGCTGTTCGGCACCTACCGCAAGAACGAGACGATCGACCTCCAGTTCACGAAGGGCGGAAAGGTCGAGCTCCGCTCCGACCTGCCCGTCATCCCGTACGCCGAGGGCGAGGGGCCGGAAGCCTGAGGTCGGGATGGCGCAGCTCAGTTGAACACGTAGAGCAGGAGGAAGGCGATGACCGCGAAGACGGCGCCGGCGGCCTGGATGCCGCGATCCCCGGCGATGATGCCCGACATCGAGCGATCGTCGTTGCGGTCGTAGATCAGGTAGAGGTAGCGGAAGATGCCGTAGACCGCGGGCGGGATCGTCAGCATCATCTGGTTGCCGACGATCGGCGAGTTGACGGTGTAGATCGCGTAGCTGATCACGGTGCCGGTGGTGACCAGGGAGACCATCTGGTCGAGGAAGGGCAGCGAGTAGTGCTCGAGGACCGGCCGCGTCGTGGTCCCTTCGTGCAGCTCGGAGACCGCCTCCTGGCGGCGCTTGGTGAAGCCGAGGAAGGCGGCGAGCATGCCGGTGCAGAGCAGCAGCCACTCGGAGGCGTGGGCGTCGACGGCGCTGGCGCCGGCGGCGACGCGGAGGATGAAGAGGCCGGCCAGCGTCATCACGTCGATGATCACGAGCTGCTTGAGGCCGAGGCTGTAGGCGATCTGAGCGACCCCGTAGCCGACGACCATCAGCCCGACCTGCCAGTTGACGGTGAAGGCGACCCCGATCGCGACGACGGCGAGGACCGGGGCGATCGTCATCGCGGCGCGCTCGGAGAGCTCGCCGGCGGCGAGCGGGCGGAAGCGCTTCTTCGGGTGCTTGCGGTCGAGCTCGACGTCGAGCAGGTCGTTGACGTAGTAGCCGGCGCTGGAGATCAGGCAGAAGGAGACGAAGGTGACCAACGCCTCGAAGACGTCGTGGCCGTGGCTGAACTTGCCGGAGAAGAGCAGGCCGGCGAAGACGAAGACGTTTTTGATCCACTCTTTCGGCCGACCGAGCTTGATCGCGGCCCGCAGCGGCGAGCGGCGGGGCGCCACTTCGCCGGTCTCCGGCTCCTGCGAATGGCTCGGCTCTAGCGGCACGGTGGGCTGTTCGGAGGTGATCGTTTCCATCGGGGGGTGCGGCTCGGCCACTTCCAGCAGTTACCCGGCCGTGAATGCGAATCGCAGAAGGGTAGCGCCGCCGCCTGTCAAGCCGGGTCGATGAGGACGCCCGGGTTGAGGATTGCCCCGGGGTCGAGCTCGGCCTTGGCGGCGCGGAGGGCGGCGGCGAAGGGAGCGGGGCGCTGGCGGTCGTACCAGGGCCGGTGGTCGCGGCCGACCGCGTGGTGGTGGGTGATCGTGCCGCCGGCGCCGAGAATCGCCTCGGAGACGGCGGCCTTGACCTCGTCCCACTGCTCGACCTCGCCGCCGCGAACCGCCGGTGCGAGGACGGTGAAGTAGGGGGCGACGCCGTCGGGGTAGACGTGGGTGAAGCGGCAACTGACGCGCGGGGCGCCGGGACCGTCGGCTGGGACGCCGCTCGCCTCGGAGACCGCGCGCCGTGCCGTCTCCATCACCGTCGCGTGGAAGCTCTCGAAACGGTCCCAGGTGATCGCAGTCTCGAAGGTCTCGGAGAGAACGCCGCAAGCGACAAACGTGTCCCGCAGGTACGGCGCCAGCAAAAACGCCCCACGCCAAGTGTCGACGGGCCGATTCGTCCGATCCCCACCGCCGACGGGCCGATTTGTCTGCCGATGGGCGTCTTTTCGGCCCGTCGGCGGGTGGGGTTGGTCTTTTTGGCCCGTCGTTGCGGTGCCGGGGGTGCCGCCGTGGTCGCGGGCGATTTCCAGCGCCTGGTTCATCGGGCCATCGACTGGCAGATGGGCGGACTCGAAGCCGATGAGGAGCAGGTGGCTGCGGCCGTCGCCGGCGCCGGTGAAGCCGGCCTCCTCGGCGTCGAGCAGGCGGCAGTTGGCAGGGTGGAGGCCCGACTGGGCGATCGCCCGGACGGCGGCGGCCGCCTTGCCGAACTCGCCGAACTCGACGCTGACGGAGGACTTGAACTCGGGGCGCGGTCGCACCCGCACCCAGGCCTCGGCGATCACGCCGAGGATTCCCTCCGAGCCGATCAGCATCCGGTCCGGCGACGGTCCGGCGCCCGACGCCGGCAAGCGCCGGCTCTCCCAGGCCCCCCGCGGCGTGAGCGCCCGCACCGACTCGACCAGGTCGTCGATGTGGGTCTCGAGCGTCGCGAAGTGCCCGCCGGCCCGGGTCGCCACCCAGCCGCCGAGGGTCGAGTACTCGAACGACTGCGGGAAGTGACGCAGGGTCAGGCCGTGCCCCCGCAGCTGGTCCTCCAGTCCCGGCCCGGTCGCCCCCGCCTGGATCCGCGCCGCCAGCGACTCCGGGTCGACCTCGAGCACCCGGTCCAGCCGCCGCAGGTCGAGCGACACCGCCGGCCGCTCGCCCAGCCGGGGCTCGATGCCGCCGACGACGCTGGTCCCGCCGCCAAACGGGACCACCGCCGCCCCCTCGGCCTCGGCCCAGCTCAGCACCGCCTCGATCTCCGACTCGTCGTGCGGGAACGCCACCAGGTCCGGCGGGTTCTCGAAGCGCCCGTAGAACCCGCGGACCACGTCGCGATAAGCCTTTCCCAGCGCATGGGACACCCGCTCGTACTTCCCGTCCGAAAACAGATCCCCAAAAGCCTCCGGCCGCCTCAACCGCGGCGCCCGCAGCTCCACCGCCTCCAGCGGCACCGGCCGCTCAACCTCGCCCCCGAACCCAAACCGAGCCCGGATCCCTTCAGCCGCCTCCCGCATCTGCGTCGCAGTGGGCGCTTGGTCCTCGTAACCCCAACCCCAGTGTTTGAGCCGCCGCCCCATCACCAACGCCCTTGAAGGAGGGCGGGGACCCCCTCTGCCGGGCGGATACTCAAAACGGCGGCCTAATTAGGCCGCCGTTTGTCCGGCAGAGGGGGTCCCCGCCCTCTACCAATGCACCCCTTTCATCAAGTGCGCAAAGGCGACGGCCTCGGTCGAGGGCGGTTTGTCGCGCGCCTCGTCCTCCTTACCCTTCGCCGCCTGCGAATCGGGGAAGAGCTTGTAGGCGGTGTTGAGGATCGAGTCGCTGGCTTTCGGCGCCACCGCGTACATCAGCTCGCCCACCGTGCCGAGGCGGGTCGCCACCTTCTTCGGCCGCCGGATCATCGCCTTGGCAATCATCTCGGCCGCCTCCTCGGGCGTGATCGCCGGGAACATGTCGTACATCCGCGTCGGCGCGATCATCGGCGTCCGCACCAGCGGCATGTGGATCGTGGTGATATGGACCTTGTCTTCGAGGATCTCGGAGGCGATCACCCGCCCGAACGCGTCCAGCGCCGCCTTCGAGGCGACGTAGGCCGAGAACCGCGGCGGGTTCGTCTGCGTCCCGATCGAGCTGATGTTGATGATCTGGCCGCTCTTGCGCGCCCGCATCGCCGGCAGCAGCGCCAGTATCAGCCGCACCGAGCCGAGGTAGTTGAGCTGGATCGTGCGCTCGAAGTCGTGGAAGCGGTCGTAGGAGAGGGCGATCGAGCGGCGGATCGAGCGGCCGGCGTTGTTGACGAGGATGTCGACGTGGCCGTGGTAGGCGAGCACCTCCTCGGCCATCCGCTCGATGTCGTCCATGTCGGCGAGGTCGCACTGGTGAATGTGGGCGGTGCCGCCGGCGGCGGCGATTTCGTCCCTCGTCTCCTCCAGCTTGTCGAGCGAGCGCGCGACCAACAGCACCGTCGCGCCGGCGTCGGCGACCTTGACCGCGGTCGCCCGGCCGATCCCCGAGGAAGCGCCGGTGATCAGCACCACCTTTCCCCGCACCGCCGCCGAGAGCGATCGGTCCTTGAAGAGGTCGGGATCGAGGTTGCGCTCCCAGTAGTCCCAGACCCGGGAGGCGTAGGACTCCAGCGGCGGCACCTCGATCCCCGACCCCTTCAGCGCCTTCTGCGCCTGGGTCGAGTCGAAGCTGGTCGGGTAATCGACGTAGGTCAGCACCTCGGGCGGCAGCCCGAGCTGGTTCAGCGCCGCCTTCGCCACCCGCCTCGCCGGCGGCAGCAGCCGCAGCGCCGTCCGCATCGCCCCCGTCGCCGGCTCGGTCACGTCGGTGTCGAGCCGCACCGCCATCTGCGGCGCATCCGCCGCCCGCGCGAAGAGGTTGATCACCTCGCCCGCGGTGTGAGGGTTTGGATCGGTGAGGTGGAAGGCGCGGCCGTTCAGGCGCGCCTTGTGAGCGATGTGGTCGATTGCCGCGGCGACGAAGTCGACCGGGACGATGTTGATCTCGCCGCCTTCGATCCCGACCGTCGGCAGCCAGACCGGGAGCACCCGCCGCAGCCGCTGCAGGGTCTTGAAGAAGTAGTAGGGGCCGTCGACCTTGTCGATCTCCCCGCTGCGCGAGTCGCCGACGACGATGCCCGGCCGGTAGACCCGCCAGGGCCGCCCGCACTCGTCGCGGACCAGCCGCTCGGACTCGTGCTTGGTGCGGAAGTAGGGGTTGTTGTCGAGTTGTTCGGCCTCCTCGAACATCTCCTCGGTCCAGACGCCCCTGTAGAGACCGGCGACGGCGATCGAGCTGACGAGGTGGAAGCAGCCCGCCTCGACCGCGTGGGCAAGCTCGATCGCGTGGCGCGTCCCCTCGACGTTCGCCACCTCCTGGGTCTCCGCGTCGGCGGTGATGTCGTAGATCGCCGCCAGGTGGAAGAAATGATCGATCTCCCCCCGGATCGTCAGCAGGTCCTCCTCCGAGACACCGAGTCCAGGCTGGGAGAGATCGCCGGTGATCGGGACGATCCGCGCCCCGTCGGCGCCGAGGCCGGTCCGCAGCTCCTCGAGGCGGCCGCGCGAGCCGGCCCGCACCAGGGCGTAGACGGTTCCCTCTCTCTGCAGCAGTTTCTCGACCAGATTGCGGCCGATGAAGCCCGTGGCGCCGGTGACGAAGTAGCTCATCGCCTTGCAGGGTATCTCGCCAGCGCTGCCCGTAAACGTCTTTCCTTAGACTGCAAGCAAGAGATGCCAGAGACGGCCGCCGTGCAGATCGCAATGCCCGAGATGGGCGAGTCGGTGACCGAGGGCATCGTCCTCGAGTGGCACGTGTCCGAGGGCGACACCGTGTCCGAGGGCGACACCGTCGTCGAGATCTCCACCGACAAGATCGACGCCGAGGTCCCGGCCCCGGCCGACGGCGTGATCACCAAGCTGCTCGCCGCGGTCGACGACGAGGTCAAGGTCGGCCAGCCGCTCGCCGAGATGGAAGCGACGGGTGAGGTGAACCCGGATTCGCCGGCGCTCGGGGGGACGAATGGAGCTCAGGACGAGAGCGCTCGGCCAGCGGGTCCTGTCGCGGCAGGGGACCCACCCCCCCTTCCGGTAGCTAAAGCTTCCTCAGGGGGGGTCCCCCCTACCGCGCCACCCGCTGGAGATGCGTCTGAGTCCGAGGGCTCCAACGGAACCGGCGAGGTGCTGACGATCCCGATGCCCGAGATGGGGGAGTCCGTGTCGTCGGGAATCGTCTTGGAGTGGCATGTGGCTGAGGGGGATTCGGTAGCTGAGGGCGACACGGTCGTCGAGATCTCCACGGACAAGGTGGATGCCGAGGTTCCCGCTCCTGCCAGCGGCGTAATTACCAAGCTGCTGGCCTCCGTCGACGACGAGGTCAAGGTGGGACAGCCCCTCGCCGAAATGGAAGCGTCTGCTGGCGGGGCTTCTCCGGCGGGTGACGCTGTAGGGGGAACCATGTCTGAGGAAGCTTTAGCTACCGGAAGACATGGTGGGTCCCCTGCAGCGGCAGGACCCGCCGGCAACGGCGCTTCGTCTGCCGATGTTCGCGCTACCCCGATCGCCCGCAGAGTCGCCGAAGCCCAGGGGGTCGATCTAGCCTCGGTGAGCGGCTCCGGCCACGGTTCGAAGGTGACCAAAGAGGACGTTCTCGCCCACGCCAACGGCACCGCCGCACCCTCCCAGGGCGAGGCGAGGCAACTGCGCGGCGCCGCGGCGATGCTGGCGAAGGCGATGGACGAGAGCAGGGCGGTCCCGACCGCGACCTCGTTCCGGACGATCGCCGTCGACACGCTGGACGCCAAGCGCAAGGCGATCAACTCGGTGCTGAAGGGCCGCGGCCTGAAGGTCTCCTTCACCCACCTGGTCGCCTGGGCGATCGTCGAGGCGGCCAAGGACTTCCCGGTGATGGTCCGCGTCTTCGCCTCCGAAGACGGCAAGCCGACCGCGATCGAGGGTAGTTCGCTCAACCTCGGGATCGCCGTCGACGTGGAGAAAAAGGACGGCTCCCACAGCCTCATGGTGCCGGCGATCAAGGGCGCCGACGGTCTCGACTTCGCCGGCTTCCACTCCCGCTACGAGGAGCTGATCGCGAAGACGCGCGAGAACAAGCTCTCCGCCGACGACTTCCAGGGCACCAACATCAGCCTCACCAACCCCGGCGGGATCGGCACCGTGGCCTCGGTGCCGCGCCTGCTCGCCGGCCAGAGCGCGATCATCGCCACCGGCTCGATCGCCTACCCGCCCGAGTGGGCCCACGCCTCGCCGGACCGGATCAGGCAGCTCGGCGTCAGCAAGGTGATGACGCTGACCTCGACCTACGACCACCGCGTCATCCAGGGCGCCGAGTCGGGCGCCTTCCTGCGCCGGATCGAGCAGCTGCTGCAGGGCGAGGACGAGTTCTACGAGCAGGTCGCCCGCGATCTCGGCCTTCCCGATCCCACCGCCGTCACCAAGGCCCACCCGGCCTCCGCCTCGGCGCCGCCGCTCAGCGCCGCGCCGCCCAGCGCCGAACCGGCGGCGGCCCCCGGCCAGATCGACGAAGAGCTGCTGCAGGCGGTGCAGGCGGCGACCTCGCTGCTGAAGGCCTACCGCACCCGCGGCCACCTCGCCGCCGACCTCGACCCGCTCGGTTCCGAGCCGAAGGGTGACCCGGCGCTGCAGCCGGAGAACCTCAACCTGACCCCGGAGCTGATGGCGAAGATCCCGGCCCCGATCCTGCGGATCGGCGTCCCCGGGGAGAGCCTGCTGGAGGCGCTGCCGCGGCTGCGCGACGCCTACTGCGAGACGATCGGCTACGAGGTCGAGCACCTCTCCTCGCACCAGCAGCGGTTCTGGCTGCGGGAGATGATCGAGACCGGCGCCCACCGCCAGCCCCTCGCCGAAGACGAGAAAAAGCGCCTGCTGAACCGGCTGATCGATGTCTTCCAGTTCGAGCGCTTCCTCGAGAAAGCGTATTTGGGCCAGAAGATGTTCTCGATCGAGGGGCTCGACGTGGTCGTGCCGATGCTCGACGAAATCGTCACCCTCGCCCAGCGCGCGGCGGCCGAGGAGGTCGTCTTCGGGATGGCCCACCGCGGCCGGCTCAGCGTCCTCGCCCACAACCTGGGCCGCCCGGTCGAGTCGATCCTCGCCGAGTTCGAGGGCTCGAAGCGGATCGACGCCGTCAAGGCGGTCGCGGCGATCCCCCACGGCGGCACCGGCGACGTCAAGTACCACTACGGCCACCGCGGGGTCTACGAGACCGCCGACGGGCACAAGGTCGCGGTCCGCCTCTACCCCAACCCGAGCCACCTCGAGTTCGTCGACCCGGTGGTCACCGGCGGCGCCCGCTACCTGCAGCAGGACTTCGAGGGCCCCAACCTCACCCGCGACCCGAAGCGGGCGGTGCCGGTGCTGCTGCACGGCGATGCCGCCTTCCCCGCCCAGGGGGTTGTTGCCGAGACCCTCAACCTGCAGTCGCTGGACGGCTACACGACCGGCGGCACGATCCACCTGATCCAGAACAACCAGGTCGGCTTCACCACCGACCCCGGCGAGGCGCGCTCCACCCCGTACGCCGCCGACATGGCCAAGGGCTTCAACGTGCCGATCATCCACGTCAACGCCGACGACGTCGAGGCCTGCATCTCGGCCGTGCGCTTGGCGATGGCCTACCGCGAGCGCTGGTGCCGCGACATCGTCATCGACCTGATCGGCTACCGCCGCTACGGCCACAACGAGACCGACGAGCCCGCCTACACGCAGCCGACGATGGCGGCGAAGATCAAGTCGCACCCGCCGGTCTCGGAGATCTACGCGGAGAAGCTGATCGGCGAGGGGACGGTCTCGGCCGAGGAGGTCGGCCGCCTCTCCGACGAGCGCCACAGCGAGATGTCGGCTGCCCTGAAGGGGCTGCGCGAGAAGATGGAGTCCGGCGAGTACGAGGATCCGACCGTCACCGGCGCCACCACCCAGACGGGCGAACTGCTCGACCGGACCGCCAGCCCACCCGTCCACACCGCGGTCGAGGCGGAGAAGCTGCGGGCGATCAACGAGGCGCTGCTGAAGACGCCCGAAGGGTTCAACGTCCACCGCAAGCTGCGCCGGCCGCTCTCCCGCCGCACCGAGGCGCTCGAGAGCGGCGGGATCGACTTCGGCCAGGCCGAGGCGCTCGCCTTCGGCACCCTGCTGACCGAGGGCGTCCACATCCGCCTCACCGGGCAGGACACCGAGCGCGGCACCTTCTCCCATCGCCACCTCGTCCTCCACGACGAGAACACCGGGCTCAAGTACTCGCCGATCCAGAACCTCGAGGACGCGGCGGCGCCGTTCGAGCTCTACAACAGCCCGCTCTCGGAGACCGCCTGCCTCGGCTTCGAGTACGGCTACTCGGCGGCCAATCCGAACGCGCTCGTCGTCTGGGAGGCGCAGTTCGGGGACTTCGCCAACGCCGGCCAGGTGATCGTCGACAGCTTCATCGTCTCCGGCGAGGCGAAGTGGGGGCAGCAGACGCGGCTGACGCTGCTGCTGCCCCACGGCTACGAGGGCTCGGGCCCGGAGCACTCCAGTGCCCGGATCGAGCGCTTCCTCGCGCTCGGCGCCGAGGGCAACATCCGCATCGCCAATCCGAGCACCGCCGCCCAGTACTTCCACCTGCTGCGCCGTCAGGCGCTGATCAAGAAGCCGCGGCCGCTGATCGTCTTCACGCCGAAGGGGCTGCTGCGCCTCGACCGCGCCACCGCCAGCCTCGAGCAGCTGACCGACGGCGAACTGCAGTTCATCCTCGACGACCCGAAGGCGGGCGAGCGCCGGGAGAAGGTCGAGCGCCTCGTCCTCTGCACCGGCAAGGTCTACTACGACATGGACGCGAGCGAGCGCCGCGAGGGCGCCGAGAACGTCGCGATCGCCCGGGTCGAGGTCCTCTACCCCTTCGCCAAAGAACAGCTGGAGCGGCTGATCGCTTCCTACCCGAACCTGAAGGAGATCGCCTGGGTGCAGGAGGAGCCGCGCAACATGGGCGGCTGGAAGGTGATGTCGCGGCGGATGCCGAGCGTCCTGCCCGAGGGCGTCGCCCTCACCTACATCGGCCGCCAGGGCCGGGCCAGCCCGGGCGAGGGCTACTCCGGCGCCCACGCGCGCGAGCAGGAGCGGATCGTGCTCACCGCGCTCATCCCTGGCGCCTGACAGATGGTGACCCGCCGGCCGTTCGAGAAGCCCGTCCCGGGCAGGCTGTTCGCCCGGGTCAAGCTGATCTCCTACATCGAGCTGGCGATCTTCAGCGCCCTGATCGCCTTCTGGCTGCTGCCCGGGTTCGAAACCGAGACGATGCTCTTCGGCTGGGCGCACGGCCTCGGCTTCGTCGCCCTCTGCGTGGTGATCTGGATCGCCTGCATCCGCAAGGAGGCCCCCTACACCCTGCTGGCCGCGACCCTCACCCCGGTCGGCCCGGTCGGCAGCGTGATCGGCATCGAGCTGATCGAGCGCAAGGGCTGGGGAATCGCAGTACACGCGGGTTCGCAGCAAGACGCAGCGGAAACGGCGCCGGAACGCGTTTAAAACCGCTCGACTGCGCTTGACCGTGCGGAGCGGAGCCGCTATAGCTAGACCTTGACTGTTCCTCAGGGCAGTCCCGCCAGGGGGAACGGCCGCGTCGGCATCCCTCCCTGGCTACCGACGCGCAGGTGCAGTGAGGGTCGCGCGGACCCCCCTGCCTCCCGCGGCCCCGCTGCGCCTATTCTTTTAGCTTCCGCAGCACGGACTGCAGGATTCCGCCGTTGCGGAAGTAGGTGACCTCGTTGGGCGTGTCGAGCCGGACGATCGCCTCGAACTTCTTCTCGGCGCCGTCGTCGCCGCGGGCGATGACCGTCACCTTCTTCGCCTGGCCGTCCTCGAGGTCGCCGACGTCGAAGGTCTCCGCGCCGGTGAGCCCGAGCGAGGCGGCGCTCTCGCCTTCGGCGAACTGCAGGGGCAGGACGCCCATCCCGATCAGGTTGGAGCGGTGGATCCGCTCGAAGCTCTCGGCGATCACCGCCCGCACCCCGAGCAGCTTCGTCCCCTTCGCCGCCCAGTCGCGGGAGGAGCCGGAGCCGTACTCCCTGCCGGCCAGCACGACCAGCGGCACCCCTTCGTCCGCGTAGCGCACAGCGGCCTCGTAGATCGTCGTCTCCTCCCCGTCGGGGAAGTGGCGGGTGTAGCCGCCCGCCTTCTCGACCAGCTGGTTGCGGAGGCGGATGTTGGCGAAGGTGCCGCGGATCATCACCTCGTGGTTGCCGCGACGCGAGCCGTAGGAATTGAAGTCCCTGACCTCGACGCCCTGCTCGATCAGCCAGCGGCCGGCGGGGCTTTCCTTTTTGATCGCCCCGGCGGGAGAGATGTGGTCGGTGGTGATCGAGTCGCCGAGCAGCGCCAGCGCGCGGGCGCCGGCGATCGGCTCGACCCCGGGCGCCTCGGCGGGCATGTCTTCGAAGAAGCTCGGGCGGCGGACGTAGGTCGACTCGGGCCAGGTGTAGCGGTCGCCGGCGGGGATGTCGACCGCGTTCCACATCTCGTCCCCGGCAAAGACCTCGGCGTAGCTGTGCTTGAACATCTCGGCGGCGACCGAGTCGCCGACCACCTGCTTGACCTCCTCGGCGCTCGGCCAGATGTCCTTCAGGTAGACCGGCTCCCCGTCTTTCCCCTCGCCCAGCGGCTCGTTCACGAGGTCGAAGTCCATCCGGCCGGCCAGCGCGTAGGCGACGACCAAGGGAGGGCTCGCCAGGTAGTTGGCCTTCACGTCCTGGTTGATCCGGCCCTCGAAGTTGCGGTTGCCGGAGAGGACCGCGCAGACCGCCAGGTCCTTCTCGGCGATCGCCGCGGAGATCTTCGGGTCGAGCGGGCCGGAGTTGCCGATGCAGGTGGTGCAGCCGTAGCCGACGAGGTTGAACTGCAGCGCGTCGAGGTGCTCGGTCAGGCCCGCCTGCTCGAGGTAGTCGGTGACCACGGTCGAGCCCGGCGCCAGCGACGTCTTCACCCAGGGCTTGCGCTGCAGGCCGCGCTCCACGGCGTTGCGGGCGAGCAGGCCAGCGCCGATCATCACGCTCGGGTTCGAGGTGTTGGTGCAGCTGGTGATCGCCGCGATCACCACCCGGCCGTGGTCGAGCTTGAAGGCGGTGCCGTCCTCGAGCGTGACCTCGATCGCGTCGTCGGTCTTGACCGGAGCCGTCGCGGTGTCGCGGATCGCCGGGCGGGGCCGGCCGCGCCCGTCGTCGTGGTCCTCGGCCGGCGGGTCCGAGGCCGGGAAGGACTCTTCGATCGCCTCGTCGCGGCCGTTGCCCATTTCCTCGGCGGCCTCGGGGTCGAATTCGCACATCGCCTGCAGGAAGGACTCCTTGGCCTCGGAGAGCGGCACCCGGTCCTGCGGCCGTTTCGGCCCGGCGAGGCTGGGGACGACGTCGCCGAGGTCGAGCTCGAGCAGGTCGGAGAAGACCGGGTCCTCGCTGGACTCTTCGTGGAACATCCCCTGCTCGCGCGTGTAGGCGTCGACCAACTCGATCGTCTCGGTCGGCCGCCCGGTGAGGTCGAGATAGCGCAGCGTCTCGGCGTCGACCGGGAAGATCGCGCAGGTGGAACCGAACTCCGGCGACATGTTGCCGAGGGTGGCGCGGTCGGCGAGGCCGAGGGTCGCGAGGCCGGGACCGAAGAACTCGACGAACTTGGAGACGACGCCGCGCTCGCGCAGCATCTCGGTCGCGGTGAGGACGAGATCGGTCGCGGTCGCCCCCTCGGGGAGTTCGCCGGAGAGCTTGAAGCCGACGACCTGCGGCAGCAGCATCGAGATCGGCTGGCCCAGCATCGCCGCCTCGGCCTCGATCCCGCCGACCCCCCAGCCGAGGACGCCGAGCCCGTTGACCATCGTCGTGTGCGAGTCGGTGCCGACGAGGGTGTCGGGATAGGCCTGCAGGACGCCGCCGTTGTCGCGGCTGTAGACGACCTGGGCCAGGTACTCGAGGTTGACCTGGTGGCAGATGCCCGTCGCCGGCGGCACCACGCGGAAGTTGTCGAAGGACTGCTGGCCCCATTTGAGGAACGAGTAACGCTCCAGGTTGCGCTCGAAGTCGTGCTCGGCGTTGACCGCGAAGGCGCGCTCGTTGCCGAAGGCGTCGACCTGGACCGAGTGGTCGATCACCAGGTCGACGTCGACCAGCGGGTTGATCGCGGTGGGGTCGCCGCCGATCTCCTCCATCGCGTCGCGCATCGCCGCCAGGTCGACGACGGCGGGGACGCCGGTGAAGTCCTGCATGAGGACGCGAGCGGGCTGGAAGGGAATCTCGGCGCTCGGCTCGGCGGCGGCGTCCCAGGAGGCGATCGCCTCGACGTCGGCGGCGGTCACCGAGGTGCCGTCCTCGAGCCGCAGCACGTTCTCCAGCAGGACCTTGATCGAGTACGGCAGGCGGGCGACGTCGAAGCGGGCCTGGAGGGCGTCGAGTCGAAAGACCTCGTAGTCCCTGCCTCCCACCTGGAGGGTCGAACGGGCGCCGAAGGAATCGCTGCTCACGTATTCATCCTAGGCAATTGGTGGTGCCGGTCCGGGCACCCCTCGCTCCGACAAGTGCCGGTCTGATCAGACCGGCACTTTGAGTATCCGCCGGCTCGAGGGGTGCCCGGACCGGCCAGACAAGGGGCGCGGCATCCCACTCGCAGGTCACTTGAACACAGGGTGGTGTGTCCAACCGACCGACGAGGCTTGGGTTCAGCGTTTGCTGGGGCTGTGGCCGTCGGCGATGGCCTGAGCGGCTTTTTGGCCGGCGCTGCCGCTTTGGGCTTTGACGCCCAGGGACGGGCTGATCAGGGCCAGGTGGGCGCCGGCTCGCTGGGGGAGGGGGGCGACGGTCACCTCGACCTTGTTGCGCTCGATGGCCTTGACCGTGGCGGCGCCGACCTGCTCGGGGGTGGCGGTGCCCATTCCCGGCGGTGGCTTGGCGCCGGAGTCGGCGAACATGCCGGCTTCGCGGATGAAGCCCGGGGAGACGATCGAGACCCCGACGCCCTTGGGGTCGAGGTCGGCCCGCAGTCCGAGGGCGAAGCCGCGGAGGCCGAACTTGGTCGCGTTGTAGATGGAGGTGCGGGGGCTGGCCGCCTTGCCTGACAGCGAGGCGACGAAGACGAGCTGGCCGCAGCCGGCCTCGACCATCGCCGGGTAGAGCGCCCGGGCCATCAGCATCGGTGCCTCGAGGTTGACGCGGAGGGCGCGCTTGACCTCCTCGGCGCTGAACTCGTCGAGCCTGCCGGCGCCGGGCAGGCCGGCGTTGGCGATCAGGATCTCGGTGCCCGCGGCTTCAGCGGCGAGCCGCTCGGCAGCGTCGGGCTCGGCCAGGTCGGCTGGGAGGATTCCGTGGCCGCCGCCCGGCAGCTCCGCGGCCAGCGCCTCCAGGGCCTCGCGGTTGCGAGCGCTCAGGGTGAGGCGGGCGCCGCGCTCGGCCATCGCCTTGGCGATTGCCCTTCCGAGACCTCCCGTGGCGCCGGTGAGCAGCGCATTTCGGCCCGAAAGGTTCATCCCAGGGCGCAAGCTACCAGCCGTCACGTCGAAGAGTTCTTCGATGGGAGCGGGTTCTCTGTCCAAATATTTGCGTTTCGTGAGCACGGCGCCGGTGGATCGTCTACACTGCCCGCGTTCGATAACCGGAACGCCGAATCCCAAGCGCCATGGGCGCAACGGGAGCGGGGGAACCAAGTTTCCGGGGCGAGCCCGCCAAACAGGCGGGGGCGCAAGCTCCTTTCGCGCCAGCCCGACAGCTAACCCCGTAGGCCGACGAAGGAGAAGCGGTTTGCGTCACAACAGGTTGGCTGGGCTTGCTTTGGCTATTGCCCTTTTTGCCGTCGTTCTAATCGTCCCGGCCGGGGCTTCGGCCCGCTGCAACGGCGGCGGCCTCTCGCCAGCCGAAATCGATATCTGCACCCCGACCGCGAAGGCGAAGCTGCTGCCAAACGGGATGCTGATCCCGCCGGCCAGCGCACCGCCGCGGGTCAAGGCCGTGATTGCTGCGGCGAACAAGATCCGCAGCAAGCCGTACGTCTGGGGCGGCGGCCACGGCCGCTGGTGGGACCGCGGCTACGACTGCTCCGGCTCGGTCAGCTTCGCCCTCCACGGCGGCCGCTTCCTCCAAAGCCCCCTCCCCTCGGGCCCGATGGAGAGCTGGGGCGAAGAAGGCGAAGGCCGCTGGATCACCGTCTGGGCCAATGCCGGCCACGCCTACGCCGAAATCGCCGGCTACCGCTGGGACACCTCCGGCGACGAAGGCGGCGAAACCGGCCCCCGCTGGCACGCCGAACTGCGCGACAACGTCGGCTTCGTCCCGCGCCACCCCGCCGGGTACTGAGACCAGGATCAAGGAGCCTTCGCTCCCCCCCTTCCCGGGCCTCGGATGATGGATGCCGAGCTCGACGCAGGCGCTTCAGGGGAGTAGGAACCGGGGAGACCCCTCGCCGGACACTCCCCATCTTTTGTCCGCCGAGGGGTCTCCCCGGTTCCCCCCTTTTAACCGCCCGTACTACAGCCCGGCTAAGCCAACCGGGCCACTTTGTCCTTGCTTTCCCCACCGCTCCGGATAACTTCTGCGCATAGAAGCCGCGGCACCTGACATCCGCCTTACCGGCCTCGCCAAGACCTACGGCGAGGTGGTGGCGGTCGGCGGGATCGACCTGGAGATCGCGCCGGGGGAGTTCTTCACGATGCTCGGGCCGTCGGGCTCGGGGAAGACGACGACGCTGCGGATGATCGCGGGCTTCGAGGATCCGAGCAGCGGCACGATCGAGCTGGCCGGCGAGGACGTCAGCGGGGTGCCGCCGTACGACCGCGCGGTCAACACGGTCTTCCAGGACTACGCGCTCTTCCCCCACATGAGCGTCGGCGACAACGTCGAGTACGGGATGAAGGTCTCGCGGGTCGACAGGGGCGAGCGGACGAAGCGCCGCGACGAGGCGCTGGAGATGGTCCGCCTGCCCGGCTACGCGAAGCGCAAGCCGACCGAGCTCTCCGGCGGCCAGCGGCAGCGGGTCGCGCTGGCGCGGGCGATCGTCAACCGGCCCCGGGTGCTGCTGCTCGACGAGCCGCTCGGAGCGCTCGACCTGAAGCTGCGCGAGGAGATGCAGAGCGAGCTGAAGACGATCCAGGGCGAGGTCGGGATCACCTTCGTCTACGTCACCCACGACCAGGACGAGGCGCTGACGATGAGCGACCGGATCGCCGTCTTCAACGGCGGCCGGATCGAGCAGGTGAGCCCGCCGCTGGAGCTCTACGAGCACCCGGCCAACGCCTTCGTCGCCGGCTTCGTCGGCGTCTCCAACCTGATCGAGCGCGACGGCGAGCAGGTGACGATCCGCCCCGAGAAGATCGAGCTGCTCGAGCCGGGCGCGGCGGCGGACGGCCTGCATACGGAGACCGGCCGGGTCGTCGACGTCTCCTACGCCGGCGCCGTCACCCGCTTCACGATCGCGCTGGACGCCGGGGGGAGCCTCCAGCTGGTCAGGCAGAACGTGGAGAGCGCGTCCGCGGGCGCGCTGCCTGCGCAGGGAAACGAGGTCCTGGTCGGATGGCGGCCGGAGCACGCGGCCGCCGTCGGCGGGAAGCAAACGAAACAGGAGGTAGCACCATGAGGAGTAGGGACGCCAATCCCGCCCGCACGGCGTGGCTCGTTCTCGCCGGCCTTGTCGTCTTCATGCTCGTCCTCGCCGGTTGCGGCGGCTCGAGCAGCGACACCACCGGCGGCGGCAGCGAAGAAGCACTGCAAAAGCTCGGCAAGGGCGAGGGTCAGCTGAACCTGATCTCCTGGGCCGGCTACGTCGAACCGGAATGGACCAAGCCGTTCGAACAGAAGACCGGCTGCAAGGTCTCCGACAAGGAAGCCGGCACCTCCGACGAAATGGTCGAGCTGATGAAAACCGGCCAGTACGACGGCGTCTCCGCCTCCGGCAACGCCACCGCCCGGATGGTCGCCGCCGGCCTCGTCGCCCCGGTCAACACCGACCTCGTCCCCAACTACAAGACGGTCTTCAGCGACCTCAAGGACCAGCCCTACAACACCTTCGATGGGGTCAACTACGGCATCCCGCATGGCCGCGGCGCCAACCTGCTGATGTGGAACAAGAACGCGGTCAAGCCGGCGCCGGACTCCTGGAACGTGGTCTTCGATCCGAAGCTCTCCTCGAAATACAAGGGCAAGGTCAGCATCTACGACGAATCGAGCTACATCGCCGACGCCGCCCTCTACCTCAAGGTCCACGAACCGAAGCTGGGGATCGAAAACCCCTACGAGCTGAACGAAGAACAGTTCGACGCGGCGATCGAACTGCTGAAGGAACAGCGCTCCGCCGCCGCTCCCGAATACTGGTCCGAAGCGGCGAAGCAGATCTCCGCCTTCGCCGGCGAAGACATCGTCGTCGGCACCACCTGGCAGTACCAGTACTTCGCGCTGAAGGGCGAAGGGGTGCCGGTCGCGGCCAGCCCGGCGAGCCAGGGCTTCCTGCCGAAGGAGGGTGCGACCGGCTGGTCGGACACCTGGATGATCGCCAAGCACGCCGCTCATCCCAACTGCATGTACGAGTGGATGAACTGGATCATCTCGCCGAAGGCCAACGCCCAGGTCGCCGAATACTTCGGCGAGGCGCCGGCCCAGGAACTGGCCTGCAAGGAAACCAAGAACCCGAACTTCTGCGCTGAATACCACGCCGAAGAACCGGACTTCTGGAAGCGGGTCTACTACTGGGAAACGCCGCTCGCCGACTGCGGCAACGGGGAAGAAGACTGCAAGGACTACAACGACTGGGTGAAAGCCTGGACGGAAGTCAAGGGCTAATCGCGCGGGTCTCGCTACGTGGCGTCTGAAGCGGTCGTGCAGAGGAGGTCGGTGGGCCATCGGCTCGCCGACCTCTTCCAGGGCCGCCCGCGCCTTCAGGTAGGGGCGCTGCTGGCCGGCCCGATCGGCTGGCTGGTGATCGGGTACCTCGGCTCGCTGGCGCTGCTGCTGGTCGCCGCCTTCTGGTCGGTCGACCCGCTCAGCGGGCTGACCGTCAAGAGCTTCACCCTCGAAAACTTCGAATCGCTCCTCACCGAACCCGTTTACCGGACGATCGTCTGGCGGACGGTCCGCACCGCCCTGCTGGTCACGCTCACCGACGCTGTGATCGCCTTCCCGATCGCCTTCTACATGGCGAAGGTGGCGAGCCGGCGCGGGAAGGCGCTGCTCGTGGTGGGCATCCTGCTGCCGCTCTGGTCGAGCTACCTGGTCAAGGTCTACGCCTGGCGGACGCTGCTCTCGGCCAACGGCGCGATCAACTGGGCGCTGGAGCCGCTCGGATTGCACGGCCCCGGCTACGGGACCACCGCGGTCTGGCTGGTCTTCAGCTACCTCTGGCTCCCGTACATGATCCTGCCGATCTACGCCGGCCTGGAGCGGATCCCGGACTCGCTGATCAGCGCCTCGGAGGACCTCGGTGCCTCCCCCTTCACCACCTTCCGCCGGGTGATCCTGCCGCTCAGCTTCCCGGCCGTGGTCGCCGGCTCGATCTTCACCTTCTCGCTGACCCTCGGCGACTACATCACGCCCCGCCTGGTCTCCAACAACCAGTTCATCGGCAACGTCATCTACAGCAACATCGCCAACAACCAGCCGTTCGCGGCGGCGCTGGCGATCGTCCCGATCGTGGTGATGATCGCCTACCTGCTGGTCGCCCGTAAGCTCGGCGCCTTCGAGCACGTCTAGGTGGCAGGACGATGCGACTGACCAGGCGCTCACGGATCCTGTTGCGAATCGCGGTCGCGATCGGCCTCGCCTTCATCTACATCCCGCTGATCGTGATCGTCATCTACGCCTTCAACTCGAGCAGGATCCTCGAGTGGCCGCCGCCGAGCTTCACCACCCACTGGTTCAGCCAGGCCTTCAAGAACGAAGCCGCGCGCGAAGCCTTCTTCACCTCGCTGAAAGCCGGAATCGCGGCAACCGCGATCGCCCTCGCCCTCGGCACGCTCGCCTCACTCGCCGTGGCGCGCCACCGCTTCTTCGGCCGCGAGACGATCTCCTTCCTGGTGATCCTGCCGATCGCCCTGCCGGGCATCGTCACCGGGGTCGCGATCAGCAACACCTTCACCCAGGTGCTGGACGTGCCGCTCAGCCTCTTCACCGTGATCGTCGGCCACGCGACCTTCTGCATCGTCGTCGTCTACAACAACGCCATCGCCCGCCTGCGCCGCCTCTCGGGCTCCTACGAGGAAGCCTCCGCCGACCTCGGCGCCCACACCTGGCAGACCTTCCGCTACGTCACCTTCCCGGGGATGAAAAGCGCCCTGATCGCCGGCGGCCTGCTCGCCTTCGCCCTCTCCTTCGACGAGATCATCGTCACCAACTTCACGATCGGCGCCGGCGAACAGACCCTGCCGATCTGGATCTTCTCCAACCTCTTCCGCCCCCACGAACTCCCGATCGTCAACGCCGTCGCCGTGCTGATGATCCTGATCTCGATCATCCCCGTCTACCTCGCCCACCGCCTCGGCGGCGAAGACGCCGGGGCGCCCGGCAAAGGCGGCGGCGGCGGAATCGAGACCGAGGCGACGGCGGTCCCCTAACCCACCCCGCAACTGTTCCTTTTGCCTGTTATGCAGCGGAAAGGAACAGGCAAATCACGGTCGGCCCCGACAAGCTGTTCCTTTTGCCTGCTATACGGGCCTAAGGAACAACTGGTGAGGTGAGAAAGCGGCGGATCTCGGCGATGGTGCGATCCGGTTCGTCGCGAAGCTCGTCCCAGCCGATTCGCGGAACCCGATAACCGGCCTGGGCCAACGCCCTGTTCCGGTGACCGTCGCGGGATTGCGCGGCGGGATTGTCGTGGAATCGCCCGCCGTCGGTTTCCACCACCACCCGCTGCTCGCGCCAAAGGAAGTCGACCTCGAAGGTCTCTCGTCCGATCCGGAGTTTCTCGTTGCACTCCGGGATCGGCAGCGCCTGCTGGGTGAGGAGGGGCAGCATTTTCGCCTCCATCCGGCTCCGCAGGCGGACGCGGGGCGAGTACCGCCGCCAGGGTTCGAGGACGCGGTGGAGTTTCTTCGTCCCCCGCCGGCGATGTTCGACGAGGATCTCGTCTATCTCCGAGACGTTCAGCACCCTCGAGACAGCCGCCTGCTCGACCGTGGCGGCGAGCAGCTTCGGACTTGCCAAGCCAGCAACGTCGACGATCGTGCGGGACGGCGTCGTGCAGGGGATCCCGGCCTTCTGCTCGATCTGCTCGGATGGCGGCGGAGGGACGAAGCGCCGGCGGATCCCTCCGATCTTCCGACCTGCTTCGACCGGGGCGATCACTTCGATTTCGCTAGGCCAGAACGTCCACAAGCCGAGCAGCGCGGCGGCGGTTCCATGTGAGACGACCGTGCCCCTGCCACATGCCAGGGTTGCTGCGAGAAGCCGGCAGCTGCGGTCCTGACGAGGATGGCCAACAGCGAAAGTCGACCTGAACAACGGGTAAAGCCTCCCCGTGGCTACTCCCTGTTCGATCCCCGACTCGGTGAGGCCGGCCTCCCGCAGCTGACCCCGGCTGACGACTCCGTGCTGCCGCGCCGCGATACTCGCGACGGCGGTCCAGGTCTCGCCTCGCCTGTTCCTTTCGCCTGCCATACAGGCCTAAGGAACAACTCACCACCTTCTCTCCCCCGTCCCTCCCCGACTGCCGCGGAGAAATGGCGCTTAGAGCGGGATGTTGCCGTGCTTGCGCTTCGGCTGGTCGACCCGCTTGGTCTGCAGCATGCGCAGGGCGCGGATCAGCTTGGGACGGGTCTGGCGGGGCTCGATGACGTCGTCGATGTAGCCGCGCTCCGCCGCCGAGTAGGGGTTGGCGAAGTGGGCTTTGTAGTCGTCGATCAGTTTCTGGCGCCGCTCGTCGGGGGTCGGCGAGTTGGCGATGTCCTTGCGGTAGATGATGTTGACCGCGCCCTCGGGGCCCATCACCGCGACCTCGGCGGTCGGCCAGGCGACGTTGTAGTCGGCCAGCATGTGCTTGGAGTTCATCACGTCGTAGGCGCCGCCGTAGGCCTTGCGGGTGACGACGGTGAGCTTCGGCACCGTCGCCTCGGTGAAGGCGTAGAGGAGCTTGGCGCCGTGGCGGATGATCCCGTTCCACTCCTGGTCGGTCCCCGGCAGGAAGCCGGGCACGTCGGTGAAGGTGAGGATCGGGACGTTGTAGCAGTCGCACGTGCGCACGAACCGGGCCGCCTTCTCGGAGGCCTCGATGTCGAGCACGCCGGCGAGGAAGGCCGGCTGGTTGCCGACGATGCCGACCGGATAGCCGTCGAGGCGGGCGAAGCCGCAGACGATGTTTTTCGCGAAGTGTTCGTGGACCTCGAAGAACTCCTCGTCGTCGACGACCCGGGCGATCACGTCGCGCATGTCGTAGGGCTTCTGCGGGTCGTCGGGGACGAGCGTGTCGAGCTCGGTGTCTTCGCGCTCGGGGTCGTCTGAGGGCTCGAACCGAGGCGGCACCTCGAGGTTGTTCGAGGGCAGGAAGCCCATCAGGTAGCGCACGTCCTCGAGGCAGCTCTCCTCGTCCTCGGAGGCGAAGTGGGCGACGCCCGACTTCGAGTTATGGCTCATCGCCCCGCCCAGTTCCTCGAACTCGACTTCCTCGCCGGTCACGGTTTTGATCACTTCCGGGCCGGTGATGAACATGTGCGAGGTCTCCTTGACCATGAAGATGAAGTCGGTCATCGCCGGCGAGTAGACCGCGCCGCCCGCGCAGGGGCCCATGATCAGGCTGATCTGCGGGATCACCCCCGAGCACTTGACGTTGCGGACGAAGACGTCGCCATAGGCGCCGAGGGACACAACTCCCTCCTGGATCCGCGCCCCGCCGGAGTCGTTGATGCCGATCACCGGCGCCCCGACCTGGGCGGCCAGATCCATCACCTTGCACATCTTCTCCGACATCACCTCGCCGAGGCTGCCGCCGAAGACGGTGAAGTCCTGGCTGAAGACGAAGACGGTGCGGCCGTCGATCGTCCCGTGCCCGGTGACGACGGCGTCGCCCCAGGGCCGGTTTTTCTGCATCTCGAAGTCGTAGGTGCGGTGGCGGACGAAGGTGTCGAGCTCCTCGAAGGAGCCGGGGTCGAGCAGCTTCTCGATCCGCTCGCGGGCGGTCATCTTCCCCTTCGCGTGCTGCTTCTCGACCGCCGCCTCGGAGGCGGAATGGACCGCCGCCTCGCGCAGCTCGCGCAGGTAGGCGAGCTTCTCCTCGTGGGTTTCCGGGTTTCGCTCTCGCATCTTCAGGGGCACCGCCGTCGGGGTCTTCGAGCGGGCCGCGGCATTCTATTTACGCCGGCTCCGCGGCGTCCTCAGGCAAGCGAAGGGCCCGCCGGAGCGGGCCCTTCTTTCCACGATGCTGATGGAATCTTATGTAACCCTGCAAACCGGTGTGTCAAGCTTCACCGGTCGACCGGGACGCGGCCGGGCCGGGCGGCGCTCATCTCGCTCAGCTGAACGGCCGTCGCTGCGGCTGGGCCAGCCGGTCGAGGACCGCTTCGAGGTCGGCCTCGGCGAGGCCGGAGTCCTCGCTGGCGCGCAGCTCGACCCTGGTGCCGAAACCCTTCTCGGCCATCGTCACCTCGAGCCCGGCGACGCTCCCGACCAGCTCCGCCAGCTCCGGCTCGGACTTCATCAGCGTCCTCGAGACCTCGATCATCGCCCCCGGGTTCAACCAGCGGTGGCCGGTTCCTCCCCCGCTACGCGGATGACAGCGACCGTTCAGATGACGCTTGCTGAGTTGTGCCGGTCACAGCCGGGTCAATTCAGCAATCGCTAAAAGAACGCCCCGCCCTTGTATTCGCCGAAGACCTCGCGCATGGCGCCGCAGACCTCGCCGATCGAGGCTTCCGCCTTGAGGGCGGCGCGGATCGGGTGCAGGAGGTTGCCCTCGCCGCGGGCGACGTCGCGCAGGGACTCGAGCCTGGCCTCGACCTCGCCTTGGTCGCGGTTCTCCTTGAAGGCCTTGAGCCGGGCCAGCTGGCGCTGCTCGGCCTCGGGGTCGACCTTGAGGATGTCGACGTCGTCGACCTGGTCGGTGACGAACTTGTTCACCCCGACGATGATGTCCTGGCCGCTCTTGTAGCGCTCGTGGTAGCTGAGGGCGGACTCCTCGATCTCGCGCTGCATGAACTCCAGCGCCTCGACCGAGCCGCCGAGCTCTTCGACCTTGTCCATCAGCTCCCAGGAGCGCGCTTCGATCTCGTCGGTCAGCGACTCGACGAAGTAGGAGCCGGCGAAGGGGTCGACGGTGTCGGCGGCGCCGGACTCGTAGGCGATCACTTGCTGGGTGCGCAGGGCGATCCGGGCGGAACGCTCGGTCGGCAGCGCCAGCGCCTCGTCGAAGCCGTTGGTGTGCAGCGACTGGGTGCCGCCGCAGACGGCGGCAAAGCCCTGCAGGGCGACGCGGATGATGTTGACCTCGGGCTGCTGGGCCTGCAGCGTCACCCCGCCGGTCTGGGTGTGGAAGCGGATCTGCTGCGATTTCGGGTTCTCGGCCCCGAAGCGCTCGCCGACGATCTTCGCCCACATCCGCCGCACCGCGCGGAACTTGGCGATCTCCTGGAAGACGTTGTTGTGGCCGTTGAAGAAGAAGGCCAGCCGCGGCGCGAACTCGTCGATCTTCAACCCCCGCTCCAGCGCGGCTTCGACGTAGGCGATCGCGTTGGAGAGCGTGAAGGCGACCTCCTGCACGGCCGAGCAGCCCTTCTCGCGGATGTGGTAGCCGGAGATCGAGATCGTGTTCCATTTCGGCACGTTCTCGCTGCAGTACTCGAAGATGTCGGTGGTCAGCCGCATCGTCGGCTCGGCGGGGTAGATGTAGTTGCCACGGGCCATGTACTCCTTCAGCACGTCGTTTTGGACCGTGCCGCGGAGCTTCTCGGAGGGCACCCCCTGCTCCTCGCCGACCAGCTCGTAGAGCAGCAGCTGGATCGCCGCCGGCGCGTTGATCGTCATCGAGGTGGAGACGCCGTCGAGCGGGATCTGATCGAAGCAGATCCGCATGTCCTCGATCGTGTCGATCGGCACCCCGGTCCTCCCCACCTCGCCGTGGCAGAGCGGGTCGTCGGAGTCGCGGCCGAGCTGGGTCGGCAGGTCGAAGGCCATCGAGAGGCCGGTCGATCCGTGCTCGATCAGGTAGCGGTAGCGCTCGTTGGTGTCCTCGGGCGAGGCGAAGCCCGCGTACTGGCGCATCGTCCAGAGCCGGTCCCGGTACATCCCCTCGTGAATGCCGCGGGTGAAGGGCGGCTGCCCCGGCTCGCCGAGGCGCTCCTCCAAGCCGGGCGCGACGTCCTCGTCCTCGTAGAGGGGCTTGATCTCGATGCCGGAGTCGGTGAAGACGCGCTCGTCCTCGGGCCCGACCAGCGGGGCAATCGTGCGATGGGCCTCCTGGGCCCCGGAGCCGTCAGTCATGCCGGCAAGGATATTGGGGTGGCGAGGCCGGCAGCCGCTCGCTCCCCTGTTCCTTTGCCTCGCCAGGCGGGGAAAAGGAACAGCGCAACGCGCCGGGCGTGCAGCGTGCGGGGCGGCTCAGTCCCCGGCGCCGACCAGGCGCTCGACGCCCGAGCGCTCGATCGTCCGGCGCAGGCCCTCGGTGAGCTGGATCGTCGGTTCCCAGCCGAGCAGGTCGCGGGCGCGGCCGATGTCGGGGCGGCGCTGCTTGGGGTCGTCGGTCGGCAGCGCCTCGTAGACGATCTCCGAGCGGGACTCGGTCACCTCGATCACCGACTTCGCCAGTTCGAGCAGCGTGAACTCGTTGGGGTTGCCGATGTTGACCGGCGTGTGGACATCCGACTCGGCCAAGCGGACGATGCCGTCGATCAGGTCGTCGACGTAGCAGAAGCTGCGGGTCTGGCTGCCGTCGCCGAAGACGGTCAGCGGCCTGTCCTGCAGCGCCTGGCGCAGGAAGGTCGGGATCGCGCGGCCGTCGTGGGCGCGCATCCGCGGGCCGTAGGTGTTGAAGATGCGGACGATCGCCGTGTCGAGGCCCTGCTGGCGGTGGTAGGCCATCGTCAGCGCCTCGGCGTAGCGCTTTGCCTCGTCGTAGACGCCCCGCGGGCCGATCGGGTTGACGTGGCCCCAGTAGTCCTCCTGCTGCGGGTGGACCTCGGGGTCGCCGTAGACCTCGCTGGTCGAGGCGATCAGGAAGCGGGCGCGCTTGAACTTGGCGACGCCGAGCATGTGATGGGTCCCGTAAGAGCCGACTTTGAGCGTGTGCAGCGGCAGCCGCAGGTAGTCGATCGGGCTCGCCGGCGAGGCGAGGTGGTAGACGAAGTCGACGTCCTCGGGAATGTCGACCTTCTCCGTGATGTCGACGTTGCGGAACTCGAACGCTTCGTCACGGATGTGGGCGATGTTCTCCAGCGACCCCGTCTCGAGGTTGTCGAGGCAGATCACCAGGTGCCCGTCGCTGAGCAGCCGCTCGCAGAGATGGGATCCGAGGAAGCCGGCGCCGCCGGTGACCACGCAGGTGCTCATGACGCGATCCTATCGATCGGCAACGGCCCTGGACCTATTTCCGGAGCAGCCTGCAAATTCCGCACTTCGCGGTTGCGAGATCCGTCCAGGTGGGGGGAGAGATGCCGCCCCTTCGCATCTAGCACTGGAAGTGTCCGGTGCAGAAAGCCAAAGCAGCAGGGGGGACTGAAGCGGTGGAAAGTGTCAGCTGCGAGCGCGAGGATCCGCGCCCGGTAGGCGGTGACGCCGCCGCCCGCAAGCGGGCGGCAGTGGAGACTTACGCACGAAACGAGGCGGCTTTGCGCCGAACCGCGCGCCGCTTTTCGCTCTGCGAGGACGACGCCGACGACGCCCTCCAGCGCGCCCTGGAGATCCTCCTGCGCAGGGTGCCGGACCTCCGTCCCCGCGAGCTGGTCAAGTGGCTGCAGACGGTGGTCAAGCACGAGGCGCTGGCGGTTCGCAGCGAGCGCGAGCGGCTGCTGCCCCTCACCGGCGCTGGGGTCTTCGACGAGGACTGGGTCGCGCTGTTGCCCTCGCGGGCCGACGGACCGGCGGAGCGGGTCGAGCGGCGGGAAGCGGTGGCCCGCAGCCGCGAGGCGCTGCAGGCGCTGAAGCCGCAGGAGCTGCGCGCCCTCACCCTTCTCGCCGAGGGCTACTCGTACGCGGAGATCGGCGAGATCACCTCCTGGTCGCAGACGAAAATCAACCGCTGCATCGCCGAGGGGCGAGAGCGTTTCCGCAGGGTGGTGTCCCGCAGCAGCGACGGCAGCCGCTGCACCGAGATGCAGCTGCTGATCTCGGCCTTCTGCGACGGCGAGGCCGGGACCGAGGAGGCGGCGGCCCTGCGGGAGCACCTGCGCGCCTGCGCCCACTGCCGGGCGACGCTCAGGGCCTACCGCGCCGCCCCCGCGGCCGCCGCGGCGCTGGCGCCGCTGCTCCCGCTGCGGCGCTCGCTGCTGGAACGGGCGCACGATGCGCTGAGCGAACTGGCGGGGCGCTTCGGAAGCGGCAGGGGCGATGCCGTCTCGCAGGCCGCCACCGGCAGCGGTGCCGGGGGCATCGGCGCGGCGGCGGCGGCCAAGGTCGCGGCGATCTGCATCGGCACCGCCGGCGGGGCGGCGGCCTGCGTCGCCACCGGCTTGGTGCCGGCGCCGCTGGACCCGCAGGCGGGGCACTCGCGGCCCGCGGCGCTCGAGCGCCGGGCGGAACCGGCGCCGCAAGGCGACCACGGACCCGACTACGAACCCGCGCCGGCGCCCGCCGCAGCGGCGGAACCCGATCGCAAGCCGGCGAAGCCGAAGCGGCATCCCGCCGCCGAAACGGCACCGGCCGCGGCCGAGCCGGCGCCCGCGGTCAGCGAACCAGCGGCCGCGAGCGGCGCGGTCGAATACGCGCCGCCGCCGGAACCCGCGCCGGCGGCAGAACCCGCGCCGGCAGCGGTCGAAAGCTCCGCCAGCGGCAGCCCCGCCGGCGAGTTCGGTCCATGAGCCGCCTGCGGGCGGCCCTCGCCCGGCGCGGGATTGCGGCAATGCCATCCCTGCTGGCACTCGCGTTCTTCTGCTCCCTCGCTCCATCGGCGGCAGCGACCGAACCCCTGCGGATCACCGAGGTCGAAGTCGCGGGAGGCAAGGAAGCCTGGAATCCCGACGGGGTCTTCCGCATCGGCTGGACCCAGGTCCCGGGGCCGCCCGTCCTGCCCCGAGCCGTCGTCTACCGCCTCTACAACTCGAGCGGGCAGATGGTCAAGGGGCCGATGCGGGAGACCGACACCGTGGCCTCGATTCCCGCGCTTGCCGTTCCGCTGATCCCGGACGTCTACAAGCTCGAAATGTGGCTGGAAGACGCCGAGGGGCAGGCGGGGCCGGCTGCCTTCGCCAACCTGCGCTTCGACGACGCCGCTCCTGCGAAACCCGCCGTTGCCGCGCCCGCCGGCTGGCTGACGAGCCACAAGGAAACCCGCCTGCAGATCGAACCGCCAAGCGGACCGGCGCCGCTTGCCGGCATCCGCGGCTACGCGATCTCGCTCGACGCCGGCACGGGCGGCTCGCCCTGCGCCCTGGCGACCCTCTGCACCCTCGCCGAGACCGATCTGCTGGGAAGCGGCGGCGGCCCGTTCTCCCTCGGGTTCCTGCCCGAGGGCACCGCCTTCGCCCGCATCGTCGCCGTCTCGAACGCCGGCGTCCCCTCGCCGCCGGTCGCCGTCGCGCTTCAGGTCGACGGCACCGCCCCTGACGTCTCGCTGCAGGGCCTGCCCGGCGGCTGGAGCGACGGGCCGGTGCGGCTCACCGCAACCGCCGGCGATCCCCTCTCAGGCATGACGGCGAACGGGACCAGCGGACCGTTCACGGCGATCGCCGTCGACGGCGGCGCCCCGGCCGAGGCGCTCGGCGGCAGCGTCTCGACCTGGGTCTCCGGCAGCGGTATCCACCAGGTCTCCTACTTCGCCCGCGATGCGGCCGGGAACATCGGCGACGGCAGCCTCGCCACCGCCACCGCCCTCGTCGCCGTCGACGAAGCCCCGCCGCGGGTGGCCTTTGCGGCGGCGCAGGACCCCGCCGAACCGGAGCGGATCGAAGCCACGGTTGCCGACGCCCTCTCGGGGCCGAGCCCTGACCGCGGCACGATCGCGGTTCGCTCCGCCGGCTCCCGGTCTGAGTACCGGCGGCTGCCGACCCGGGTGGCCGGCGATCGCCTCGTCGCCGACTGGGAATCGGATTCCTACCCGCCGGGCAAGTACGAGTTCCGCGCCACCGGTTACGACCGCGCCGGCAACGCGGCAAGCGGCAGCGATCGTGCCCGCGGGGCGAAGATGGTGCTGGTCAACCCACTGAAGGAACCGGCCTCGCTGGAAGCGGGCTTCGGTGGCCGGGAGCTCGTCTACCAGCGCTGCAGCCGCTCCCGGCGCGGTCGCCGCTGCCACCGCCGGCGCCTGACCAGATTCGACCTGCGGCCGGCGAGGCGGACGGTTCCCTTCGGCCATGGCGTCCGCTTCGGCGGCCGGCTCAGCGGCGCGAGGAAAGGTCGGCAGGGAGGGCTCGAGGTGACGGTCACCGAGACCTTTGCCGCCGGCGCGGATCCGCACCAGCGGACGACCACCGTCCGCACCGCAGCCGACGGCAGCTTCTCGCTGCAGCTGCCGCCCGGGCCGAGCCGCGACGTCACCGCTGCCTTCCCCGGCACGCGCACCCTGACCCGGGCCGCCGCGCGGACGGTCCACCTCGAGGTCCTCGGCGCGGTCCGCTTGCATGCCTCGGCCGCCACCGCTCAGGTCGGCGGCGCCCCGGTTGTCTTCAGCGGCAGCGTCGATCCCACCGGTGTCGCGGCAGCGAAGGACGGGCTCCCGGTCGAGCTTCAGTTCCGCTACCCGGGCGCCAGGTGGAGCGAGTTCCGCACGGTGGAGACCGACGCCCGCGGCCGCTTCCGCTACGCCTACCGCTTCAGCGACGACGACAGCCGCAACGTCCGCTTCCAGTTCCGCGCCTACGCAAAAGGGCGGGAGGGCTGGCCCTACGAGCCAGCCTTCTCCCGCCCGGTTGCGGTGCTTGGTCGCTAGCGCTTAGCGCAGGGCGCTGAGCTGGTCGCTCACCGTGCCGACGAAGTCCTGGGCACGGTTGGTCGGGGCCTCGATCGCGCGGCGGACGCGCTGCTCGACCTCGTTGCGGTTGCGCTTCAGCGTCGTCTCGACGGTGCGCTGGCGGCGGCGCGCCTCGCGCTCGACCTGGTTGCGGGTCTTGCGCGCCTCGGTGATCGCCCGGCGGCGGGCGGTGGAGCCACGGCGTTCGGTCCGCTTCAGCGATTTGCGCAGGTTGCTGCGGTAGCTCTTGATCTGCCGCTCGGCCTTGCTGCGGTCGGTCCAGGGCTCGACCAGGTCGGAGATCCGGTCGCTGACCGTGAGCACGGCGCCGACGGGGAAGTCGACGGCGGTCTCGACGACGGCCTGCACCTGGTTCTTCTCGGCGACAGCGGTCTTGGTCGCGGCTCGTTTCGAAGCCGTCGCGGTCTTGGTCGCGGACTTTTTCGCTTCGGTCGTGGCCCGTTTGGCCTGCGCTTTCGATTTGCTGCCGTTTTTAGTTTCAGCCATGTGGAGAAAACACCTCTTCAGTCGTTGGGGGCGTCAGGGGGAGCGCCCGAGTGTAGCGAACGTATGTTCCTCAGAACACACGTTTGTAAACCTCCGGCGGCAAGTGGTTACGGAGTCGTGCGGAACAGCTAGGCAGCCGTGGCGAGCTGCGCCGAGCGCACGGTGGCGAGGCCATCCTCGTCGTTGGCCGCCGCCATCGGGTAGCGCGACTCGAGGTCGAGGCGCGCCCCGGAAAGGCCTCCCTCGCCGAAGGCGACGGCGCCACCGGCCTCGCGAACGATCAGCTGCGCCGCCGCGGCGTCGACCGAGCGGCAGGAACGCAGGCTCAGCATCGCGTCGAACCGGCCGGCCGCGACGTAGGCGGCCGAGATCGCGATCGCGCCCACCACCCGCAGGCGGAAGGCCTTGCCGGCCAGCGCCTCCAGCGCCGGCAGCGACCACTCCGGCTCGGCCGACTCGACGCCGACGACCTCGAGGCGCTCGGCCGGCGGCGAAACCCGCACCGGGTCGCCGTTCAACTGCGCGCCCTCCCCGCGGCGGGCGAGGAACTCCTCGCCGGCGCCGAAGTCGTGGACGAAGCCGAACTCGACGTCGGCCATCGAGGGGCCGGAGGCGACGGCGATCGAGACCGCGAAGGAAGGGATCGTGCGGCGGGCGTTCAGCGAGCCGTCGATCGGGTCGATCACGACCCGCTGCTCCCCGCCGCCGCCGAAGGAGACTTCGCCCCGCTCCTCGGAGACGGCGAGGAAGGAGGCCCCTTCCGACGCCAGCTTGTCGAGCTCGGCGAAGACCACGTCCTCGCATTCGCGGTCGATCACCAGGGTTCGGTCCCCGCCCTCGCCGACGCCTTCGTAGACGGTGCGCTCCTCGCGCGTCTTCGATCGCTCGAAGATCGGGCGCTGGGCGGCGGCGATGCGGCGGCAGATCGCCGGCCAGTCGGCGGAGAGGACGTCCATCGACCGCATGCTAGATAACGGGTGAGGCGCGCTAGCGTTGACCTGGATGCCTGAGGATCCACCAACCCTCGCGGGCGCCGCCTCGGAGCGGGATCGCGCGCTCGCTCACGGGGAGGGGCCGCTGCTGGTGCTGGGCGAGTCGGGGACCGGCAAGACCGAGCTGCTGGCGCGCCGCCTGGGCCATCTAGTCGCCGCCGGAATCCGGCCGGAGACCGTCCTCACGATCGCCTCCGGCAGGAACACGGCGGCGCGGCTGCGCGAACGCTGCGAGGCGCTGGTCGAGGGCTCCTTCGAGGAGCTCTGGATCGGCAGCTGGGACGCGATCGGCGAGCGGGTCCTGCGCGAGTACCCCGAGCAGGCCGGGCTCGACCCGTTCTTCGACGTGCTCGGCCGGGCCGAGCGGCTGGCGATGCTGCTCGATCGCCTCAACGAGCTGCCGCTGCGCCGGCACGAGATCCGCGGCAACCCGGCCGGGCTGCTGGCGCGGCTGCTGGCGCGGATCGACCGGCTGAAGGCCGAACGGGTCGGGGCGACGACGCTGAAGGAGCAGGCGCAGGCGGCCGGCGCCGAGGACCCGGCGGGGCGCGAGGCGGCCGCCCGCGACCTCGAGTTCGCCGAGCTCTACGCGACCCACGACCGCATCCTCGCCGAGACCGGCAGCCTCGATCGCGGCGACGTCTTCCTCGCCCTCGACTGCCTGCTGGTCGAGCGTCCCGACGTGCGCCGTCAGATCGCCGAGCGCTGGCGCTTCCTGGCGGTCGACGAGCTGGAGGAGGCGACCCCGGCGCAGCTCGCCGTCCTCGAGTCGCTGGCGGCCGACAACCCGAACCAGCTCTTCGCCGCCGAGCCCGGCGAGGGCGGCCCCGGCGACGCCGAGAGCTGGTTCGCGCGCCTCTTCCCCGAGGCGGAGGCGATCGTGCTGCGGGAGCGCTTCCGCGATCCCAAGCTCGGCTTCTGGCGCTGCGCCAACGAGCGCGCCCAGGCGCAGGCAGCGGCGCGCGAGGTCGAGCGCCTCCTCGCCGCCGGGACGGCGCCGGAGGAGATCTGCGTCGTCGTTTCCGACCCCGCCCGCCAGGGTGGCGCCGTGGCGGCGGCGATGGAGGAGCGCGGCATCCCCTTCCACCTCTTCGGCTCGGCGGCGCTCTTCCAGCGCCCGGAGGTGCGCGACGCGATCGCCTGGCTGCGGGTGCTGGCCGACCCCGACGACTCGGCCGCGGCGGCGCGGGCGCTGACCCGGCCGCCGGTCGAGCTGCGCTCCGGCGACCTGGCGCGATTGACGACGATCGCCCGGCGGCGCAAGCAGGACATGGTCGCCGCCTGCGAGGCCGCCCTCGACAGCCCGCAGTTCCAGCCCGAGGCGCGGGAGCGGATCGGCAGCTTCGTCAAGCTCTATGCGGCCGCGGCGGCGACGATGGAGGAACGCCGCGCCGAGGTCTTCGTGCGGCGGCTGATCGAGCAGGTCGGGCTGCGCCGCCAGCGCCTCTTCGCCGCCCAGCCCGAGGTCGCCGAGCGGCTGCTCGGGCTCTCGCGCCTGGCCGAGCTGGCGAGCGCGTGGACGCGGCGCGAGCCCAACGGCTCGACCCGGGGATTCGTCCGCTACCTCAGCGCCGTCGCCGAGGCCGGGGTCGAGGCGGAGGAGGTCGAGGAGCCGCCGGCGCCCGGGGCGATCCGCGGCATGGCGGTGGCCGCGGTCAAGGGCCTCGGCTTCGATCACGTCTTCGTCCTCGGGCTGGAGGAGGAGGGTGACTGGGAGCGGCTCGGATGGCCGGCGCGCAGCGGCCTCGTCCTCTCGCGGGTGCAGCGCGGCCACGGAGGCGAGGCGGCGCGGCCGTCGCGTTTCTACGAGGAGGCGCTGGCCGGCGCCGGCGCCGAGGAGGAGGAGGAGCACGAGGAGGAGCTGTTCGGTCCGGCCGAGGGGCTGCACGCGACCTACCGCGCCCTGCGCGAGCAGGTGCTCGAGGCCTCCTGGCGGGCTGGCCGCGAGCTCTCCGAGCCGCGGCTCGACACGGCGATCGACGTCAACCGGGCGATCGCCCGCTACCTGGAGCTGCTGAAGCTGGCGGCGCTGGCGCAGCGGCCGGGCGACGAGCCGACGGCGGAGGCGATCGCGGCCGTGAACGGGCTGCTGCGCCAGGTGGCGAGCGCCGAGCAGCAGGCCGAGCTCGACGCCTCCGAACTCGATGCCTACCTGCTCGGCTCCGAGCGCGAGCGGGGGCGGCGGCTGGAGCTGGTCGCGGCGCGCGAGGAGCCCTCGCTGGCCGCCTTCCTGCCGCGCCGCGGCGACGGCAGGCTCAGCCTCTCGGCCTCCGACCTCACTCTCTACCTGACCTGCCCGCTGAAGTACAAGTTCGCCCGCGTCTTCGGGATCCCGCAGGAGCCGACGATCAACCAGCGCTTCGGGATCCTCTTCCACAACGTCCTCGAACGCTTCCACAAGGAACCGCCGCCCAACGAGCACGAAGGGCTCTCGCGCCTGAACAAGCTCTTCGCCGAAGGCTGGCGGCGGACCGGCTTCCGCGACTCCGACGACGAGCTGCAGTTCCGCGACCGCGCCCGCGAGGCGCTGCGCCTCTACTGGGAGCGGGAGCGGCTCTCGGAGGGCGAACCCGTCTGGCTGGAGAAGAAGTTCGACTTCAAGGTCGGCAACCACCACGTCCGCGGCCGGGTCGACCGCGTCGACCGGCTCCCGGACGGCGAGTACGAGCTGATCGACTACAAGACCGGCGAGCGCAAGAGCGCCGAAGACCTCGACAGCGACCTGCAGCTGGCCCTCTACCGGCTGGCGGCACGCGAGGCCTGGGGGATCGAGGCGGCGACCGGCAGCTACTACTACGTGCTCGACGGCGACAAGGTGGCGGCGCCGACCCGGCCCGACGACGCCGAGCGGGTCGAGCGCACCGTCCTGCAGGTCGGCGAGGGCATCCTCAGCCAGGACTTCGAGCCCCGCCCCTCCCCCAAGGTCTGCAGCTGGTGCGACTACCGCCTCATCTGCCCGGCGGCGGAAGCCTGAGCTGAATAGCCGCAGGACGAAGCGGCGCGGCGCGGCGGGTCCTGTCACGGATTTGGTACCACCATCCCTGCGCTGCAGTAGCTGCTCGGGATGGTCCCCCAAATCCGCGCCACCCCCCGCGAGAAACGTCTGCGTCTGGACGCCGATCGTCTGAGCTGGGGCTTCTCCGGCGGGTGGCGTCGTAGGGGGGACCCCCTCCTGGTGGTTCAGGAGGGGGTGGGTCCCCTGCGACGACAGGACCCGCCGGCCAGGACGGATGGTCCTGATGAACTTCAGTTCCTAGCTCTTGTCGTTGCCGCGCTGGCGGAGGAAGCGTTGGAACTCGCGGGCGAGGGTGTCGGCTGAGGGGAGCTCGCCCTCGTCGTCGAGGAGGTCGCTCTGTTCGGCCTCGATCCGCTGGACCAGCTCCTCGATCTCCGGGTTGGCGGCGACGGCGCGGCCGATCTGCTCCTCGTAGTCCTCGGTTTCCTCCTCCAGCTCCGCCGCCTCGATTGCGATCCCGGTCAGCCCCTCGAGCCGGCGCAGCAGCGCCAGCGCCGCCTTCGGGTTCGGCACCGCGGCGACGTAGTGCGGGACCGCCGCCCATAGCGAGGCCGAGTCGAGGCCGTTGCGGCGGCAGAGGTCGTGGACGACGCCGACGATCCCGGTCGGCCCCTCGTAGCTGGAGCGCTCGAGGTCGAGCTCCTCGACCAGCTCCTCGGTCGAGGCCAGGCCGGTGATCGGGACCGGCAGGGTGTGGGAGACCTCGGCGATCAGTGCCCCGAGGGTGATCACCATCTCCACCCCGAGCGCGTCGGCGGCGGTGGCGATCGTCTCCGAGAAGGTGCGCCAGCGCAGGTTCGGCTCGGTCCCGTCGAAGAGGACGAGGTCGCGGTCGGCTCCCGGCACCTCGACCGCGATCAGGTTGTTTTCCGGCCACTCGATGCGGCGGGTCTGGCCTTCGTCGAGCGTGATCGTCGGCCGCGTCGACTGGAAGTCGAAGAACTCCTCCGGGTCGAGGTGGGCGATCAGCTGGCCGTCGAGCGAGTTGCCGATCGCCGCCAGCGCCGTCGAGGCGGAGGCGGCGGCGTCGTTCCAGCCGCGGAAGGCGCAGACCATGACCGGCGAGCGCAGGTGCGGCAGGTCGCCTTGCCAGGTCAGGTGATCCACGCTTTTGAGCGTAGACCATGGCTTGTGCCCAGGCGGCTGGCGCTTTTCCAAACCAGAGGTTGGGAAAAGCGACTCGGGCTGCTGCGTCAGGGCGCGGTGCGGGCGCGGCGGACCAGCTGCGCGGCCATGAACAGGGCGAGCGCGGCGAAGGCGAGCTGCAGGGCCCGTTCGGAGACGTGGTTGGCGATGCCGACGCCGGCCAGGACCCCGAGCGGCGAGAGGGCGCCGATGATCAGCGCCTCGCGGACGCGGACATTGCCGTAGCCGTTCTGGCGGTAGGCGCCGACCAGGGCGACGAGGACGATGATCAGCAGCGAGGTGGACTCGCCCTCGACCTGGCTGAAGCCGAGGCAGACGGTCAGGGCCGGGACGAAGAGGATGCCGCCGCCGACCCCGACGAGGCCGCCGGTCATCCCCCCGAGGAGGCAGATCAGCGCCGCCGCCAGTCCGGTCACGACAGGATCAGCTCCACCGCGATCGCGACCAGGAGCAGGGCGAAGAGGTAGGAGACGGCGCGCTGGGGGATGCGCTGCTGGATCGCGGCGCCGAGGACGACGCCGACGATCGCCGGCAGCGCCAGCAGCAGGCCGGTGAGGAAGTGGACATTGCCGTAGAAGCCGCCCTGGGCGAGGGTGCCGAAGAGGCCGATGATCACGATCGCGGCCAGGCTGGTGCCGGTGGCGAGGCGCTCGCCGTAGGCAAACCAGAAGATCAGAATCGGCACGATCACAGTCCCGCCGCCGACCCCGAAGAGGCCGCTGAAGAGGCCGGCGAGGGTGCCGATTGCCGCCAGCCTCCAGAGAGCGCGGTCGCGGGGGGCGGCTGCCATCTCGCGATACTACGAGCCGTGCCTCCCGACTCGAAGACCGGCGGCCGCCCCCCCGGCGGCGACTGGACGGCGGCGCTGGCGCCGCTGCGCGAGGAGCCGGGGCGCTCGGCGATCCTCACCGACGTCGACGGGACGCTGGCGCCGATCGTCGAACGCGCCGAGGATGCGACAGTGCCGGCGGCCGCTCGCGAGGCGCTCGCGGCGCTCGCCGAGCGCTACGCGCTGGTCGGCTGCATCTCGGGCCGGCAGGCGCTGGAGGCGCGGCGGCTGGTCGGCCTCGACACCCTCGCCTACGCCGGCAACCACGGGCTGGAGCTGCTGCTGCCGGGCGAGGAGGAGCCGCGTCCCGATCCCTCCGTGGTGGGGCGCGAGAACGAAGCCTCGGAGTTCCTTGCCTCGATCGATCACCGGCTCGAGGCGGCGGGGCTGCGGCGCGAGGACAAGGGACCGATCCAGGCGCTGCACTGGCGCGGCAGCGCCGACGAGGCGGCGGCGGAGAGCCGCGCGCACGAGATCGCGATCGAGGCCGGGCGGGCGGGGCTCGAACCCCGCTGGGGGCGCAAGGTGCTGGAGCTGCGGCCGGTCAGCGGCGGCGGCAAGGACGGCGCCGTCGCCTCGCTGCTCGCCGACGAGCAGCTCGACCTCGCCATCTACGCCGGCGACGACCGCACCGACCTCGACGCCTTCCGCCGCTTGCGCGAGCTTCGCGCGGAGGGGCGGCTGCACGCGGCGGTCTGCGTCGGGGTCCTCTCCCCGGAGGGCCCGGCGGAGCTGCAGGAGGAGTCCGACGTGACAGTCGAGGAGCTCGGGGGCTGGCTTGCGATCCTCCGCTGGCTGGCGGAATAGCGATGCCCTACACCGACCTCCTCCGCGCCAGCGTCTTCATCACCGCTGCCGAGGCGACGGCGCTGGGGGCGATCACCGCCCTCGCCGCCAACCGCGACGGCGAAGCCTGGATCGTCGTCGTCGCCGGGGCCTGGTGGCTGATCTCGCTCGCGATCGGCTTCTACCTGAGCCGGCCCCGCCGCGCCGCCGACGACGTCCGCGGCGCCCTCGCCCGCGCCCGCACCGCCACCTCGCTGCCGGACCACTCGCCGGCCCGGATTGCCTTCGTCCGCCTCTGGCCGATCTTCTTCACCGCGATCGCCGCCGGCGTCCTCGGCATCTTCTTCCCCGGCGTCGCCGCCGTCGGCGCCGGCTACGCCCTGATCGTCTCGCTCGCCTGGCACACCCGCGAGGCCGCCGTCCTCGGCATCGAGCACCGCGACGGCGTCAAGTTCTACGTCGTCCCCACCAACGCCCTGCGCCCGATCGAGCTGGTGCGGACGCCGGGGCTGCGGGGCGGCAACCTCGGCGAGGCCTAGCCCTTCAGCAGCTTCTTGAAGCCGGCCCAGTCACGGGTGTTGGCGACGTCCGCGGCGCTCAGCCAGGCGCGCCTTGCGGTGGCGACCGCGTAGGCCATGTTGTCGAGGGTGTCGACGCCGTGGGCGTCGGTGTTGAGGACGATCCTGACGCCGGCTTCCGCGGCGAGGCGGGCGTGGCGGTCGGAGAGGTCGCGGCGGTTCGGGTTGCCGTTGATCTCGATCATCGTGCCGGTGCGGGCGGCGGCCTCGGCGATCGCCTCGATGTCGACGCCGTAGGGCTCGCGGCGGCCGATCAACCGGCCGGTGATGTGGCCGATGCAGTCGACGTTCGGGTTCTCGATCGCGGCGAGGATGCGCTCGTTCATCTGCTCTTCCGGGACCGAGAAGGAGGTATGGACCGAGGCGACGACCCAGTCGAGCGCGGCGACGAGGTCGTCGGGGTAATCGAGCGAGCCGTCGAGGCCGATGTTGATCTCCGAGCCGGCGAGGAGGCGGAAATCGTCATCGCCGTTGGACGCGTTCCAGGTGCGCACCTCCTCGATCCGCTCCCGGAGGCGCTCGGCGGTGACGTGGTCGCCGAAGCCGTGGGTCGCGGAGTGGTCGGTGATCGCCAGGTACTCGTAGCCGCGGTCGCGGGCGGCCTCGGCCATCTCGGCGACGCTGTTGCGGCCGTCGGAGAGGGTGGTGTGGGTATGGAGGTCGCCGCGGAGGTCGCCGATCTGGATGAGCTTGGGGAGCTTGCCTTCGCGCGCCGCCTTCAGCTCGCCCCGCCCCTCGCGTAGCTCCGGCTCGATGTAGTCGTAGCCGAGTCGTCGGTAGACGGCCTCCTCGGTCTCGCAAAGCTCGACGTCGCCGGTCTCGGTGTCGGTGACGCCGTGCTCGGAGACCGAAAGCCCGCGCGCCACCGCCTCTTCGCGCAGCTGGACGTTGTGGGCCTGGGAGCCGGTGAAGTGCTGCAGCAGGTTGCCGAAGGCGGCCGGCGCGACGATCCGCAGGTCGACCGAGACGCCGTTGTGGGTCTGGGCCCGGAGGCCGTTGGGGCCGGGCTTGCCGGCGGCGGCGATCAGCGGATGCCCGGCGAGGTGCTCGGCCAGCGCCGCGGGCTCCTCGGCGGTCGCGATCAGGTCGATGTCCTTGCAGGTCTCGCCCCAGCGCCGCACCGAGCCCGCGACCTCGACCTGGTTCGCGCCCGGGTGCTCCCGCAGCGCCGCGGCGAGCTCCTCGGCGATCGGCCTGACCTTGGAGAGGAGCAGGCGCCCCGGCCCTTCGCCCGGCTCGCCGAGGCGCTCGAGCGCGGCGAGGATGTTCTCCTCGGCCTTCGGCCCGAGGCCTTTGACGTCGCGAACGCGTTCGGCCTCGGCGGCCTCCTTGAGGTCCTCCATCGAGGAGATCTCGAGCTCCTCGAAGAGCCGCCGCGCCGTTTTCGGGCCGACGCCGGGGACGCGGGTGACTTCGATCAGGGTCGGCGGGAACTTCGCTTTGAGCTTGACGGCGGCGGGTATCTCGCCCGTATCGAGCAGAGCCTTGATCTTTTCGGCGAGCGTCTTGCCCACCCCCGGCACCTCGGTCGCCCGATCCTGCGCGGTCAGCTCGGCGACGGAGACAGGGCTCTCGCGGATCGCCTTGGCCGCGGTGCTGTAGGCGAGGACGCGATATTTGACCGCGCCGTCGAGCTCGTAGAGGATTCCGAGCTCTTCCAGAGCGGCGGCGATCTCTGCGTTGGTCACGTTCGGAACCTACCCATCGTCGCCTCTGGGGTGGGTCAGTTTGAAGTCGCGGGACTTCTCGACTCACAGATGTGACGATTCCGGCACTGCTTGATTAACTCCGCCCAATGCGGCGAATTCATGTTTTCGGCGACGAGGCCGGCGATTTCGTATTTCAGCCCCCGAGGGAGGGCATCAGCAGGTACTTCATCATCGGCACGGTCACGCTTGAGGACTGCTCTATCGGCGACGAACTACTGGCTTTGCGACGAGAGCTAGCTTGGGAAGGCCTGCATCTCGACAGCTTCCACGCGACCACGGACCGGCAGGCCATCCGAAACCAAGTCTTCGAACGAATTGCGGCTTGCTCGGGCCTGCGTTTCGACGCGACGATTCTTGACAAGCGGAAAACCATCGAGAAGTACCGGCGCGACCCGATCCTCTTCTACAAGCTTGCGTGGTATCTGCACTTCAAGTTCGTGGCGCCCCGCATCGCCAGCTTCAACGACAGTTTGCTCGTAGTCGCGTCTTCGCTGATGATCAACCGCAAGAAGAAAGCGGTGAAGGAGGCCGTCGAAAGCGTTGTGATGCAGGTGGCCCCTACGCTCAACTACGAGTCGTCGTTTCTGCCCGCCCTTTGCGATCCCTGTCTCCAGGTCGCCGACTACTGCACGTGGGCCCTGCAGCGGAAGTACGAGCAGTTCGAAGACACCCGCTCTTACGACCTGATCA
>DASSOC010000086.1:0-16469 GCA_035700965.1 Solirubrobacterales bacterium
GCGGACGGGCGGACGGGCGGACGTTACATCGCGCCGACCGTCGCCACCACGCCATCCGCCAGCCGCTCGGGGGCGTAGCCCCCCTCGAGCACGCCGACGACGGGGGCGTCCGGAAAGCGATCGCGGATCCGGGTCGTGAGCGTGGCGAAGTCCGCGGGCTCGAGGGTGAAGCCGCCGAGCGGGTCGCCGGCGAGTGAGTCGTAGCCCGCCGAGAGGATCACCAGGTCCGGCACGAAGGCGGCGGGATCACTGGCCGCCGCGATGGCGTCCCAGAGGTCCTTCACGTACGTGGCGCGCGGAAGCCCGGGCTCGCGGGGAACGTTGAAGACGTTGCCGACGCCACGATCGTTGGCGGAGCCGGTGCCGGGATACCACGGCCACTGGTGCATCGAGACGTAGCGGATCGTCGGATCGTCCTCGACCAGGGCCTCAGTGCCGTTGCCGTGGTGGACGTCCCAGTCGACGATCAGGACCCGCTCGACCCCGAGCTCGGCGAGCGCCAGTGCCGCCGCGACGGCGACGTTGTCGAAGAGGCAGAAGCCCATCGCCCGCTCGGGCTCGGCGTGGTGGCCTGGCGGCCGGACCGCGCAGAAGCCGAGGCCGGCGTCGCCGTGGAGCAGCTGGCGCACCATCTCGCAGGCGCCGCCGGCTGCGCGCAGCGCCGCCTCCCAGGATGCTTCGCTGGCGAAGGTGTCGCCGTCGATCGGGCCGCCGCCGGATTCGCAGAGCGTCCGGATCGCTTCGACGTGCGTGCGCGGATGGACCAGCGCCAGCTCCTCCTCGGTGGCCCGCGGCGCCTCGCGCCGCTCCCAGCCGAGCCAGTCGCGCTCGGCCAGCGCCGCCTCGATCGCCCGCAGCCGCCCCGGCTGCTCCGGGTGCCCGTAGAGCCCCTGCCGCGGGTCGTGCTCGAGGCAGGCGGGGTGGCTGAAGTAGAGGCTCGCCGCCATCGGCGCCACCTTAGTCGCAATCTTGAAGCACCTCCGCCTGTCAGCCGCGGCGCAGCGCAGCGGATTTTGAACACAGCCCGGTGGGTCGAGAGTCGGCTGCGGTTGCGGCTGGCTCGCTTACGATCGAACCGTGAGCAGCGGCGGGTACCCAGCCAACCGCGAGGCCGACGTCGTCCTCCACGACGGCTCGACCGTCCACCTGCGGCCGGTGCGCCGGGAGGACGAGGCGGCTCTGCGGGAGTTCTTCGCCGGCCTCAGCCTCGAGTCCCGGGCCTTCCGCTTCTTCTCCGGCGCGGTCGACGTCGAGCGGGTCGCCGCCAGCCTCGCCGGCGTCGACTACGCCGGCCGCTACGGGCTGCTCGCGGTGCGCGGCGGCGGCCGGGTGGTCGGGCACGGGCTCTACGTCGGCGGGTCCGACCGGCGCGCCGAGGTCGCCTTCGCGGTCGCCGAGGAGATGCAGGGGCGGGGGCTGGGGACGATCCTCCTCGCCCACCTGGCCGAGGTCGCCGAGGAGCACGGCTACCTCACCTTCGTCGCCGACGTGCTGCCGCAGAACCACCGGATGATCGAGGTGTTCCGCGAGAGCGGGCTGCCGACGCAGGTGCGCGCCGAGCCGGGGGTGCTGCGGGTGGAGATGGCGGCCTCGCTTTCGGCCGCAGCCCGCGAGCGGTTCGAGAGCCGCGACCGGCTGGCGGCGCGGGCGGCGGTGCGGGCGATCCTCGAACCCCGCTCGCTGGCTCTGGTCGGCGCCTCGCGCCAGCCCGGCAGCGTCGGCGCCGAGGTCCTGCGCAACCTGGTCGGGTCCGGCTACCCCGGCGCGGTCCATCCCGTCAACCCGGCCGCCGAGAGTCTCGAAGGACTGCCGGCCTATCCGAGCCTGGCGGCGGTGCCCGGCGAGGTCGAGCTGGCGGTGATCGCGGTCCCGGCGCCGGCTGTCCTCGAGACGGCGCGCGAAGCGGCGGCGAAGGGGGCGCGGGCGCTGGTCGTCCTCTCCGCCGGCTTCTCGGAGACCGGGGAGGAGGGGGCGCGGCGCGAGCGCGAGCTGCTCGCGCTCTGCCGCGAGTCGGGCATGCGGCTGGTCGGGCCGAACTGCCTCGGCGTCCTCAGCACGGCGCCCGAGGAGCCCGTGAACGCGACCTTCATCCCCGACCCGCCCCCGGCCGGCCGCGTTGCCTTCGCCAGCCAGAGCGGCGCGCTCGGCCTCGCCCTGGCCGAGTTCGCGCGCGAGCGAGCGCTCGGCGTCTCCTCCTTCGTCTCGCTCGGCAACCGCGCCGACGTCACCGCCAACGACTTCCTCGAGTTCTGGGAGGAGGACGGCCGCACCCGCGTCGCCCTCCTCTACATCGAGTCCTTCAGCAACCCGCGCCGCTTCTCGCGGATCACCCGGCGGATCGGCCGCGAGCTGCCGGTGGTGGCGATGAAGAGCGGCCGCTCGGCCGCCGGGGCGCGCGCCGCCAGCTCCCACACCGGCGCCCTGCTGGCTGCCTCCGACCGCACCGTCGACGCGCTCTTCGAGCAGTCGGGGGTGGTGCGGGCCGAGACGCTGGCGGAGATGCTCGACCTGGCGGCGCTGTTCGGCGGTCAGCCGCTGCCGCAGGGGCGGCGGGTCGCGATCGTCACCAACGCAGGCGGCCCGGGGATCATGTGCGCGGACGCCTGCGAGGCGGCCGGGCTGGAGGTGCCGGAGACGCCGGAGGAGGTGCGCGAGCAGCTGCGCGAGTTCACCGCTGCGGCGGCGGGCCTGGGCAACCCGGTCGACCTGATCGCCTCCGCCGGAGCCGAGGAGTTCCGCCGCGCGATCGTCGTGCTCTCGGCCTGGGAGGGGATCGACGCGATCGTCTCGATCTTCATCCGGCCGCTGGCGACCAGCAGCGAGGAAGTGGCGGCGGCGATCGGCGCCGCGGTCGGCGAGCTGACGCGGCCGCTCCCGCTGCAGGCGGTCTTCATGACCACCGGCGAGCGGGCGCCGCTGGCGGAGGCGGCGAGGGTGCCGATCCACGTCCAGCCCGAGGGCGCGGCGCGGGCGCTCGGCAAAGCCGTCGCCTACGCGGAGTGGTGCCGCCGGCCGCCGGCTCAGGCACCCGAGCCCGAGGTCGACCGCGATGGCGCCGCGGCGGTGATCGCCGAAGCCCTGGCCGCGGGGCGCGAGTGGCTGAGTGCGGAGGAGTGCGAGCGGGTGCTGCGCTGCTACCGGGTGCCGCTGCCGGGGTCGCGGATCGCCGCCGACGAGGAGGGGGCGGGGGAGGCCGCGGCCGAGCTGGGCGGCCGGGTGGCGCTGAAGGCGCAGGGGCCGGGGATCCTCCACAAGTCCGAGCTCGGCGCCGTCGCCGTCGGCCTCGAGGGTGCCGCCACGGTCGCGGCGGCGGCCGGGCGGATGCGCGCCGGGCTGCGCGAGCAGCGGCTCGAGCCCGAGTGCTTCCTCGTCCAGCAGATGGTCGAGGGCGGGACCGAGCTGCTGGTCGGCGTCGCCACCGACCCCGTCTTCGGCCCCGTCCTCGCCTGCGGCGCCGGCGGCACCGCGGTCGAGCTGCTCGGCGACGTCGCCCTGCGGCTCTGTCCCCTCACCGCCGCCGACGCCGCCGAGATGATCCGCTCCCTGCAGACCTTCCCCCTGCTCACCGGCTTCCGCGGCGCCCCGCCCGCCGACCTCGCCTCGCTCGAAGACCTCGTCCTCCGCGTCGCCGCCCTCGCCGCCACCCACCACGAGCTGGTCGAGCTCGACCTCAACCCGGTCCTCGCCACTCCCGCTGGCGCCCTGGCCGCCGACGCAAGAATCCGCATCGCCCCCGCAGCCCCCGAGCGTCCCTGGCCGCGGACCTGGTCTTAACTCAGGCCTCGATCAGCCCGTTCGCAAGCGCGTAACGGATCAGCTCCGGCCGGCTCGCCAGACCCAGCTTCTGCTGGATGTGGGCGCGGTGGGTCTCGATGGTGCGTACGCTGAGGCAGAGCTGCTCGCCGATCTCCCGGTTGGTGTGGCCGAGGGCCATCAGCTTCAGGACCTCCGTCTCGCGGGGGGAGAGGATCGAGCGCTCCTCTTGGCCGCCGTGCTTGAGACCGGCGGCGACGGCGGGCGCCAGGTGCTGCTCGCCAGTGGCGGCGGCGCGGACGGCTGCGATCAGCTCCAGGTGGGCCGAGTCCTTGAACAGGTAGCCGCTGGCGCCGGCGTCGAGGGCGCGGCGGGCCAGGGTCAGGTCGCGCTCCATCGTCAGCAGCACGATCGCCGTCCCCGGCGAGTCCTCGCGCAGGTGTGGCAGCGCGTCGACCGCCAGCCCGTCGGGAAGGTTGACGTCGAGGACCAGCACCCGGGGCTGCTTCTCGCCGACGATCGCCCGGCCGCCGGCGATGTCGCCCGCCTCGCCGACCACCTCGAGATCCTCCTGGCCGTCGAGCAGCGCCCTCAGCGCCCCCCGCACCACCGCGTGGTCGTCGACGAGCACGACCGTCGTCTCCGCCTCCGCGCCCACGCAGCGAGCGTAACGCGTTGCGGTGCGCCCGCACCGAGAGATGGTGGCGATCCCGGATGTTCGACCTCCGTCGCCCGGGGACGATCTCGGTGCGACGCCGGTACCGGTTCACTCTCCCGGCCGAGAGGGTGCGGTGTCGCAAATCGGACGAGAGCCGACGAGATCCGTCGATTGTCGGCCCCGGAACCCCCGAACGCTCCGCGCCTGCCCTGCCGGCGCAGGGCCTCCCGTGAACTGCATCCACTCTTACACCCGGCGCAAGTGGAAGTTGATGCAGTTCGGGAGCTGGGTCAGGATCCAACGCCGTAGGAAGGTATGAGTGCAGCCAGCAGCAGCGTCGCATCCGCGAGCCGCCGAAGGGCTCTCCAGCCGCGAGGCTGAACGGCGCCTCCTCCACCACGGGCCGAACCGGCTCGAGCGGCGCCGCGGACGCCGCTGGCCGCGTCAGCTGGCGCGCCAGTTCACCCACCCGCTGGCGCTGCTGCTCTGGGGGGCGGCGCTGCTGGCGGCGATCGCCGGGATCGGTGCGGTGGCGATCGCGGTCGTCGTCATCATCGTCCTCAACGCCGCCTTCGCCTTCGCCCAGGAGATGCAGGCCGAGCGCGCTGTCGAGGCGCTGCAGAGCTACATCCCGCAGCGGGCGCGGGTGCTGCGCGACGGCCGCGAGGTCGAGCTCGACGCGGCCGGCCTCGTCCCCGGCGACCTGCTGCTGATTGCCGAGGGCGACCGGATCTCCGCCGACGGGCAGCTGGTCGAAGGCGCGATCGAGGTCGACCTCTCGACCCTGACGGGCGAGTCGGTGCCGGTCTCACTCGCCCCCGGCGAGGCCCACCTCCAGGCGCCGCGCCTGCAGCGCCGCGACCTCGTCTTCAGCGGCACCGCCTGCAGCGGCGGCGAGGCCCGGGCGCTGGTCACCGCGACCGGGATGGGGACCGAGCTCGGCCGCATCGCTTCGCTCTCGCAGCGGGTCGAGGTCGAGGAGAGCCCGCTCGAGGCCGAGGTGCGCCGGGTCGCCTGGCTGATCGCCCGCATCGCGATCGCGATGGGGATCGCCTTCGTCCCGATCGCGATGCTCGGCGCCGGGCTGCCGCTCGGCGACGCGGCGGTGCTGACGATCGGGTTGATCGTCGGCAACGTCCCCGAGGGCCTGCTGCCGGTGATCACCCTGGCGCTGGCGGTCGGGGTGCGGGCGATGGTCCGCGAGGGGGCGGTGGTGAAGCGGCTGAGCGCGGTCGAGACGCTCGGCTCGACCGACGTCATCTGCACCGACAAGACCGGCACCCTGACCGAGAACCGGATGCGGGTGACCGAGCTGTGGGCGCTCGGCGAGGAGGGCGAGCTCGCGGAGGCGATGTTCGCCTGCAGCAACGCGCGGCTCGACGCTGACAGGCGGGCGCAGGGGGATCCGACCGAGGCGGCGATGGTGATCGCCGCCGCCGAGCGCGGAGTCGAGACCGACGATGCGGCCCGCGCCGCCCGCCGCCGCGCCCAGTTCCACTTCGACCCCGGCCTGAAGCTGATGTCGACGGTCGACGAGGCCGACGGCGCGCTCTGGCTGAACACCAAGGGGGCGCCGGAGTCGGTGCTGCCGCGCTGCACGGCGATCGCCGGCGCCGGCGGCTCCTCCCGGCTCCTCGACGAGCCCACCCGCGCTCGCGTCCACGCGGCGACCGACCGCTTCGCCGACCGGGGCCTGCGGGTGCTGGCGGTGGCGCGCCGGCAGCTCGGCGCCGCCGTCCCGCAACAGCGCGGGGAGGCCGAGCGCGATCTCACTCTGCTCGGGCTGGTGGCGATGATCGACCCGCCGCGGCCCGAGGTGGCGGCGGCGGTCGCCCGCTGCCACCGGGCGGGGATCCGGATCATCGTCGTCACCGGCGACCACCCGCGCACCGCGGTCGCGATCGCCAACCAGATCGGGATCGCCGGCGGCCACGCCCGGGCGATCTCCGAGGACCGGCTGGAGAGCATGAGCGAGGAGGAGCTCGACGCGGCGCTCGCCGCCGGGGGCGAGCTCGTCTTCGCCCGCTCGACCCCGGAGGCGAAGCTGCGGATCGCCGACGCCCTGCGCGAGATGGGACACGTGGTCGCGATGACCGGCGACGGCGCCAACGACGCCCCCGCCCTGCGCCGCGCCGACATCGGCGTCGCGATGGGCCGCTCGGGAACCGACGTCGCCCGCGAGGCCTCGACGATGGTCCTCACCGACGACAACTTCGCGACGATCGTCGCCGCCGTCGCGGCGGGCCGGCGGATCTACGACAACATCCGCAAGTTCATCCTCTACATCTTCGCTCACCTGACTCCGGAGCTCGCGCCCTACCTCGTCTTCGCGCTCGGCGGCGGCGCGATCCCGCTGCCGCTGACGGTGCTGCAGCTGCTCTCGGTCGACGTCGGCACCGAGACCGTGCCGGCCCTGGCCCTGGGGCGGGAGGCGGCCGAGCCGGGGATCATGCGCCGGCGGCCGCGCCGGCGCTCGCAGGGCATCATCGACCGGGCGCTGCTCGTCCGTGCCTGGCTCTTCCTCGGCCTGATCTCGGCGGCGCTGGGCATGGGCGCGTTCTTCTACGTCCTCCTGCGCGCCGGCTGGAGCCCCAACGATCCGACCGGCTCCGGGACGCCGCTGCACCACGCCTATCGCCAGGCGACGACGATGACCTTCCTCAGCATGGTCGCCTGCCAGGTCGGCACCGCCTTCGCCGCCCGCACCGAGCGCGCCTCGCTGCGCTCGATCGGCGTCCTCTCCAACCGGCTGCTGCTCTGGGGGATCGCCTTCGAGCTGGCGCTCGCAGCCCTGCTGATCTACGTCCCGCCCTGCCAGGACCTGCTGGGGACGGCGGCGCTTCCCTGGAGCTTCCTGCTGGTGGTGGTGCCGTTCCCCTTCATCGTCTGGGGAGCCGACGAGCTGCGCCGCTGGCTGGCTCGCCGCCGGGAGCGAGGACCCGCGTCCCCGCCTCGCCCCGCGCTGCCCGCACCGGGTCGGTGAGGGCGCCGATCGCGGCGCGGCGGCCGGTGGTGGCGGCGAAGCGGCAGGCGGCCTCGACCTTCGGTTGCATCGAGCCCGCGGTCAGGTTCTCGTCAATCGCCGCTTCGACCCCGCGCAAGGTGCCGTCGCCGTCGAGGGCGACCGGGAGGCCGCCGCCGGCGACGATCACCTCGTGCTTGCGGGCGGGCTCGGCCAGGGTCGGGCCGCTCCCTCGACGCTGCGGCGCCGGTTCCCGGCCGAGGCGACCGCGTCGCCGCGCCGCAGGAGCGCGCTTCCCCCAGGGCGACGAGGATCCTCATCGGAGCAGGATGCCGCGATCCGTCGCCTTCCCATCGGTCCAAACCACGCTCCCGCTTGCGGGGCTTCGCAGCGAGAAAGGCCGTGCGACACTCCCCTGCGAGAGCGATGCAGAGCGGTGACAAGCAGGAGATCACGGTCGTCCTCGCCGACGACCACAACCTCATCCGCGCCGGCCTGCGGGCGATGCTGGAAGCCGAGGAGGACCTGCGGGTGATCGGCGAGGCCGCCGACGCTCCGGCCGCCCGGAAGCTGGTTCGCGACCGCCGCCCGAAGGTGCTCGTCCTCGACCTGCAGATGCCGGGCGCGAACCCCTCCGGCGACGTGCCGGCGCTGCGCGAGGAGCTGCCGGAGACCGCGATCGTCGTCCTCACCATGCAGGCCGACCCGCGCCGGGCCCGGGAGCTGCTGCGTGCCGGCGCCTCCGGCTACGTGCTCAAGCAGGCAGCCGAGCGGCGGCTGACCGCGGCGATCCGCGCTGCCGCCGCCGGTGGCTCCTACATCGACCCCGAGCTCGGCGGAGCGGTCCTCCAGCTCGGCCCCGACCCGCTCGAGGCGCTGGCCGAGCGCGACCGTGAGCTCCTGCGCCTGCTCGCCCTCGGCCACACCAACCGCGAGATCGGCGAGAAGCTCTACCTCAGCGTCCGCGCCGTGGAGGTCAACCGGGCCAAGCTGCTCGGGAAGCTCGGCCTCGAATCCCGTTCCGAGCTGGTCCGCTTCGCGATCGCCAACGGGGTCGTCGACGCCGGCGGAGAGCGCCCCTAGACGGAGCGCCTGGTTGCCGCACCCGATTCTGAGCACACCCCGCTGTGCCGAAAATCGGATGCGGTCGTTCAGCCGTCCTGCAGGGGGACGCGGGCGCTTATCCGGGTCCCGTCGCCGGGGCTTGAGCTGACCTCGATCTCGCCGCCCAGGAGCTCGATCCGCTCGCGCATGCCGGTGAGGCCGCGGCCGGAGGTGACCGCGCCGGGGTCGAAGCCGTCGCCGTCGTCGCTGACGCCGATCCGGATCGCGCCGTCGCTTTCGGCGACGTCGATCTGCGCGTTGGAGGCGCGGGCGTGCTTGAGCACGTTGGTCAGCGACTCCTGCACGAGGCGGTAGACGATCCGGTCCTCGTCGCCGCTGCGCCCGCGGGCCAGTTCGACCTCGGCCTTCACTTCGATCCCGCCGCGGGCCGAGCCCTCCTCGGCCAGCGCTTCCAGCGCCCCCGCCAGGCCGAGCCGCTCCAGCGCCGCCGGCCGCAGGTCGTTGATCAGCCGGTTCAGCTCGCCGATCTGCCGCTCCAGGTGCTCCAGCGTCTCCTCGGCGGCGACCTCGATCCGCTCGTGGCGGTCCTCGCCCCTGCCCTGCAGCGCCGTCGCCAGGTTGATCCGGATCGCGGCGAGGTTCTGCAGGGTGTCGTCGTGCAGCTCCCGCGCCCAGCGCTCGCGCTCGCGCTCGGAGGACTCGACCTGCTGGCGCAGTCGCTCGGACTCGACCGTCTGCGCGGTCGCCACCGCGGTCGCGGCGCTGGAGGCGAAGGCCTGCAGCAGCCGCAGGTCCTCCTGGTCGAACTCGATCCCGCCCGCTTCGCGGTCGAGGGCGACCAGGGTGCCGACCGCGCGGCCGCGGAAGAGCATCGGCACGACCAGCGCCGTCTCGGCCCCGACCCTCTCGCGCAGCCGCCCCACCGTCTGCGGGGCGCTGCGGCCGAGCCGCTGCGAGACCCGCTCCTCCATCGCCGCGCCGAAGACCGAGTCCTCGATCGGGATCGTCAGGCCGGTGACGTCCTCCTCGATCCGCCCGGCGCAGGCGGCGACGAAGAGGTGGTCGCCGCCGCGCAGCAGCACCAGCAGCGCCCGCGCGTCGACCAGGGCCCGCGCCCGCTTGACGATCAGGTCGAGGACGCGCCCGACATCGGTCTCGCCGCCGACCGTGCGGGCGATGTCGACCGAGGTCTCGGCCCGGCGCAGGGCCTGCTCGACCTCCGTCTCGCGTTCGCTGAGGCTGGTGTAGAGGCGGGCGTTCTCGATTGCGATCCCGGCCCAGCCGGCCAGCGTCACCGCCGCCTCCTCGTCGACCTCGTCGAACTCCTCGGCACCCCGTTTCTCGGTCATGTAGAGGTTGCCGTAGGTTTCGCCGCGGACCGTGATCGGCACCCCGAGGAAGGAGTGCATCGGCGGGTGCCCGGGCGGATACCCGTAGGCGTGGGGGTGGACGTTGACGTCGCGCAGCCGCAGCGGCACCGGCTCGCGGATCAGCTCGCCGAGGACGCCGCGGCCGCGCGGCAGGTTGCCGATCTGGCGGCGGGTCTCCTCGTCGATGCCGACGTTGATGAAGCGCTCGAGCTCGCGCCGCTCCCGGTCGAGCACGCCGAGGGCGGCGTAGCGGGCGCCGGTCAGCTCGCGGGCCGCTTCTACGACCGAGCCCAGCACCGCCTCGATGTCGAGCTCGGAGAGAATTTCGCTCCCGACGTCGATGAGCCGCCGGAAGCGTCCCTCTGCGCTCCGCTCCTCGAACTGCTCTGAAGGCTCCATTTCGAGCACAATTCAAGCGCGCCTATCGATGCGGGGCAAGCAGGGCCGAGCGGTGGGACGTAGAAGCCCACCTGCATGGAAAGACGACTCAGCGTGGGGGCGACCCTCAGCGAGGTATTCGACATCTACCGGGACCAGGCGGGGGTGCTGTTGCCGGTCGCTTTCTGGCTCTTCCTGATCGTGGCGATCGTCAACGGGCTGGCCGAAGGTCACTTCTCGCTTTTCTGGATCGCGATCGTGGTCAGCCTCGCCGTCGGCACCCTCTACCAGGGGATGGTCGTCGAACTGGTCAAGGACATCCAGGACGGGCGCCGCGACTCCTCCGTCGGCGACCTGATGCGCTCGGTGCTGCCGGTCCTCGGGCCGCTGATCGGCGCCGGCATCCTCGCCGGCCTCGGGATCGGCGCCGGCTTCGTGCTGCTGATCGTCCCCGGCCTGATCCTGCTGACGATGTGGGCCGTGATCGCCCCGGCGATCGTGGTCGAGCACCGCGGCGTCTTCGATGCCTTCGGCCGCTCCCGGCAACTCGTCAAGGGTCAGGGGTGGCCGGTCTTCGGCACCGTCGTGATCGCCTACCTGATCGCCTTCGTCGCCGAGCTCGTCTTCGTCGCGATCGCCAACGGCATCGCCGACGGGCCGCTGCTGCGGATCGTCTTCAGCGCCCTCGCCTCGACCCTGGCGGCGCCGATCGGCGCCCTCGTGGCTTCGGTTCTCTACTTCCGGCTGCTGGCGCTGCAGCCCCAGCAGCCTTCGGAGGGCGCGGGTGCTCCCCCTGAAAACACTCCCAGCGCGTAGCGCGTCTTCAGGGGGAGCACCCGCGCCCCCTCCTCGTCTAGTGCCGCAGCAGCCCGGCGACGGCCTCGGCTAGGCGGGCACCCCGCGCGGTCAGCGTGTACTCGGTGTGGGGCGGGCGCCCGGGCACCAGCCTGCGCTCGACGATCCCGGCCGCCTCCAGCTGCTCGAGCCGCTCCGAGAGCGTCGTCGGCGAGACCCCGGGCAGCGACTGGCGGAACTCGTTGAAGCGGACCGCGCCGCTGGAGCAGGCGTAGATCGTAGCCATCGTCCAGCGGCGCTCCAGCAGCCCCGCGGCGGCGCGGAGCTCCGGCGGGACGGGGGCGCAGTTGCGGCAGCGGGGAGACATCCGAGGACCCTCCTAGGCCGCCACTGCCTCGTGCCCCTTCTCCGCCGGCTCCAGCGCCAGCCCCAGCACCTCGTCGATGCTCATCACCGGGTGGAAGCTCATCTGCTCGCGCACCTCCGCGGGGACCTCGTCGAGGTCGCCGCGGTTGCGCTCGGGCAGGATCACCTCGCTCAGCCCGGCGGCGTGGGCCGCCAGCACCTTCTGCTTCAGCCCGCCGATCGGCAGCACCCGCCCCTGCAGGGTGACCTCGCCGGTCATCCCGACCGTGTGCTTGACCGGCCGCCCGCTCAGCAGGCTGACCAGCGCCGTGGTCATCGCCGTGCCGGCGCTGGGGCCGTCCTTGGGGATCGCCCCGGCCGGCACGTGCAGGTGGAACTCGCGCTGGAACGCCTCGGCCGGGATGCCCAACTCCTGGCGATGCGCGCGCACGTAGGAGAGGGCGATCCGCGCCGACTCCTTCATCACGTCGCCCAGCTGGCCGGTCAGGACCAGCCCCTTGTCGCCGTCCATCGCGGTCGCCTCGATGAAGAGGATGTCGCCGCCGGCGCCGGTCACCGCCAGGCCGGTGGAGACCCCCGGGATCGCGGTCCGCTCGACCGACTCCTGGAAGTGCTTCTGCCGGCCCAGCGCCTCGCGCAGGGCGTCGGTGTCGATGACGATCCTGCCCTCAGCCTCGCCGGCGGCGATCTTCGTCGCGGCCGCGCGGATCAGCTTGCCGATCTCGCGCTCGAGCCGGCGCACGCCTGCCTCGCGGGTGTACTCGGAGATCACCATCCGCAGGATCTCGTCCGAGACCTCGACCTCCTCGGCTCTCAGGCCGTTGCGCTTGAGCTGCCGCGGCAGCAGGTAGCCGCGGGCGATCGCCAGCTTCTCCTCGGTCGTGTAGCCGTCGAAGGCGATCGTCTCCATCCGGTCCAGCAGCGGCGCCGGGATCGTGTCGACCATGTTCGCGGTGGCGATGAAGACGACCTCGGAGAGGTCGACCTCGACGTCGAGGTAGTGGTCGCGGAAGCTGTCGTTCTGCGCCGGGTCGAGCACCTCGAGCAGGGCCGCGGAGGGGTCGCCGCGCCAGTCGGCGCCGACCTTGTCGACCTCGTCGAGGAGGATCACCGGGTTCATCGTCCCGGCGTCGCGCAGGGCGCGGATGATCCGGCCCGGCAGGGCGCCGATGTAGGTGCGGCGGTGGCCGCGGATCTCCGCCTCGTCGCGGATGCCGCCGAGGCTGATGCGGACGAACTCGCGCCCCAGCGCGCGGGCGATCGACTCGCCGATCGAGGTCTTGCCGGTCCCGGGGGGCCCGACCAGGGTCAGGATCGCGCCGTTGGCACGTGAGTCGTCCTCGATCTGGCGCTCTTCGCGCAGCTTGCGCACGGCGATGAACTCGACGATCCGCTTCTTCACGTCCTCGAGGCCAGCGTGGTCGGCGTCGAGCACCTCGCGGGTGTGGGCCGTGTCCAGCCGCTCCTCGGAGCGCTCCTTCCACGGCACCGCGATCAGCCAGTCGAGGTAGCTGCGGATCATCGAGCTCTCCGGCGACTGCTCGCCCTGGCGCTCGAGCCGCCGCAGCTCCTTCCCGGCCTGCTCGGCGACCGCCTCCGGCATCCCCGCCTCGGCGATCTTCTTCTCGTACTCGGCGATCAGGTCGGCCTCGTCCTCGCCCAGCTCCTTGCGGATCGACTCCATCTGTTTGCGCAGGAAGTAGTCGCGCTGCTGCTTCTGGGCGCCGGACTCGACGTCGTCGCGGATCCTGCTCCGCACCTGCAGCTCGGCGAGGCGCTCGCGCTGCAGCTCGACCGCCAGCTCCAGGCGCCCGGTCACGTCAACCGTCTCCAGCAGCCGCAGCTTGCCCTCGTTGGAGATGTCGGGGGAGAGGCCGGAGGTGTCGGCCAGCGCGCCCGGCTCGTCGACCGAGCGCAGGAAGGCGGCGATGCGACCGTCGTCGCCGCGCAGCTCGAGGATCTCCTCGACCACCGCGCGGTACTCCGTCTCGAGCTCGCGGATGCGCTCGTCGGAACGCGTCGGGTCCGGGCTGTCCTCGACCTCGACGAACAGGCGGCCCTGCGGGTCGGTCTCGGCCGCGCCCGCGACGCCGCGGTGAAGGCCCTCGACCGCGACCGCGACGGCGCCGCCGGGGAGCTTCACCCGGTCGGTGACACGCGCGACCGTGCCGACGGCGGCGTACTCCCCGTCGTGCTTCGGCACGAGTAGCACGCGCTTCTCGTCGCCGACGTCGACGGTGAGGGTGACGTTCATATGGGGGAAGACGACGATGTCGTCGAGCGGAACGAGCAACAGCTTGCTCACGTGGCACTCACTCCCTGAAGAGACTTCTCGCTACTAGGTACAAAAAAGATAGCTGCTGCACCCGGGTCTACGTCGAGCCCGGGCGGCCCGTTCGCGGATCTTGACCGCACTCGTACCGAAAGCTCACAAAGCCTTCGTAGACCGCAGGTCGAATTCTCCCGAGGCCCCGGGATCCCGAAACCGCCTCCCAGGGATCGGCCGGATGGGCCGGTGGCGCGCTCCGAGGGCGCCGCTGTCCCACGCGAGGGCGCGCCGGTCAGCGGACGCGCCCTCGCGCCTCTCTCCGGCGCCCGCGCTCAGCCGCGAAACCGGCGAAGCGCGGCCTGGGCGACCTCGGCGGCGAGCACGTCTGCACGGACGCCGGCGCCCGAGGCGCGGTGCGTCATCGCCACGGCAACGACGATCCCGCCGCGCCAGGCGATCAGGCCTGCGTCGTGGCGCGCCGCGTCGACCCAACCGGCCTTGTGCATCACGACCAGCCCCGGCGCCTCGCCGAGCCTCCGGGCGAGCTTGCCGCGGTCGCCGACGCGCGAGAGCACGTAGAGGAGGTACCGCGCCTCCGCGGGCGAGAGGCCGGAGCCGGCGCGCGCGAGCGGGCCGAGGCCCGCGCTCTCGAGCCAGATCGCGCGGTACAGCCGCGCGAGGTCGAGCGCGGTCGTGGCCTTGCCGACGCCCCATTGCGGCTGCGAGACGACGTTCAACGGCAGGCCGCGGGAGGCGAGCCCGCGCGCAGGGACGCCGAGCGCGGTGCCGATGATGAAGCCGCCGTACATCACGGTGCGCTCGAGCCCGACGCGGCGAAGCTCGGCGTCGACGAGCGCGCCGCCGCCGCTCGTGGAGCCGCCCAGCCGGACGAGGGCGGTGTTCGCCGCCTCGTTGTCCGACGGAATCAGCATCCGCCGGACGAGATCGTCGAGCTCGCTCCCCGGCGCGGGCGGGCCGTCCGCGCGGGCGAGGAGCGTGACCGCGATCGCGAGCTTGAGCGTGGACGCGGCGGGGAAGGTCGCGCGTGCGTTCCACGCGGCGCCCGCGCCCGTCGCGAGGTCCTCGACGTAGACCGCGGCGGTTCCCGGGTAGCCGGTCGCGATCCGCCTCATGTCCCTCTCGAGCCGGGGCTCGAGACGGAGCGCACGCTCGACCGGCCGCGCGCCGGGAGGAAGGCCGAGGATGTGCGGCACCGTGACGCTCGAGCGGCGCTCGTGCCGGTCGACGGTGACGACGCGCACACGGACATCGCCCGGCGGCAGCGGCACGTCGAGGTGGAACGGCCGACGCCGGAGGGGCACGTCGCGCACCACGGCGCCGTCGACACGGACGATCAGGCGGCGTGTGCCGGCCGGCGCGATTCCCTCGACGGTTCCGTACGACGCCTGGTACGACGCCGGCCGCGCCACGACCGGAGGCGGCAAGGGCGGCGGGGCGTCGGTCACGCGCGAACCGTAGCCTTGCGAGGAGCCGTGCCGATTCTCGCCCATCTCGATCTCGACGCGTTCTTCGCCGCGGTCGAGGAGCTCGAGGACCCGACGCTCAGGGCCAGGCCGCTCGTCGTCGGCGGCGATCCGCGCGGCCGGGGCGTCGTCGCGACCGCGAACTACGTCGCGCGTCGCTTCGGGATCCGGAGCGCGATGAGCGCGGCGGAGGCCCTACGCCGGTGCCCGGACGCGGTCTTCCTCCGTCCGCGCCACGCGCTCTACCGCGAGTACTCGCAGGCGGTGTGGGGCACGATCCGGGAAGTCGTGCCCCGGGTCGAGCGGACCGGCCTCGACGAGGGCTACCTCGACCTCGGCTCGGTCGCACGGTCCTTCTCGGAGGCGCGCGGGCTCGCCGAGGCCGTGCAGGCGGCGGTGCGGGGCTCGACCTCGCTGACGTGCTCCCTCGGCGTCTCGACCTCGAAGGTCGTCTGCAAGGTCGCGTCCGACCGGCGGAAGCCGGGCGGCATCACGGTCGTCCCGCCGGGCCGTGAGGCCCGGTTCCTCGCTCCGCTTCCGACGCGACTCCTCCCCGGCGTCGGCCCGCGCGCGGAGGAACGGCTCGCAAAGGCTGATGTCCGGCGCATCGGCGAGCTCGCGGCGCTCTCGGACGCCGAGCTGGGCTCGCTCCTGCCCGGCCAGGTGGGGCGGCTGCTACGAGACCGCGCCCGCGGGATCGACCCTCGCGATCTCGAGCTCGACACCGAGCGCATCTCGATCTCGACCGAGGAGACGTTCGAGCGCGACCTCACGGACCGCGAGGCCATCCACGCGGAGCTCCGGCGGATGGCCGGCGACGTCGCCTCGCACCTTCGGCGCGACGGGGTGTCCGCGCGAACCGTGACCACGAAGCTCCGCTACGCGGACTTCTCCCTGCGCTCGCGCTCGACGACCCTGCCGACGCCGATCGACGAGCCGGAGCGGATCGGCGAGCTCGCGTGCCGCCTCCTCGACCGGGGCCTCGACGACCGGCCGGGCGCGCTTCGCCTCGTCGGCGTCGGGGTCTCCGGCCTGACGAGCGTCAGGCAGCTGACCTTCGACGAGCTGTGAGCTCACTCAGACGCGCAGCAGCGGACGCGTTAGGCACGTCGGCCCGCCGTCGCCTCCTACTCGCACGCAGGTGCGCATCCGCTCACGCGGACACGCACCGCGAAAATCCCTGAAGCGGGCGGCGGCGGCAGCCGAGCTCGATCACGCGTCACGCAACAGAGGACGCGTCAAGCAGGTAGGGCCGCCGTCGCCTCCTACTCGCACGCAGGTGCGCATCCGCTCACGCGGACACGCACCGCGAAAATCCCTGAAGCGGGCGGCGGCGGCAGCCGAGCTCGATCACGCGTCACGCAACAGA
>DASSOC010000087.1:0-24749 GCA_035700965.1 Solirubrobacterales bacterium
TGCTCGGCGATCGCGTTCGCGGCGTCGACCGTGATCTGGTCGTCGGTGGCGTCGCGGCTCTCGATCCCGAGATCGAAGTAGACCAGCTCGAGATCGAGGTAGGGGAGGATCAACTGCTCTTTGATGAAAGCCCAGATGATCCGGGTCATCTCGTCGCCGTCGAGCTCCACGACCGGGTTCTTGACTGGGATCTTGGACACGCGGCGGGCGATGCTACCGATGGGGTGGCACAATCAGTTCGATGGCCACCGCCGAGCGCCGCACCGCCGCCACCCACGACGTCTTCAACCAGCCGCCGCCGCTCGAGGAGTACAACCCCTTCGACGCGGACCGGCCGCTGAGCGAGGCGCTGCGGCGGGAGGGCGCCGAGTGGGCCGAGGACCGGGCGCGCGAGCTGGGCGCGATCTGCGGCTCCAGCCAGACGATCCGCTGGGGCTTCGAGGCCAACGAGCGCAAGCCGGAGCTGCGCACCCACGACCGCTACGGCCACCGCATCGACGAGGTGGAGTTCGACGACTCCTGGCACGAGCTGATGCGGATCGGCGTCGGCAACGGCCTGCACGCGATGCCCTGGCGCGAACCGGGGAGCGGCGCCCACGTCGCCCGCGCGGCGATGTTCATGCTGCTGATGCAGGCCGAGAGCGGCGTCGGCTGCCCGCTCTCGATGACCTACTCGGCGATTCCGGCGCTGCGCAAACAGCCCGAGCTCGCGGCCGAGTGGGAGGAGCGCTTCCTCTCGCTCGACTACGACGAGCGCTCGCTGCCGGCAGACCGCAAGAGCGGCGCCCTTTGCGGGATGGCGATGACCGAGAAGCAGGGCGGCTCCGACGTGCGCGCCAACACCACCACGGCGACGCCGCTGAACGGCGGCGGGCCCGGCGCCGAGTACGAGCTCGTCGGCCACAAGTGGTTCTGCTCGGCGCCGATGTGCGACGCCTTCCTCGTCCTCGCCCAGACCGAGTCGGGGATCTCCTGCTTCCTGATGCCGCGCTGGACTCCCGACGGCGAGCGCAACGCCTTCCACGTTCAGCGGCTCAAGGACAAGCTCGGCAACCGCTCCAACGCCTCCAGCGAGGTCGAGTTCCGCGGCGCCTGGGCGCGCATGGTCGGCGAGGAGGGCCGCGGCGTGCCGACGATAATCGAGATGGTCAACCACACGCGGCTGGACTGCGTGATCGGCGCCGCGACCGGCTACCGCGCGGGCGTCGTGCAGGCGCTCAACCACACGGCGCAGCGCTCCGCCTTCGGCAAGGAGCTGATCGACCAGCCGCTGATGCAGAACGTGCTCGCCGACCTCTGCGTCGAGTCGGAGGCCGCGACCGTCGCCGCGATGCGCCTCGCCCGCTCTTATGACGAGGTCGCCGCGGGCGACGAGGACGCCGCCAACTTCCGCCGCCTCGCCAACGCCGTGCTCAAGTACTGGATGTGCAAGCGCGCGCCCTCGCACGCGGTCGAGTGCCTCGAGTGCCTCGGCGGCAATGGCTACGTCGAGGAGTCGGGCATGCCCCGCCTCTACCGCGAGGCGCCGCTCGCCTCGATCTGGGAGGGCTCGGGCAACGTGCAGTGCCTCGACGCGCTGCGGGCGATGGTGAAGAGCCCGACCTCGGTCGAGGCCTTCTTCGCCGAGGTCGAGGCCGGCGCCGGCGCCGAACCGAAGCTCGACGCTTACGTCACCGCGCTGAAGGACGAGATACCGGGAGACATCGAGACGGTCGAGTCACGTGCCCGCCGCATCGTCGAGGGCATGGCGGTGGCGCTGCAAGCCTCGCTCCTGGTCCGCTACGGCGATCCAGCTGTCACTGACGCGTTCTGCGCTTCCCGCCTATCGGGCGATTGGGGCCACGCCTTCGGCACCTTGCCCGCCGGCACGGACTTCAAGCGCATCATCGAGCGGCACCGCCCAGGTTAAGCGAAACCCCTACCCGGTCCCTTCCCCCGCCTTTCGAAGTGCCCGCCCGATCTGCTCGGCGGTGATTACGCCCGAGAGGCGCCCGTCGGCATCGACCGCCATCAGGGCGCCGAAGCGGCGCAGGGCGCGGCTGGAGAGCAGCGAGTCGAGCGGTGCGTCGTCGCGGACCTGGAAGGTGCCGTCGTCACGCTCCAGCAGGTCGGAGACGTGCGAGCTGGCGCGGGAGGTCTCCGGAACCTCGTCGGCTTTGTCGCGGACGACGAGACCGAGAAAGCGGTGCGCAGTATCGACCACCGGGAACCAGGGCCAGCGGTAGCGGAGGAAGTACTCGTCGAGCGCCTGCTCGACGCTGAGCTCGTCGGGGATCGCGACCGGTTCGCGGTCCATCACGTCGGCGACCCGCAGCTCGCTGATCCGGCCCCCGATCGCCGTCTGCATCGAGGCGGCGCGGGCCGAGCTGTTGATCAGTACCCCGATCAGCGCCAGCCAGATCCCGCCGAAGGCGTCGCCGCTGAGGATCAGGAGGATGCCGCCGCCGATGAAGAGGTAAGCGAAGACTCGACCGAGCCCGGCGGCGAAGCGGGTGGCCGAGTTGCGGTCTTCGGTCCGCCACCAGGCGATCGCCCGCACGATCCTGCCACCGTCCATCGGGAAGGCCGGCAGCAGGTTGAAGACGAGGACGAGGAGGTTGATCGAGGCCAGCCAGCCGACCATCGCCAGGACCCCCGAGACGCCGGAGTCGGACTCGATCAGCACCGCCCGCCAGAACTCGTCGGGCCCGGCCGCCACCAGCCCTATGACCGAGAGCACGACGACGATCGCCAACGTCACCAGCGGCCCGGCGATCGCGACCTTGAACTCGGTCGCGGGGCCGTCGGACTCGCGGTCCATCCGCGCCATCCCGCCGAAGATCCAGAGCTGGATGCTGGAAATGCCGATCCCGTTGCGCAGGGCGGCGAAGGCGTGGCCGAGCTCGTGCAGGACGATCGACCCGAAGAAGCCGATCGCACTGAGGACGGCGAGGGCGAAGGGGGCGGTCGACGAGCTGCTCTCGCCGAGCACGTCACCGTAGAAGCGCGAGAGCCAGAAGATGACCAGAAAGAGGATGAAGAACCAGGACCAATCGACCGCGATGCGGATGCCGCGAACGTGGAAGAGGGTGATCGAGCTGCCGCCGAGCATGTAGCAATGGTAAGCGGAGCCATTTAGGGTCTGCTTTCATGAACGACCAGGCCTGGCTGCGCGAACGGCTCGAGGAACTGGAGCAGATCGACCGGCCCTCGGCCTCCGAGGGCGAGCGCCGGGCCGCCGAGTGGATCGTCGAGCGCTTCGCCGAGCTCGGCGCCGAAACGCGGATCGAGGCGGAGCCGGCGCACGGCACCTACTGGTGGCCGCTCGGACTCGGCGCCGCGCTCGGCGCCCTCGGCGGGTTCGCCGCATTGCGGGGGCGCCGCTTGCTGGGCGCGCTGCTGGGCGCGTCGGGCGCCGCCGGGATCGCCGACGACTTCCCGCCGGGCAAACGCGGCCTGCGCCGGCTGCTGCCGCGGCGGACCGCCTACAACGTGATCTGCGAACTGGGCCCCGCGGACGCCGAGCGCACGATGGTCGTCGTCTCCCACCACGACGCCGCCCACTCGGGCCTGATCTTCCACCCGGGCCTGCCCAAGCTGGCCGACCGCCTTGGCCTGATCGAGGGACAGGACACCAGCCCCGCGCTGATGGCGCCGGTCGTCGGCGGTCCGATCCTGGCCGCGCTCGGAGCGCTCAGCGGTAGGCGCGTGCTCGCCAAGCTGGGCATCTTCCTCGGCCTCGGCTCCGCCGCCGCGATGGCGGACATCGGCATGCGCAAGGTCGTCCCCGGGGCCAACGACAACGGCACCGGGGTCATCGCTCTGCTGGCGCTGGCCGGCCGCCTGGTCGAGGAGCCACCGCAGAACCTGAGGGTGATCCTGCTTTCGGCGGGCGCCGAGGAGTCGTTCAGCGAGGGGATCAAGGCCTTCGGAGAGCGCCACTTCGACGAGCTGTCGCGTGAGAGCACCCTCTTCCTCGCGGTGGACTCGATCGGCTCCCCGCACCTGCTGGTGCTGCGCGGGGAGGGCTTCCTGAAGATGCACGAGTACTCGCCGCGGGCGCTGGAGCTGATGGACGGCCTCGCCGAGGAGCTCGGCATCTGGCTCTTCCCGAACCTGCGCCTGCACAACGGGACGGACGGCCTGGAGTCGCTGGCGGCCGGATACGAGACCGCGGCGCTCTGCGGCTGCACCGACCTCAAGAACCCGGCCAACTACCACTGGCCCAACGACCTCGCCGCCAACGTCGACTTCGGCAGCGTCGCCAACGGGATTCGCCTGATCGAGGCCGCCGCCCGCCGTCTCGACGCCCGCTGGCTGTAGCGAGCCGGCAGCGGCGCTAAATCCGACCGCGCCCTCGGATTTCGGCTCTATAGGATCGCGCCCGTGCCAACCCATGACGTACTGGTGATCGGCGCCGGCCTCGCCGGGCAGCGAGCGGCACTGGCGGCGGCCGAGCAGGGCGTCTCGGTCGGGATCGTCAGCAAGGTCCACCCCGTGCGCTCCCACTCCAACGCGGCGCAGGGCGGAATCAACGCGGCGCTCAACCCGGGTGACTCCTGGGAGTCGCACGCCTTCGACACGATCAAGGGCTCCGACTACCTCGGCGACCAGGACGCGGTCGAGATCATGGCCCGCGAGGCGCCGGAGGAAATCCTCCACATGGAGCACCTCGGCGTCACCTTCCACCGCAACGAGGAGGGCCGGCTCGGAACCCGCGCCTTCGGCGGCGCCTCCGCCGCCCGCACCTACTACGTCGCCGACATCACCGGCCAGGCGATCATGCACGTGCTGTATGAGCAGCTGATGAAGCATTCGGACCAGGTCGCCCGCTACGAGGAGTGGTTCTGCACGGCGCTGGCGCTCGACGAGCAGGGCGAGTGCTGCGGCGTCGTCACCCGCAACATCGCCGACGGCTCGATGCAGCTCTTCGAGGCCAAATCGGTGATCCTCGCCAGCGGCGGCAACGGCCAGGTCTGGAAGCCGACCACCAACGCCCTGATCTGCACCGGCGACGGGATCGCGATGGCCTACCGCGCCGGGGCGAAGCTGATGGACATGGAGATGATCCAGTACCACCCGACGACGCTGGCGGGCAAGGGCTTCCTGATCACCGAGGGGGCCCGCGGCGAGGGCGCCCATCTGCTCAACGCCAAGGGCGAACGCTTCATGGAGCGCTACGCGCCGAACAAGATGGAGCTCGCCTCGCGCGACGTCGTTTCCCGCGCCGAGCAGACCGAGATCAACGAGGGCCGCGGCTTCCCCGACGGCACCGTCGCCCTCGACATCACCGTCGTGCCGAAGAAGCGCGTGCACGAGGCGCTGCGCGAGATCGTCCTCGTCGGCAAGGACTTCGCCGGGGTCGACATCACCCGCGAACCGATCCACATCAAGCCCGGCAACCACTACACGATGGGCGGCGTCAAGACCGACGTCGACGGCCGCACCGACATCCCCGGCCTCTACTCGGCCGGCGAGACCGCCTGCGTCTCGGTTCACGGCGGCAACCGGCTCGGCGCCAACTCCCTGCTCGACACGCTGATCTTCGGCAAGCGCAGCGGCCGCGACGCCGCCGCCCGCGCCAAGCGCAGCGACCATTCGCGGCCCTCGAAGAAGGTGCTGGAGGACGAGGAGGCGATGATCGCCGACGTTCTCAGCCGCGAGAAGGGCTCCGGCCGCCGCATCTCTGAGATCAAGCTCGAGCTGGGTCAGACGATGGACGCCAAGATCGCCGTCTTCCGCGACGAGGCGGGGATCACCGAGGCGCTGGAAACCGTCCGCCGCCTGAAGGAGGAGGCGCAGAGCGCCTACATCGACGACCACGGCAGCATCTTCAACCAGGACCTGGTTGCCGCAATCGAGCTCGGGTACATGCTCGACAACGCCGAGTGCACCTGCGTCGCGGCGCTGGAGCGCAAGGAGAGCCGGGGTGCCCAGTACCGGACCGACTACCCGGAGCGCAACGACGGGGAGTGGCTCAAACACATCGACCTCGAGCGGACCGACGACGGCCCCGAGATCTCGTACTCCGAGGTGACCATCACCCAGTGGGAACCGGAAGAGAGGAAGTACTGACATGGCCGAGTACACGATCAAAGTCCGCCGGTTCCAGCCCGAGAGCGGCGAGGGGCCCTACTGGGAGCAGTTCGACGTCGACCTCGACCCCTCGCTCTCGGTCCTCGACGGCCTGCTGCAGGCCAAAGACCGGGAGGACGGCTCGCTCGCAGTCCGCTGTTCCTGCCGGGCGGCGATCTGCGGCTCCTGCGGGATGAAGATCAACGGCCAGTCCGGGCTCGGCTGCAAGACTCAGATCGGCGAGGCCCAGGAGCAGGCGAACAAGATGGCGACCGCCACGGGCGTCACCGCCGCCGAGGCCTCGAGCCCGATCGGCGCCCAGGCGCCGGAAGCGCAGGACGCCGTCCGCGCCACCGGCCAGGTCGAGGCCGGGCCCGGCACGACCGCCGTCACCACCGAGTCCCTCGCCCCGATCGTGATCGAGCCGATGGGCAACATGCCCGTGATCAAGGACCTGATCACCGACATGGAGTCGACCCACTGGACCAAGGTCCGCCGCGTCACCCCGTGGCTCTTGCCGCACGGCGAGCCGCCCGAGCGCGAGTACATCGTCGAGCCGGAGTCGATGATCGACATCACCCAGTCGATGGCCTGCATCCAGTGCGGCGCCTGCGTCTCGTCCTGCCTCTCGATGGAAGCCGACCCCGACTTCATCGGCCCGGCGGCGCTGGCCAAGGCCTACCGCTTCGTCGGCGACCCGCGCGACGCCGAGACCCACGAGCGCCTGCACGACCTCGCCGAAGACCCGCACGGCATCTACGACTGCACGCACTGCTTCAGCTGCATCGACGCCTGCCCGAAGGGCGTGGCGCCGATGGACCAGATCATGCGCCTGCGCCGCAAAGCCGGCGAGGAGGGGATCGAAGACCCCAACGCGGGCCACTCGCACGAGATGGCTTTCGTCAAGGTGATCGAGAAGAAGGGGCTCTTGGACGAGGCGCTGCTGGTCCAGGAGTCCTACGCGCCCGGGATCAAGGGCAAGCTGAAACCGAGCAAGCGCGGACTGACCGAGACGATCAAGTCGCTGCCGACGATCCTGCGGCCGCTGCGCAAACGCAAGGTCAAGCTCCGCCAGGCGATCCCCGGCCTGCATCACGGCCTCCCCAAGGACGCGATGGGCGACGTCAAGTCGATCTACGCGCACAGCGAGGAGCACAGCGAGGAACTGAACCTGTACATCAGGGGCGAGGAGGGCGACGACGCCCAGCCCGACGGCGCCACGGCCGAGGAGGTCACCAATGGCTGAGAACATCAAAGTCGCCTACTGGCCCGGCTGCGTCTCGCGCGGCTTCACCCCCGAGCTGCACGGCTCGATGGCCTTCGTCGCCCAGAAGCTGGGGATCGAGCTGGTCGAACTCGACCGCGCCAACTGCTGCGGCGCCGGCGTCATCGCCGAGCACAACCAGGAGCTCGCCGACACGCTGAACGCCCGCACCTTCGCGATGGCCCAGCAGACCGGCCTGGCGATGATGAACATCTGCTCGACCTGCCAGGGCGCGCAGTCCGAGTGCCAGCAGCGCCTCGACGCCGACTCCGCCTACCGCGCCCACATCAACGAAACCCTCTCCGGCCAGGGCCTCGCCTACGAGAAGGGCAAGGACGGGTTCACGAACAAAAACTTCCTCTGGCTGCTGGTCGAGGACTACGGCCTCGACCGGCTCAAGGAGCTGGTGCGGCGGCCGCTCGACGGCCTCAAGGTCGGCCCCTTCTACGGCTGCTACATCGTGCGGCCGAAGGAACGGCTCGGCTACGCCGACTACCCGGACCGCGACATCTACCTCGAGAAGGTGATCGAGGCCCTCGGCGGCGAAGTCGTCGCCTACGACGGCGCCCGCAAGTGCTGCGGCTTCCCGGTGGTGACGATGAACCGCGACACCTCGCTGCGGCAGGCGGGCACCCACGTCGGCGACGCCATCGACGCCGGCGCCGACTGCCTCGTCACCCCCTGCCCGCTCTGCCACCTCAACCTGGACATGCAGCAGCCGGAGGCGGCCAAGGTCGTCAACCGCGACCTCGGCCTCGCCGTCCTCCACCTGCCCCAGCTGGTCGGCCTCGCCCTCGGCGCCGAGCCGAAGGAGCTGGGCCTGAACCGCCACGTCGCCTCGACCGCCTGGGTCCAGGACCGCCTCGCCGGCGTCGCCGCCTAAGACCAAGGGAAACCCGGCGCGCACAGCTTCCGCTGTTCCTTTGCCGCGCTATGCAACGGAAGGGAACAGCGGAACACGAGTCCCGCGCTTGCGCTGTTCCTTTGCCGTGCTATGCGAGGGAAAAGAACAGCGGAGCGCGCGGTGACGCTAGGGCTGCCTGGTCAGGCCGACCCGGCGGACGAGCCACCGGGCGCCGACGGTGTCGGTCAGCCCGTGGGCGACGATCGAGGCGATGATCGTGATCGCGGCGGTGTCGAAGATCAGCTCACCGTTGCCGACGCCGGACTTGAGCACGAAGAGGGCGAAGAGCATCGAGGCGACGCCCTTGGGGCCGAACCAGGCCATGAAGAGCTTTTCCGAGCGCGGGATTCCGGTGCGGAGGAAGGAGAGCATCACCGCCGCCGGCCGGGCGAGCAGGAGCGCGAATCCGACGAAGACCACCAGCGGCGGCACGCTGTGGTGGAAGCCGGTCGCGTAGATCAGGGCGCCGAAGACGAAGAAGGTCAGCACCTGAAAGATCGTGCTGGCGTTCTCGGCGAACTCGACGAAGCCCTCGGGGACCTCACGCTGGCTCGCCCCCAAGGCGATCCCGCAGATGAAGGCGGCGATCAGGCCGTTGCCGACGGTGACTTCGGCCAGGCCGAAGGCGGCGAGTCCGAAGCCGACCGCGTAGATCCCCTCGTAGCGCGGCGTCGTCCCGCCCCCGGGGAGGACGAGGTGGAGCCGGCCCGCGGCGATGCCGAGGGCGACGCCGATCCCCGCCCCGACCACCGCTTCGCCCAGCAGCTTCGCCGCTTCGGTGCCGGCGTCGCCGCCCGGCGTCGCGAGGACCAGGAAGAAGAGCACGAACGGCAGCGCCAGGCCGTCGTTGAGCCCCGACTCGAGGTTGAGCGTATGGCGGACCCTGCTCGGCACGAGCCGCGAGGTCACCACCGCCGAGGTGACGACCGGATCGGTCGGCGCGAGCACCGCCGCCAGCAGGAAGGCCTCGGCCCAGGTCAGGTCGGGGAAGAGCCCCTTCGCCGCCAGCCCCAGCATCGCGATCGTGATCGGCATTGCGATCACCAGAGCCCGCGCCACCGGTCCCCAGTGCGCTCGCAGCAGCTCGCGCTCGACGAACATGCCGTCGCTGAACAGCGTGAGGATCAGCGCCAGCTCGACCAGCTCGACCAACGCCTGGTCACCCGGATCGACGCTGACGGCACCCGTCAGCGCCAGCACGAACCCCAGCGCCACCGAGAGCACGGAAGCCGACAGCACCGTCCCCTTCATCACCCCCGAGAGGGCGGCAACGACCGCGAGCAGCGCCCCGAAAACGAGGAGGGCTTCACCAAAGTCGAGGCTCATCGGCCTCTTATATGGGTTCCCGGCGGCGGCTGCAGACCGAGAGGCGTCGGGTAGGCCTATGCAGCCGTCGCGATCCCCCGCCTGGTCTGCGGCCGATCGGGTTTGGTCCCAAACCAATCGACGATGATCCGCTTCTCCTCGGTATCGAGGGCGAAATAGATCCGCCCGACCTCGTTGGGCGACTTCGCGTCGTCGATCTTCACGTGTGGCACACGTTCGTGCCAGGCGCCCTCGAACTCGAACCAGCAATCTTCGTAGGAGCTGTCCTTGAGCGCGATGGTCAGCCCCTCCTGCTCGGCGGCGAACTGGTCGAAACGCATGCCGAGTTCAGCGCCCATTTCGTTGAAGGTCCGACCGACCCGCTCGAGCGACCGCAGGCTTTCCCACATCGTCCCCGGGTGCGGGTAGCGATTCTTGCCGTCAGCACAAGACTTGGCCTGGGCTGTGAGACAGAAACCGGGGCCTTCGAGATCCTCGACGTGTTCTCCAATCTCCTCCCAGGTTCCAAGCCCCTCGGGAACCGGGTCTCTCTCCCCGTCACGCTCCTTCAGCCCGTCAAAGCGCTGGATGGTTTGCAGGTTCCTGCGCAGATCCGCGTTCTCTTCCTGCAGCTGCTCAGCCCGATCGTTGAACTCCATGGCTTCTTCCACTGCCTTCAACTCGTCCTTTTCGACCTGGGTGATCCGCCGCTCCGCCGCCTTGCGCTCCGACTCAGCGTGGTCGAGCAGGGCTTCGACCTCCGCCACGCGCTCCTGAAGCTGCGGGACGCGGTCATCGCTTGCAACCGAGAGCGCTTCCGCCTGCGCCCGCCGTGCCGCCTCCCGCTGCCGCCGTGCCCGCTGCCGCTTTGCCTCCTCCTGGCGCCGTTGAGCATCGTTGCGTTCGAACAACGATTCCTGCCGGACTCGAAGCAAGGCAGGATCGGCTGGCACCCTTGCGGTTGAGATCGGCCCCAGCAGATCGACCAGCTGGTCGAGCACAGATCCGACCCTCGAGCTTCGACCCGACTGCAGCTGCGCGCGGGTCCAATAGGGGTTCCTCGATGGCTGTCCGTCCGATCCGAATCCTGGCCAGAACAGCCGAACGCCTCCCCGCGGCACCGTATAGCCGGTCGAACGAAGCGCGTCTCGCAGCGCGATGTCCACCGCGCGGTCCTGGGATCTGACAACCTGCGCGATCCCCGCCAGTCCGCGGCCAAGCGCCTCGACCAGTGGCCGGTCGACCTCGCTGGCGGCAACCAGAATCGGCAGCGCCCTGCCTTCCGCTTCGAGCCTGTCCTGGATGAACTCCGGTACCGCCGACCTCGGCAGCACATCAGGGTGCCCCCTAAGCTCGACCGATCCCGCGTAGGCGAGCAGGGGCGCTTCCATCAGCTGGGTGACAACCAAGGGCGCCCTGACGCTGAGGCGGGATGGTATGAGGGTGTGGACGGTTGCCCCGAAGCTGAGTTTGACGGTGGCGCGAGTCGAGTTGTCCACCTCGGCGATGGCGACATAGGCGCTCCAGCTGCTGGTGGGGTCGTCGCTGTCCGGATGCCTGAGACGAATCTCAACCGCTCTGGCATGCCTGGAGGTGAGGGACGACCAGCTGATGCTGGTGCCTCTTAGATCACCCGCGTTCCCGCTCGGCGTTGCTTTCAGGTCCGGAGGCTCGTCGCCGATCCGCCAGGCCCAGTCGATTGCCCGCTGTGCAGCAACATCAAAGGCGCTCTCACCCCCCAGATGAACGAGCTGCAGTGTCGTCGCGTAGAGATCTCTCATCCGTGCCTCTTAAGAGCCAAAGTCGTACCGAAGTACACATTTGTAGCGGATTGCCGCCGAGGATCGAGTGGTAGATCTGCAAATTTCCGGCTCGCGCGGGCCGATCCCACAGCCGGCGCAAATCTGTCCTACGCCGCCTGCTTCTGCCCGACCAGGCCGCGCTCGACCAGGAGCTCGGCGAGCTGGACGGCGTTGGTGGCGGCGCCCTTGCGCAGGTTGTCGGCGACCACCCAGAGGTCGAGGGCGCGCTCGTTGCCGGCGTCGCGGCGGATGCGGCCGACGAAGACGTCGTCCTTGCCGGCGGCCTCGACCGCCATCGGGTAGCGGCCGGCGGCGGGATCGTCGAGGACGGTGACGCCGGGCGCGGCCTCGAGCAGCTCGCGCGCCCGCTCGGGCTCCAGCGGCTCGCGGGTTTCGACGTTGACGGCCTCGGAATGGCCCGTCACCACCGGCACCCGGATGCAGGTGGCGCTGACCTTGATCTCGGGGTCGCCGAGGATCTTGCGGGTCTCGTTGATCAGCTTGCGCTCCTCGTCGGTGTGGTCGTCGCCGGCGGCGAAGCTGCCGGCCTGGGCGAGGACGTTGAAGGCGATCTGGTGCGGGTAGACCTGCGGCGCCGGCACCTCGTAGCCGCCGACCAGCGCCCGCGCCTGGGCGCTCAGCTCGTCGATCGCCGCCTTGCCGGTGCCGGAGACGGCCTGGTAGGTGGAGATCACGAGCCGCTCGATCCCGGCCGCATCGTGGAGCGGCTTCAGGGCGACGACCATCTGCATCGTCGAGCAGTTCGGGTTGGCGATGATCCCCTTGTGGCCGGCCAGCGCCTCGGGATTGACCTCGGAGACGACCAGCGGCACGTCGTCGTGCATGCGCCAGTAGCTGGTGTTGTCAACGACGGTTGCCCCCGCCGCGACCAGCTTCGGCGTCCACTCGGCGCTGACCGAGCCGCCCGCCGAGGAGAGCACCAGGTCGAGCCCCTCGATCGACTCCTCGCCGACCGCCTGCACGCTCAGCGCTTCCCCCTGCCACTCGATCACTTTGCCGGCCGAGCGCTCGGAGGCCAGCAGTCTCAGCTCGGCGACCGGGAACTCGCGGTCGGCCAGCAGCTCGAGGATCGTCGTCCCGACGAGCCCCGTCGCCCCCAGCACCCCGACTCTGCATCCGTCGCCGGCCATTGCCCCGAGTATGACCGAAGCGCTAGCCGGCTACGGTCGGCCGGTGATCCGGGCCGGTCGGGTCCTCGGGCTGGATCGCGTCGGCGCCGAGGTCGAATGCCTCGTGCAGGGCGTTGACGGCGTCGGCGACGCGGCCGGCGGGGATGACGCACGAGATCTTGATCGGGGAGGTGGAGATCATCTCGATGTTGATCCCTTCGTCGCCGAGGACGCGGAAGACCTTGGCGGCGACGCCTGGGTGCGATCGCATGCCGGCGCCGACGATCGAGACCTTGCCGATCTGCTCGTCGGTGAGGACGGCGACCGAGACGTCGCCGAGGGCGGCGATCGTGTCCTGCGCGGTCGGCAGGTCGGCGCGGTCGACGGTGAAGGAGAGGTCGGCGAGCTTGTCGTCGCCCACGGGCTCGTTCTGGATGATCACGTCGACGTTGACGTTGGCCTCGGCGAGGGCGCCGAAGACGCGGCCGGCAACGCCGGGCTCGTCGCGCAGCCCGGTCAGGGTGACGCGGGCCTCGGCGTCGGAATGGGTGACTGCGGTGACGAAAGGGTTCTCCATGGTCTCTTCCTCCGAGACGACGAGGGTACCGGGACCGTCCTCGAAGCTGCTGCGGCAGTGGATCCGCACGCCGTGGTTGCGCGCGTACTCGACCGAGCGCAGCTGCAGGACCCGGGCCCCCGAGGCGGCCATCTCCAGCGTCTCCTCGAACGAGACGACCGGCAGCTTGCGGGCGTCGGCGACGATCCGCGGGTCGGCGCTGTAGACGCCGGAGACGTCGGTGTAGATCTCGCAGACGCTGGCGCGGAGCGCGGCGGCCAGCGCCACCGCGGTGGTGTCGGAACCGCCGCGGCCGAGCGTGGTGACGTCGCGGCTGTCGGTCGAGACCCCCTGGAAACCGGCGACGAGGACGATCCTGTCCTGGTCGAGGGCTTGGCTGATGCGGTCGGCGCGGACGTCGATGATCCGCGCCTTCGTGTGGGAGGAGTCGGTGACGATCCCCGCCTGCGACCCGGTCAGCGAGATCGCCTCGTGTCCCATGTCGTGGATCGCCATCGCCGCCAGCGCGCAGGAGATCCGCTCGCCGGTCGAGAGCAGCATGTCCATCTCGCGGGCTACCGGACGCTCGGAGATCTCGAGCGCCTGGGCGACCAGTTCGTCGGTCGTCTTGCCGCGGGCGGAGAGGACGGCGACGACGCGATTGCCGGCTTCGCGGGCGGCGACGATCCGCGCCGCCGCGCGCTTGATCTGCTCGGCGCCGGCGACCGAGGTGCCGCCGAACTTCATCACGACGATGTCCGATCGGTCTCCGCTCATCGACCCCTGAGGATAGTCGCCGTTCACGGGCCGAACAGTCGACTCACGGCTGCCGACGGGCCGAAAAGTCTCACCAGGAAGGACAAATAGGCCCGTCGGCCCGGGAGGGTGGACATTTCGGCCCGTCGGAGGGTGGCTACTCCGCCGTGCCGCCGAGGTTGCCGAGCATCGCCTGTTCGGCCATCCGGATCAGGCCGAGGCCGCTGTGGGGGCGCATGTCGCTGCTGCGCACGCGGACGTGGGAGCCGTGCGGGCCGACCACCTCGACGATCGTGCAGACGTCGCCGATCTCGCAATCGTCGCCGTAGTCGTTCTCGATCGCCTCCATCTGTTCGGCCACGACCCGGCCGACCTTGCTCTGATCCAGCGACATCTGCAACTCCTCCTCAGGTTCTCCGTTGCCGTCGCGTTGACCTTAAGCCATCCGCAATCGCCCTTTTAGATATATCGATCTGATATATATTCCCGACATATGGAATTGAGCCCGACCGCCTACGTGATCCTCGGCATGGTCCGCAAAGAGCCTCGCTCCGGCTACGAGATCAAGGCTCTGGTTGACAACACCACCCGCTTCTTCTGGGCGGCCAGCTACGGCCAGATCTACCCGGAGCTGAAACGCCTCGCCGAGGCGGGCCTGATCGTCGGCTCCGACGCCCCCACCGGGGGCCGCCGCCGCACCGTCTACGAGATCACCGCCGACGGCGAGGAGGAGCTGCGGGCCTGGCTGCGCGAGCCGCCGCGGACCTTCGAGATGCGCGACGAAGGGCTGCTGAAGCTGTTCTTCGCCGAGGCGCTGCCGCGGGCGGATGCGCTGGCGATCCTGCGCCAGATGCGCGAGCGGCGGCTGGCGGTGCACCAGCAGCTGCGCGCACTCGGGCAGACGAAAGACGCGACCAAGGACCCCTTCCCGCTGATCGTGCTGCAGGGAGGGCTCGAGTTCACCGAGTGGTTCGCCGACTGGTGCGAGCGGATGGAGGACCGGATCCGCGCCGCCCCCGCCGAAAGGAGCAGCTGATGTTCGACTCTCTCGCCCGGCTCGCCGACGGCAACGCCCGCCGCATCGGCCTCGTCGCGATCGGCTTCTTCTTCCTCGCCGCGGCGCTCGGCGGCGGCGTCGCCTCCAAGCTCGACCCCTACGGCGCCGAAGATCCGGCGACCGAGACCGTGAAGGCGATGGACCGGCTCGAGGAAGCGGGGCTGCGGGTGCCGGCGGTGGTCGCCGTGGTCGAAGATGCGCCGGTCGCCGCAGCGGCGACGCGGCACCGGGTCGAGGCGCTGGAGAACGAAGCGCGGGAACGCAGCGACGTCGCCTCGGTGACCGGCTACTACGACACCCGCTCCCCCGCCTTCGTCTCCCGCGACCGCGACTCCACCTATTTCACCGTCGCCCTGAAATCGACGGAGGACAAGCAGGCGCAGGAAAGCGGCGCTGACATCGCCGATCAGCTCGCCGCGCACGAGGGTGTGCTGGTCGGCGGCCCCGCCATCGCCCAGGAGCAGGTCAACAAGCAGGTCGAGAAGGACCTGCGGATGGCCGAGATGCTCGCCTTCCCGCTCCTCTTCGGGCTCTCGCTGCTCTTCTTCCGCAGCCTCGTCGCCTCGGTGCTGCCGCTGATGATCGGCGGCCTGGCGATCGTCGGCACCTTCCTGATCCTGCGCATCGCCAGCGAATTCGCCTCGATCTCGATCTTCGCCCTCAACCTGACCACGGCGCTCGGGCTCGGCCTGGCGATCGACTACAGCCTCTTCATCGTCTCCCGCTACCGCGAGGAGATCGCCAAGGACGGTCCGGGCCTGGCGGCGATGCGGCGGGTGCTGGCGAGCGCGGGGCGGACCGTCTTCTTCTCCTCGCTGACGGTGGCGGCGGCGCTCGCCTCGCTGCTGGTCTTCCCGCAGCGCTTCCTCTACTCGATGGGGCTCGGCGGCGCCCTGGTGGCGCTGTTCGCGGCGACGATCTCGCTGACCGTGCTGCCGGCGGTACTGACCCTGCTGGGGAGCCGCGTCAACGCCGGGGCGCCGAAGTTCCTCCAGCGCCGCGCCGAAACCGACGCCCGGCCCGCGCAGGCGGGCTTCTGGTACCGGCTCTCGCGCTTCGTGATGCGGCGGCCGATCCCGGTGGCGACGCTCAGCGCCCTGTTCCTGATCCTCCTCGGCCTGCCCTTCCTCAGCATCAGGTTCAACACCGTCGACCCGACCGTGCTGCCGGGCTCGGCCAGCGCCCGGCAGGCCTACGACACAATCAGCGAAGAGTTCCCGCCCTATCGCGAAAGCCCGATCTGGATCGACCTCGAAGGGGGCGGACCGAAAGCGGCGGCGCGGTTCGCCGCCGAGGTCCGCGCGGTTCCCGGCGTCGCCCAGGTGCTGCCGCCGCAGCCGCTCGCGCCGGGCGTCACCGCGCTGCAGACGATCTCCACCCACCCCTTCGCCGAGGGAGTGAGCGAAGCAACGGTGCGGGCAATCCGCAACCTGCCCGAGCCATCCGGCACGACCGCGCTGGTGAGCGGCGCGACCGCCGACTTCGTCGATTTCCAGGCGAGCCTCACCCGCCACCTCCCCTACGCGCTGGCGATCGTGATCGTGGCGACCCTGGTGATCCTCTTCCTGATGACCGGCTCGGTGGTGCTGCCGGTCAAGTCGCTGATCATGAACTTCCTCAACCTCAGCGCCGTCTTCGGTCTGCTGGTGCTGATCTTCCAGGACGGCCGGCTCGAAGGCTTCCTCTCCTACTCCAGCCCGGGGGCGATCGAGCAGACGATGCCGATCCTCCTCTTCGCCGTCGCCTTCGGGCTCTCGACGGATTACGCGGTTTTCCTGCTCTCGCGAATCAAGGAGGCGCGCGACAACGGCGCCTCCGATTCGGAGTCGGTGGCGATCGGGCTGGAGCGCACGGGCCGCATCGTCACCGCAGCGGCGCTGCTCTTCGCGGTCGCGATGGGCGCGTTCGCGACCTCGAAGATCATCTTCATCAAGGAGAACGGCGTCGGCACGGCGCTGGCCGTGCTGATCGACGCCAGCGTGATCCGCGCCCTGCTCGTCCCCTCGCTGATGGAGCTGCTCGGCAAGTGGAACTGGTGGGCGCCGGCCCCGCTGCGGCGCCTGCACGAACGCTGGGGGATCAGCGAGACCGAGCCGGTCCCCCAGCCCCGATAAGCGAACTGCATCGAATTTCCTGCCTGCTGGGCCGAAATTTGATGCAGTTCGGGGATGGCCGATTCACGGCAGCCGCTGAAACCCGAGGCGGACCCGGCGCAGCTGGTCGATGCCAGCCGCCGCACTTTTCTCGCAAGCGAGCGGACGCAGCTTGCCTGGTGGCGGACCGGGCTGACGGCGCTTGCCGTCGCCCTGGGTGTCGGCCGGGTGGTGCCGGAGCTGAGCGGAAGCGCCCTGCGGTGGCCCTACGTCATCACCGGCGTCGGCTTCGCGCTTTGGGGCATCTTCACGATCGCCTACGGGACCGCCGAGCGGGAGGCGATGGAAAAGGCGCTGCGCGAGGGACGCTTCCGCGAAGCGCCCAAGTGGCCGCTGCGAGCGCTGGCCGCCAGCGGCATCGTTCTCGCCCTGGTCACCTCGGTGCTGATCTTCCTCGACTAGCCAGAGGCCTGAGGCGGCCTAACCAAGCAGTTCAAGGACGCAGGGAGCGCCGTGTGCTCCGCACAAGCGACCGAGGACGCCGAAATGCGCCGGTCAGGCCGCCTCAGGCGAAGGCCTGGACGGCGCGGCGGCGCAGATCCGAGTTCAGCATCCCCGTCACTTCGCTGGGGGCGCTGCCGGCCGAAGGCACCGCGGCGCCGATCAGGCCGTCGGCGCGGAAGCCGTAGAGCGGGGCGACGAAGCCGAGCTCGCGGATCTTGCGGACCAGCCGGACCGCGCCCTGGGTGTCGGCGCCGGGCCCGCAGAGGACGATCGCGGTCGGGTCGAGGGCGCCGAGGGCGCGGCCGAGACGCTCGTCGCCGAGCTCGTTGGAGAGGACGAGGACACGGAACCCGGCGCGGCGCAGAGCGAGGTCGAGGGCCTGGGTGTGGACCTCCTCGGCCCCCTGGCCGTGACTGGAGTCGAGCAGCAGGATCCCGGCCGGCCGGGAGGCGGCGGAGGCGAGGCGGCGGGCGCCGTGCAGCCAGCCGGTCGCCCAGCGCGAGGCGAACTCGAGCTCGGCCTCCCTTTCGGAGTCGGCGGCGAGCTTGTCGATCGCCGGCAGCAGCAGCTCCTCGACCGTGCGCTCGAGCGAGCGCAGGGCGAGGCTTTCCTCGATCGCGCGGTCGGCGGCGGCCTCGTCGAAGCTCTCGAAGGCGCTCAGCAGGCTGCCGTCGCTTGCCGGCGCCGCCTGCCGCTGGCGCGCCAGCTCGATCGCCGAGGAGATGTTGCCGGTCTCGGTGAGGGCATCGCGCAGCGCCTGCAGCTCCACCAGCTCGTAGTTGCGGTGGTTGCCGACGGTCCGCTTCGGCTTTGGATAGCCGTAGCGCCGCTCCCAGCTGCGGAGCGTGTTGGGGCTTACACCGAGAACTTCGGCGGCGGCGTTGGTGCGGATTCCTGGCATTGGATCGAGAAGTCGAGCGGGTCCCGGTGCGGGGCCTTTCGTCAGTGCAGCGGATTCTCCCACCCGATTGCCGGGTTTACACCAGTTATCGACAGATTTCGCAGAACCTGTTAGCGATCTTGCAAAGCGCCGACCCCGACCGGCTGCCCTACCGAGCGCGCCCGCCACATCGCCGCGTCGGCCTTGTGCAGAAGCTGGTCGGCGTCGGCGCCGTGATCAGGACAGGCGACAACGCCGGCCGAAACCGCGATTCGCAATCCCCCCGCCCGCTCGAGCTCGTCGAGCTGCCGCAGCAGCCGCTCGCACATCTGCACCCCTTCGACGGTGCCGGTGTCGGGGGCGAGCACACAGATCGCCTCCTCCTCCAGGCGAAAGGCTTCGTCGACGATGCGGATGCTGTCCCGCAGGGCGGCGCCGACGATCGAGAGCACCGTCTCCTGTCCGCCGGCGACGTCACCGGGCCTCGTGCCCGGGCCGGAAGCGTCAAACACGGCAAGCCCGAACGGATGCCCGTGGCGCCGGTTCGTCTCCAGCAACTGCTCCAGCCGGCGCCGCATGTGACCGGGCCGGTAGAGGCTGGGAAGTTCTTCCGGTTGTTCGGGGACCAATGCCCCGCTGCCGTCCCCGGGCGCCTGGGTGACGTTCGCCGGAGCCTCCCCGCTGTTGCTCCGGCGAACGTCACCCAGGTGCCCGTGAGCGCCACTCGCAGCGTCAACCGCCGCAGCAGCCACCGACCCGAACTCGACCGCCAGTCGCTGCGCCGCATCGGCGAAGACCTCCCCATTGCTTCCAATCTCCTCGTGCAAGTTGCTGAGGAGATCGGCATGCATCGCCGCGACCTTGAGGGCGATCCGGCCCGGGGGTGAGCTTCCGTCCCCGCCCCCTCCGTTATGCGACCGATCCGTCACAAGGACGACCTTGCCGGATCGAGCGGACGCAGGATCGCGGAATCGTCGCTATTTGCGCAGCGACGATCGTCCAGGACGGATGTCAGTCGGCCGCTTATTCCAGACTTCTGCGGCCGGCGAGCGCCTTGCCCAGCGTTACCTCGTCGGCGTGCTCGAGGTCGGCGCCGACCGGCAGCCCGCTGGCGAGCCGGGTGACGGTGACCTGGCCGCGCAGCAGGTCGGCGATGTGGAGGGCGGTCGCCTCGCCGGTGGTGGTGGGATTGGTCGCCAGCACCACCTCGCCGATCCCGCCCCGCTCGACCCGGCGCCGCAGCTCGCCGATCTTCAGGTCTTCGGCGTCGACGCCGTCGATCGGGGAGAGCGCCCCGCCGAGGACGTGGTAGAGGCCGCGGTATTCATGGGTGCGCTCGATCGGGATCACGTCGGCGGGCTCCTCGACCACGCAGATCGTCGCCCGGTCGCGGTTCTGGTCGGCGCAGATCCGGCATAGCGGCCCCTCGGCGAGGTTGAAGCATTCCTCGCAGAGGCCGACCTTCTCCTTGACTTCGCGGATCGCGTCGCCGAGGGCGAAAGCCTCCTCGTCGGGCGCGCGCAGGAGGTGAAAGGCGAGCCGCTCAGCGGTGCGCCGGCCGATCCCCGGCAGGCGCGAGAGCTCGGTGACGAGGCGCGCGAGCGGTGCCGGTCCCTCGCTCAACCGCCCAGCATCCCGCCGAGACCGCCGCCGAGGTCGCCGGTGATCCCGCCCATCTTCGAGCCCGCGAGCTCCTGGGCGGCGCGCAGCCCCTCGTTGACGGCGGCCTGCACCATCTCCTGGAGCAGCTCGGCGTCCTCGGGGTCGATCGCCTCGGGGTCGATGGCGATCTCGCGCAGGGTCATGTCGCCGCCGACCTTGACCTTGACCATGCCGCCGCCGGCACTCGCCTCGACGACCTCGTCCTTCAGTTTCTCCTGCGCCTCCATCATCTCGGCCTGCATCTGCTGCGCCTGTTTCATCAGGCCCTGGATGTCGAAGCCTCCGGGTCCGCCTCCTCGCGCCACTTAGGTGACCTCCTCCGCGTCGAACTCGCTCTTCAGCCGCTCCAGCAGCTCTTCCTCGTCAACCTCGTCACTGCCCGGCGCCGGCGTATCCGGCGGCGGTCCCTCATCCTCCTCCGACAACATCACGTACGTCGGCCGCAGGCCGACCCCGGTGACGGCGGCGAAGGCAGCGGCCAGGGTGTCCCGCCGCTCGGCGCTGTCGGCCTTCTTCTTGTTGAAGGTCATCGCGGGCGGGAACCCGACCTGGAGGCCCGAGTCGTCATAGCTGACGGGGCGGGCGCCCTCGAAGGTGGCGGCGAGGGCAGGGGCGGTCTCGCCCAGCTTCTGCAGGACGGCGGGCCAGACCTGCTGGATCTCCTCGAAGGAGAGGTCGCCCGGACCGGCGGACGATGGCTCCTGGCCGGCGGGTCCTGTCGCCGATTTGGTTCCACCACCCCCCGCAACCGGCGGGGGGTGGTCCCCCAAATCGGCGCCACCCGCTGGAGAATCCGCAGCTGCGGACGGCTCAGGGTCAAGCGCTGGGGCAGCTACAGCCTCGGCCCCAGTCGCAGGGACGGCTGCGGTCTCTTCCCCTTCGGCGTGGGGTGGGTCGTCAGCTGGTGCGGCCTCTCCCGTGGGTGACGTCGTAGGGGAGACCCTCTCCTGCGTAGTTGCAGGAAAGGGTGGGTCCCCTACGGCGGCAGGACCCGCGGGCCGAGGCGCCCCCGTCCCTCCAGCCTCAAGCCGCTCGATGCGGCGAAGCAGCCCAGCCGTATCGGGGTCCAGATCAGGTCGGGCGGCCTTGAGGAGGGCTATCTCGACAGCCAGCCGCGCATCGTCGCCCTCACGGACGGCGGTGAGCGCATCGGCCAGCTCGTCGATCGTTCGCAGCAGGTTGGCGGGTTTGATCGCGCCAGCCTGAGTCTGCATCCGCGCGGTGTCGGTGGCGGTTACTACGAAGGTGGTCGGCACCTCGCCGGTCGTCTGAGCGATCAGCAGGTGGCGCAGATGGGCGAGCAGGTCGCGGGCGAACTGCGAGGGGTCGCGGCCGGAGCGGGCCATCCTCTCGACCCCGAGCAGGACCCCCTTCGGGTCCTCGGCGATCACCGCGTCGACCGCCTCGAAGAGGAGATCGGCGTCGGCGGCGCCGAGCATCTCCAGCACGTCCTTCAACTCGACCTGGCTGCCGCCGAAGGCAACCAGCTGGTCGAGGGTCCCGAGCGCGTCGCGGAAGCTGCCCTGGGCCGAGCGGGCGATCATCGCCGTCGCCCCCTCGTCGACCTCGATCGACTCCGCCGCCGCGACCCGGTTCAGCACCTCGGAGATCTGCTCCAGCGAGGGCCGCTGGAAGTCGAAGCGCTGGCAGCGGTCGGCGATCGTCGCCATCACCTTGTGCGACTCGGTGGTGGCGAGGACGAAGACGGTGTTCGGCGGCGGCTCCTCGAGCGTCTTCAGGAAGGCGTTCCAGGCCTCCTTGGTCAGCATGTGGGCCTCGTCGAGGATGTAGACCTTCCAGTGGCCGCCGGCGGGCGCGTAGGCGACCCGCTCGCGCAGGTCGCGGACGTCGTCGACGGAGCGGTTGGAGGCGGCGTCCATCTCGATCACGTCGATCGAGGTGCCGGCGGCGATCGTCACACACGACTCGCATTCGCCGCAGGGGGTGACCGTCGGGCCGCCGCGCTCGCAGTTCAGCGAGCGGGCGAGGATCTTCGCCATCGAGGTCTTGCCGGTGCCGCGCGAGCCGACGAAGAGGTAGGCGTGGTGGACCTTGCCCTGCTCGACCGCGTTGCGCAGGGTGCGGACGACGTGGGTCTGCCCCACGACCTCGTCGAAGGAGCCGGGACGGTGGCGACGGTAGAGGGAAGTCGACTCGCTCATGCGCTGTCGAGCCAGTGTATCCACGGGCAAGCGGCGCCCCCCGGAGGCCGTTAGGCGCCTTTCCCAACCACTGGTTCGCAAACTCGCCTGCCTCCGCCGCCGCCGCACCGATACCGTGCCGCAGGTGCCGAAGGGGGCCCGCAACTGGCTGACGCCCGCCGCCTGGGTCGCCGCGATCACGGCGGCGCTGCTGCTCGTCTTCCCGGTCGGATTCCCCAACTACGACACGATCTACGCGCTGGTCTGGGGGCGCGAACTCGCCCACGGGGTCAGCCCCGACTACGGCGCCGCCCTGCCGCCGACCCCCCACCCGCTCGCCGACCTGCTCGGCCTGGTGACGACTCCGATCGGCGACGGCGCGATCACGGTGACGATGGTCGTCGCCTACGTCTCGCTCGCCCTCTGCGGCTACCTCGTCTACCGCCTCGGGACGATCTGGTTCGACCGCTGGATCGGGATCCTCGCCGCGGCGATCGTCCTCACCCGCGCCCCCTTCCTCTCCAACGGCCTGCGTGCCTACGTCGACCTCCCCTACATCGCCCTCTGCCTGGGTGCCCTCACGATCGAGGCCAAGCGTTCCCGGGCGGGCTGGCCCGTCCTAACCCTCCTCGCCCTAGCCGGCCTCCTCCGCCCCGAGGCCTGGGGCTTCGCGATCGCCTACTGGCTCTGGCTCGCCTTTGCCCTACGACCGACGGGCCGAAATGACAAATCCCGCGGGCCGACGGGCCGATTTGACCAAGCTGGTGAGACTTATCGTCCCGTCGGCGGGGAGGAGGCGACATTTCGGCCCCTCGCGGCGGCCTTTGGGTGGGAATTGGGGTGGCGGGGGGAGCGTGAGGCGAGGGAGCTGACTTGGCTGGCGGCGCTGGCTCTAGCCGGACCGATCCTTTGGATCACATTTGACGCGATCACCACCGGCCACCCCCTCTACTCGCTGACCGGCACCCAATCGACCGTCGAAACGCTGGAACGCAAGACCGGCCCGGTCGACCTCCTCCTCTACGGCCCCCGCGCGCTCGGCGAAGTGCTGCAATGGCCGGGGATGGTCGGCGCCCTCGGCGGCGCCGTCCTTGGTTTCGCCTTCCTGCGCCGCCGCTCCGCCCTCGGCCTGGTAGCCGCCGCCCTCGCCCTGCTGGGCTTCGCCTTCCTCGGCGCCGCGGGCCTGGCGATCCTCGCCCGCTACACGATGCTGGCGGCGGCGATCCTCGCGATCTTCGTCGCCGTCGGCCTGCTCGGCTGGCGCCTGCTCGCGCCCGGCCATCCCTGGCGGCGCCGCTGGCAGCTCTTCGCCGGCGTCGTCCTGCTGATGTTCGTGCTCTGGCTGCCGAACCAGTGGGACCTCGACTCGACCGTCAACACTGACCTGACCGATCAGGGCCGGATCGAGAACGACCTCACCGACCTGGTCGACGCGGGCGCCTTCGAGCCGCCCTGCGGCAAGATCGCCGTGCCCAACCACCGCGCCGTCCCGCGCCTCGCCTTCGGTCTCGAAATCGAGCCGACCCGGATCGTCAGCGCCAGCGAGGAAGGCACCCCCGAACGCGGCTACTTCGTCAAGCCGGCGAGCCCGTTCGTGATCCACAACTTCATCCTCGACCCCAACGACCCGACGAAGCTCTCGCTGCCGGTGCCGCCCGGCTTCCGCGAGGTCGCCCGCAACGAGTCCTGGATCGTCTACCGCCGCTGCTGAGAACGCACTTCTCTCCGCTATGCGGAGAGAAGTGCGTTCTCAGCCGGCGCGCTCGACCAGCTCGACCGCGGCGTGGGTCTGGGCGGCCAGCGCCGGGTCGGTGAGGTCGATCTGCGGCGGCAGCTCGACGTGGAGGTCGTTCGCGGGGTCGAGGCGGACGCGCAGTCCGCGCGAGCGCGAGCCGAGGACGTGGCCGCCGCGGCTGCGGTCGGCGCTGATGAAGTGCAGGTGATAGCCGGCGACCTCGATCCCCTCGACGTAGGTCGGGAAGCGAAAGCCGATCATCGACCCCTCGACCTGCCGCAGCTCGAAGACGTGCTGCGCGGCGACGACCTCGGTCAGCGGCCGGTAGGGCGGCTCCTGACGCGGGACCGAGCGGGCGCGGACGAGATCGAAGCGGCCGTCGAGGCGGATCGCGCAGGTCGTGGCGCCGGCGGGAACGAGGCGGCCAAGCCGCTCCAGCAGCTCCTCGTGGGAGAGCTCGGCGTCGCCCAGTCGCTCCTCCACCGTCGGCTCGAACGCGGTGACGACGGCGAACGGCGTCCGCTCCTGCGGCCCGACCGGGGTCACCTTCCCGTCGACGTCGGCGCGGAAGAACTCGCCGTCGATCGCGACCATCTCACCGTCGAGATGGTTGAGCGTGCCGAGGCCGAGGTCACCGTGCTCGGCCAGCTCGCCGAAGCTGAGGTCGCCCTCGAAGGCACCGTCGAGCAGCGCCCCGATCGTCGAGGCCTGGAAGAGAACGTGCGGCTCGCGCTCCTCGTGCAGGTCCGCGTGGCGCATCGACTCCACGTGCAGCGACCGGATCCAGCGCTCGTCGAGCATCGCGGCAGTCTCCCAGGCGGCGCGCCGCGCCGGCAGCGGCGTCGTGCAAGCATCGGGACCGATGGCGGCAATCGAGCTGAGCGGCGTCGTCAAGAGCTTCGGCCC
>DASSOC010000088.1:0-1147 GCA_035700965.1 Solirubrobacterales bacterium
CAGGGAGTTGCGCAGGGTGCCGGTGTCCACCGGGGCGCGGCGCTTGGCTCCACGGACGGCGACGAAGCCGCCCTGCTCGATCAACTGGCCGAAGTGCTTGGCGATCTCCGCGCCGAGCCGGGGGTTGCGGTTGAACTTGGCGGGCATGTCACACCTCCTGGCGAACATCGACCTCCCCGACCTGCTCGGCAAACAGGAGCGTGTGCTCGGACTCGCCGATGCGGTCGATGGGCGGGCGGTAGGTGGCGCGGGTGGGGGTGTAAATCCGGCCCCGGTCGTCGGTGAGCCGCCATTCGGCTGGCCCCTTGGCGATCTGGGAGTAGTCGCCAGCGACCACGACCTTCCACAGTGTGGAGACCTGGGCGGAGGGCCGGTCGATGACCGCCTCCTCAGTGAAGGTTTGGTCGGGCTGGCCGGGGATCTTGCCGCCGTGCGGGCCGGGGGCCTGGGTCAGGTGCTCGATGGTGACGGTGGCGTTGCTTCCGGGCAGGCTCACTTGATCCTCCCCGGATCGCGCCGGTCGGCCTCCCACACGTAGGGCTCAGGCAGGCCCTTGGTGGACCCGGCCTGCGGGGTGGGGGAGGACAGTTGCACGCCCTTGACCGGGCCGCGTGCCCGGTGGAAGCGGGCGACGGCCTGGGCGTACTCACGCGGGCTCATGTGTTCCTTGTAGGCCACCTGGAGATCCACGTTCTTCCAGGACTCCACGACCTTCTCGCCGCTGGTCTCGGCGGCGTCGTCCACGGTGAGCGCGAAGTCATCCCAGATCTCGGCGGCGATCAGCCGGGGGTGGTGCCCGGCGTCGAGCGCGGCCTGGATCTGGGTGTCGTCCCAGCCGGTGGCCGAGTAGTCAGAGGGCAGCCACGGTTTCAGGTCGGCGGTTTTGGTAATGGACCGGATGGTCATGGCTGCCCTCCTGCCTTACTCGTTGTCGCTGTCGGCGTCCTCGTCGGAGCCCTCGGCATCGGCGTCCTCGGAGTCGTCGGCGGAGTCGCCTTCGGAGTCCCCCTCGCCGTCGCTGCCGTCGTTCTGGGCGGCGTCGTGCTCGGCGATGCGGGCCTCGATCTGGGCGACGGTGCCGGAGGTGTCCAGGCCACGGGCCTGCGCCTCGGCCTGGGCGCGTTCCTTGCGGGTGGGGGCCTTGGGC